>CAXTNA010000111.1:0-8992 GCA_964245535.1 uncultured Acidobacteriaceae bacterium | reverse complement strand
GCAGGGCGGTCTGCAAATCAAAGCGATCGCCACCTCAGACGCAAGCCGCACGCTCGCCGAACAGCTCGGCATCCCCATCACCAACTTCGCCGAAACCCCTGTCCTCGACATCAACATCGACGGGGCGGACGAGGTCGCGCAGGATCCGGTTCTGGGGCTGGCGCTGATCAAGGGTGGCGGCGGCGCCATGTTGCGCGAAAAGATTGTCGCCTCCGCAGCCAGGCAGTTCGTCGTGGTCGCCGATTCCACAAAAGTCGTCACGCAGCTGGGCAAATTTCCGCTACCGGTCGAGGTCATTCAGCTCGCGCTCCCGTTGGTCGAGCGCAAGCTCGACGCCCTGGGACTTAACCCCAAGCTGCGCCCCGCGCGGGACCGACAGGGCCCCTGGATTACAGACGAAGGCAATGTCATCCTGGACTGCTTTTGCGGTGCCATCCCCGACCCGGAGAACACCGCCGCCGCAATCCGAGCCATCGTCGGTGTGGTGGAACATGGGTTATTCACCGGCATGGCCACGCTGGCACTGGTTGCGGGAGAAAACGGCGTAGAAGAATTGCGTCCATAGCCGGTAATAGCGGCTCAGTTCAAACGCAAGGTGGGATGCACACAAAAGCCGCCGTCATTCTGAGCGCAGCGAAGGACCTCGGTATTCTTCTGAGGCGCCGATGCGGTCCGGGCAGAATACAAAGGTCCTTCCCCTTCGACAAGCTCAGGCTCAGGATGACAGCGAAGAGTTCGGAATGAAAGATCGACGCGCATGCTGACGTTCTGGAGAAACACAGTCGTTCTGCTGTGGGCAGCGACAGCTTGCCCGCGACCGGCAATTGCGCAGACCGCCATAACCTCGCCGGATCCGCCCATCACCCTGCACGTCACCACGCAACTTGTGCTCGTCGACGCCTCGGTCCAACTGCGGAAAACCGGCGAATCCCTCGAAGGCCTCACGCCGGCGGACTTTTTGCTCACTGAAGACGGCACCCCGCAAACCATCACCAGCCTCAGCGAAGATCAGCTCCCACTCTCACTCGTCCTGCTTTTCGATCTCACCGACACCGTACATCCCGTGCTGCAATACCTCTCCGGCGGCGCGGCTGCCGTGCTCCGC
The DNA here is from genome assembly GCA_964245535.1 of uncultured Acidobacteriaceae bacterium. Lineage (GTDB taxonomy): Bacteria > Acidobacteriota > Terriglobia > Terriglobales > Acidobacteriaceae > Granulicella. Next base: position 7,887 of record CAXTNA010000111.1, on the reverse strand, counting down.
CATCTCCGCCCGCAGGACGAGGTCGCCGTGATGACCTTTTCCTCGCACACCACGCTCGTGCAGCCCTTCACCCGCGACCGCATGAGCGCCGTGGAGGGTATCGATGCCGCCGCGGCCAGCTACGACGCCCAGGAGCCCACCTTCCTCTTTGAAGACCTGTGGCAAGCCGTCGCACAGTCGCGGCAGGCCCGCCGTCCTGATAGCCGCCGCGTGCAGATATGGCTCACTGACGGCTCCGCCAATGATCAGAACGCCCAGCGTGGCCTGGCGAAACACGCGCCCGCGATGCTCCACACAGAAGATGAGGCAACGGCTGCGCTTCTGCGGTCGAACGCTGTCGTGAGCGCTCTTATCGAGCGCAGCCCCATCCCCACGCACACCGGTCGCTTCGGCGACATCGAACGCTACGCCGAGCGCACCGGCGGGCCCGTCCTTTTCGCCACGGCAGGGGATGTCGATGCGCAACTAGCGTCCTTGCTCGACATCTTGCGGCAGCGCTACACCCTCGGCTATCGGCCGGGCGTGCCTCACCCTGAAGGCACCCTGTGTCATCTGCAAGTTGCACTCAGCTCTGCCTTTTTCGCGTCCCACCCCGGCCTTAAGCCCAAGAATCTGCTCGTACATGCACGGCAAAGCTATATCCGCCAGACTGGGACACAATAGCCGGCAGCGAATGGCCATGCCCCCTCCGCAACCGAGCCTTCCCTAGCATCGCCAGCCCGAAAATCGCCATCCCATGACACATGACAAATGCGGGCAACGACACGATACGCGGCAAGAATTGGTTCATCACAGGGGCGTCCACCGGCTTCGGCCGTTTGATGGCAGAGTATTTACTGCAACACGGCGCCAATGTGGTCGCGACTGCACGCCAGGTGAGCAAAATTCAAGATCTGACCACGCGTTACCCGGGCGGCGTGACCATTTTGCCGCTCGATGTCACCAGCGGTGACAGTATCGATCATGCGGTGGCCGATGCGATCTCCCATGTCGGCTACATCGATGTGCTCGTCAACAATGCCGGCTATGGCGTTTGCGGTGCCGTGGAAGAGGTTGTCGAAAAAGAATACATGCCCATGTTCAACACCAATCTGTTTGGGCTCATCAACCTCACCAAAGCGTTTTTGCCCATGTTCCGCGAGCGGCGTTCCGGCACTATCGTCAACCTGTCTTCTATCGGCGGCCTCATCGGCTCGGCGGGTTGGGGCTTTTACAATGCATCAAAGTTCGCGGTGGAGGGTCTGAGTGAGGCGTTGGCCGCGGAGCTCAAGCCGATGGGCATTCACGTCATGGTCGTCGAGCCCGGTCCTTTCCGCACAGATTTTCTGGGCCGTTCCGCACTGGAGGCTGGCCGCCGCATCTCGGATTACGAGACGACCGTGGGTACTACGCGCGAGTATTTCAACACGCAGGCGGGCAAACAGGCCGGCGACCCGCAACGCGCTGTGGAGGCGATCGTTGGCGCCGTAAACTCGTCCGAACCACCCAAACATCTCCTGCTCGGCAAGCAGGCACTCGCACGCTACCGCACGCGCCTGCAGCAGTGGACCGAGGAGTTGAACAAATGGCAAAGCGTAACGGAAGGCGCGGATTTTCCCGAAAATACCGGCCAGCCTTCTCCGGCAATCTCAGCGGTCGCCGCGGGCCGCCGCTGAGGCACGGACGGTACCTTCGAACATTACGAACGGTTTTCCGAAGGGGAAATGCTTCGGTTAGGCTAGGTTTAGGCTAGATTTGGGGGTCCTGGATTTGGGGGTCAAGGACGAGCGAGGTAGCCGTCCTTCGCCGCCAACGTCTGCCGGCAGCCTGCCGTACGGGACAGAACGCGGAATTCGTGCAGCGCCGCAGCATCCAGCGGCATCGAACGTCGGGCAAGGCAAGGCATCAGCGGACGCTCCCGCAGGCAAGAGCGGAGGAGAAAACCATGGCAGCAGTGGCAGAGGTAGGGCAATCCTTGACGAACCGTGCGACGGCCGGCGATAGCCCGGACAAGGTTCAGGACAACGAGCGAGTGCCGGATCCGTGCATCGTGGTCATCTTCGGCGCCTCGGGCGACCTTACCAAGCGCAAGCTGCTGCCTGCTCTCTTTCACCTGGAGCAGCAGAACCTGTTGCCAAAGGACTTTGCCGTGGTGGGTGTGGCTCGCCGCGATGTGTCGTCCACTTTTGCCGGCGATATGCAGGATGGCATCCTGAAGGGCGGCGGCGTGGATGCAGGCGACTCCAAGCTGAAGCCCTTTGTCGACCGTGTGAAGTACTTCGCTACCAACTTCGATGATGATGCTGGGTACGAAAAACTGAAGGCATTCTTGTCCGATCTCGACGGCAAGCTGGGCACCAAAGGCAACCGGCTCTTCTACCTGGCTGTGGCGCCGGAGTTCTTCGCGGACATCGCCCAGCGCCTCGCCAAGCATGGCATGACGCAGGCCGGGGAAGGCCAGTGGGTCAATGTCATCATCGAAAAGCCTTTCGGCACGGACCTCGACAGCGCCCGCAAGCTGAATGCGGAACTGAATGCCGTGTTGGGCGAAAATCAGATCTTCCGCATCGACCACTATCTCGGAAAGGAAACCGTCCAGAACATTCTGGTGTTCCGTTTCGGCAATGGCATCTTCGAGCCGGTGTGGAATCGAAATTACGTCGATCATGTGGAGATTACGGCCGCCGAGTCGATCGGCATTGAAGGCCGAGGCCCCTTTTATGAGACCGCCGGCGCACTCCGTGACGTGCTGCAAAACCATGTGATGGAAGTGTTGAGCTTTGTCGCGATGGAACCACCGGACAACTTCCAGTCCGATGCGGTCCGGATCGAGAAGCTCAAGGTTTGGCGCGCCATCGAGCCCGTACCAGTCGAAGACACCGCACGCGGCCAGTACGGCGCGGGCACGGTCGACGGCCAGCAGGTGATCGGCTACCGTCAGGAAGATCGAGTCAACCCGGAGTCCTCCACCGAAACCTATGCGGCCATGAAGCTGTCCATTGAAAACTGGCGCTGGGCCGGCGTGCCGTTTTACATTCGCGCGGGTAAGCGGCTTGCCAAACGGGTCACCGAGGTTACGGTGACCTTCAAGCAGCCGCCATTGCATCTCTTCAAATCCAACAACAATGACGGGCAGGTAACGCCCAACGTGCTGAAAATGCGCATTCAGCCCGATGAAGGGATCACGCTAATGTTCGGCGCAAAAATTCCTGGGCCAACCACAAACGTGAAGCCGGTCGAAATGCATTTCAGCTACGCCGACGCTTTCGGCAAGAGTTCTGCAAACGGCTATGAGCGCTTGTTGCTCGATGCCATGCTGGGCGACGGCACGCTTTTTGCCGAGCGTGAAGGCGTCGAAGCAACCTGGGCGCTGATGACCCCGGTGCTGGAAGCCTGGAAGGCAAACCCACCCAAAGACTTCCCCAACTACGAAGCTGGCACGATGGGTCCGAAAAGTTCGGATGATCTGTTAGCCAAAGACGGCCGCAGTTGGGCAAAACTGTAAACCGTTTAAGCGTTCCAAGTTGTACGTTGTATGTCCCAGCCAAGTGGTGGACGCCCGTCCCGGAACAACGTACAACTTAGAACGTACAACGTAAAACTCAAGCACTTATTTTCATGGACCGTTCCGAACTATGCCGCAGCCGATCACCGTTACCTATCTTGTGTGGCCCACCATGGCTGCCTTGGCCATGGCCTCGGCACGGCAGTTCGCGGCCAAAGTGGACGATGCCGTAGCCAGGCGTGGGGTGGCGCGGGTCGCCATCTCCGGCGGTTCCACGCCGCAGGCCGCGTTCAAGCTGCTGGCCGATCCCGCACAGCCCTTTGCCAACACGGTTCCATGGGACAAGCTGCAGCTTTTCTGGGTCGACGAGCGTTGTGTACCTCCCGATCACCCCGAATCCAACTACGGCGTTTGCAAGAATTTGCTGCTCGATCATGTCGGTCTTCCCGCGGCAAACGTGCATCGCATGGAAGGCGAACTCGATCCGGAAGAGGCCGCTTCCCGCTATGAAAGCACCCTGCGAAATACCTTGAAGCTGGAAGGGGCAGAATCTCCCGCTTTCGATCTTTTGCTGCTGGGCATGGGCGATGACGGGCACACGGCCTCCCTGTTTCCGCATACGGACGCGCTCCACGAGATGGGCCGGCTTTGCGTTGCCAACCACGTTCCGCAAAAAGACACCTGGCGGCTGACGCTCACCTGGCCGGTGATCAACCAGGCGGCCGCGGTCGCCTTTGAGATTGGCGGCCCGGCAAAAACGGCTATCGTCGCTGAAGTGTTCACCGGTCCACGCGATCCGGAGCGTCTTCCGTCGCAGCTCATCCGTCCTTCGAGCGGCCGTTTGCTGCTGCAGCTGGATGAGGTTGCTGCCGGCAATCTCCCGCGCGGCACCGAAGTCTTTCACGGGCCGGAAGGCGATCGCCGCGTCGGCACGCTTGAGATTTAGCTTGCAACTTACGTTCAGCACCGAGGGTGCACAGCAAAGCGAGTACGCATGATTTTGGCAGGGGATGTCGGTGGCACCAAGGTCCACCTTGCGCTTTACAACTTCGCGGAAGGCAAGTTGGTTCAGCTGCGTGAAGAAAAGTTCCCGGCGGTCGAGTACGCCTGCCTGGACGATGTGGTGAAGGCCTTTCTGGCCAAGGGCACGGAACAGCACGGGGACATCATGGCCTCCTGTTTCGGCTGCCCAGGTCCGGTGCGCGACGGCCGGCTGAAGCTCACCAACCTGCCCTGGACCCTGGATGCGCGGGATCTGCAACAATCCGTTGGCGTCGAGCATATTTTTCTCATCAATGATCTCGAAGCGAATGGCTACGGCATCCCGGAGCTCGGCAAAAACCAGATCTTTACCTTGCACGAGGGCGATGCGGCAGGTGTCGGCCATCGGGGCCTGTTGTCCGCCGGCACAGGTCTTGGCGAATCGGTGCTGGCATGGGATGCAAAGCTGCGCCGCCATACCCCGATTCCTTCAGAAGGGGGCCACGTCGACTTCGCTCCGCGCACCGACCGCGAAATTGCCTTGCTGACCTATCTGCGGCGGACCTTAAACGGGCGCGTCAGCGCTGAGCGCGTCGTGTCAGGCTTGGGCATTCGCAACGTATACGCCTTTTTGCGCGACGACCAGAAGATGGAAGAGCCCGATTGGCTCCGCGAGCGCATGGCGGCCGAAGATCCCAACGCCGTCATCGGCACCTGTGCGGAAGAGGGTACGAGTCCAATCTGCGTCGAAGCGATGAATTTGTTCGCAGCTGCTTATGGCGCCAAAGCGGGTGATCTCGCCCTAACGGTGCTTGCGTCCGGAGGAATCTATCTTGGTGGCGGCATTGCCCCCAAGGTACTGAAGCTCATGCAAAACGGTATGTTTATGCAAGCGTTTTTCGATAAAGGCCGTATGCGACCGATTCTGGAAGCGGTGCCGGTGCGCATCATTCTGGACGATACCTGCGCCCTGCTCGGGGCCGCCGCCTATGCTGAAACGCGTGCCGCGGAGCTTTCCGGCAGATCGGAACGTGCAGCCTCCCTTCCAGTTTGAGTAAATCTCAGTGCGGCTACGGATTGAGAGGGGACGTACATCCATAGCCCTCTGCCTGGCTCTACGGCATGGTGCGTTGTCATCCTGAGCGTAGCGAAGGACCTCTGTATTTCTGGGCGCCCCTGTGATCCGGGCAGAATACACAGAACCTTCGCGCCGCTCAGGATGACGTGTTATCTGTAAATCAAGCTGGCTACATCAATCGAAACCTTTCCCGCATGAGCCGCTGAAACCGGGGTCGCCAGATCAGGTCGTACGCCAGTTCCTTCCCAGGAAACATCGCCAGCGCCGCATTGCGGGCGTCGCCGACCATGGTTGCCGCTTCGTCATAGCTCAGGCTGCCGTCTTGCGCGATCACGCCCATCACCATGTTCATCATGATCTGCAGCCGACGGATCAGCTTGGCCTCTTCCTGCTCGGCGGGAGAAAGTTCCCGCTTGGGACCCCCGGGCAGCACTTCGGCAGAGGCCAGGGAGTTGGCAGCCGCTGAGCTTTCTGAGATTCCTTCTCCTGCTTGCTTGTCCCCGTGCCCGTTTTTCTCGAATTCGTTCATTCATACCTCCGGCGTTGAAGCTCTATTCAGTATGCGACGCGGTAGCCCTTCCATGCACCCCGATCCGGAAGGCGTCGGATGCTGCAAGAAGCCAGCCTACTTTTGCAAATAGGCTGAAAAGTGTATCTGGAGTACACAGGTGTTATAGGGTGAGACAAACGGATGAAGACTGTTCCGTATGGCGATATTCTTTTTCTAAACGGCACTTCAAGCGCCGGTAAAACAACGCTGGCCAGAGCGCTGCAACTCGCCTTCGATCAACCCTTCTCCTATTACGCTTCCGACCAGCTCGCGGATGCCGGCTTCCGCGTGCGGCCGCCACAAAGCTTCGCCTCGTATGCGACAGACCCAAGTGAAAGGGAGCGCTTCTTCGATGGATTTCACCGCTCGATTGCGGCGTTTGCTTTTGCCGGCAACAACCTTATCGTGGAACACATCGTCGAAGAACAGGCTTGGGCTGAAGATCTTCAGCATTTGTTGGCACCCTTCCGCGTGCTCTGGGTTGGGGTGCATGCGCCGGTGGAAACGCTCATCGAGCGAGAAAAGAAGCGTGGAAATCGCACCATCGGGGAAGCTTTCTTTCATTTGAAAACCCATGGATACTGCCGCTACGATGTCGAAGTCGATGCCACACTGCCGTTAGCTATGCAGATCCAAAAGGTACAGGAGGCATGGCAAGCACGAGTGAGGCAAGCCGGTTAAGGTACGCAGCTGTCAGGGAAAAGCTTGATCCATGGTGAGGCGGCCGTCCGGGTAGAGCAGAAAGGTCTCGGCCCCTTCACGGTCCGTACGATAGGTGCGAATGTGTGCCGCTTCGAGCCGGTCGAGCACCTCGCGGCGCGGATGGCCGAAGGTATTGTGCCGACCCACGCTGATCACTGCAGCGCGAGGCGCCACTGCAGCAAGAAACTCGGGATTGGTCGAGGTGCGGCTGCCGTGGTGCCCGACTTTCAGCAGTGTCACCGGGGTCAGCAGCCGCCCATGCGCCACCATGGCCGCTTCACTCGGGGCTTCGGCATCGCCCTCCAATAACACGCTCGCCTTCTTCCAGGTCAGGCGCATGACCAGCGAATCGTTGTTGCGTGCTTCCCCAGGATTTTGGTAGCCCCGCTCCGGCGCGAGCACGTCGGCATCCATGCCACCCCAGGGGAAGCGGTCGCCCGCGGCTAGTGGATGGACGGCAACGCCCAGCGCGTGCGCCTCAGCCAGCAAGGCTTCCAGTGCAGGCGAAACGCCCGGCTCGATGCTGAACCAAAGCTCCCGGGGCCGCAGGTCCCGTAGTACCGCAGGCATGCCCCCAATGTGATCGCTATGCGCATGGGTGATGAGCACCGCATCCAGCCGGCGTACGTGTCGCGACCAAAGATAGGGTGCGACGATCTCCTCGCCGACGTCCCAATGGGTTTGGAGGCTGCCCACCGGGCCACCCGCATCCACAAGCAGGGTACGACCTTCGGGCGAGACCACCAGTAGAGAGTCACCCTGCCCCACATCAAGGGCCGTCACCTCCAGCGCGCGGGGGTGGAGCAGCGGATGCGCAGGCCAAAGCACCACGACCAGCAGCAAAGCCGCCGCCCCCACCCCGCTCCACGCCAGCGTGAGCTGCCGGGCGCGCAGCGCGTAACAGGCAAAGGCCAGCAACATGCAGAACAGCACAACCCCCGCCGTGGCAGGACCCGGCACACGGACATCGCCCAACGCGGCATGGCCCAGGTGCTCCACAATCCTATGCATAAGATGCAGTAAGAGCGCGGCACAGGCAGCCGGCACAGCGGCCAGCCCCGTGCTCACCAGCCCGACGACAAAAGTCAGGAA
>CAXTNA010000110.1:0-9126 GCA_964245535.1 uncultured Acidobacteriaceae bacterium | reverse complement strand
CCATCGGCGAGCGTCCAGGTTCCGGCTTGCGGGTTCCATCGCGCGCTCGATGCGAAAATACGGCGGCTGAGCGCAAATGTGCCGGGCTGAAACTCGAAGACGGTCAGGTTGGCAAAGACATCGCGCTCGGGATCGAAAAACTGGTAGTAGAAGATGCGTTTGGGTTCCTCGGGGCGACCCGCCTGGCCCGACATCCATTTGCGGTCGGGACGGAGGAAGGTCTGCGACGGCTTGCCCTTGATCGCGGAAAGCAGCGCTTCCTGGCGGCGGTTCGCTGCGGGCAAATAGCCTTCATCGAAGGCAAACAGCGCCACCGAAAGCACGCCTGTGATGACCAGAACCGGCGCAACCACGCGGTACAGGCTGATGCCGGTGGCCTTCATGGCGGTCAGTTCGCTGGTGCGGCCAAGCGTGCCGAAGGTGATGAGCACGGCGACCAGCGAACACAGCGGCGTCATGTTGTACAGCACAAAGGGAATCAGATTCAGCAGATACTCGCCGACCGTTACCAGCGGCGTGCGGTAGCGGACGATGTCGCCGATGAGTTCGAAAAAAGTGAAGATCAGAAAGAGAACCGTAATCCCGGCGAGAACGAGCAGGAAGTTCCGCAGAAAGCTGCCCATCACGTACTCGTCGAGAATGAGGGGAAAACGGCTGCCCAGCGCGAGCCGCAGTCGCTGCAGCGGCGCCGTCGTGCGGCCGTTTGCGGAGGCGGCTTCGGGTTGGCGCTCGACGCCGGTGCGTTGCCGTCGCAACGCGGGCCCCAGCGAACCAAAAAACGCAAGCACCGCTCCACCGCGCGAGATCTGCTGTACCAGCAGCAAGCCGGCGACCGAAAAAACAAGGTTTGCGCCCCACACCCCAAGCACGGCCGGCAGCTTACCTTCCCGGGCCAGCGCCACCCCCATGGACGAGGCAAAGTAATACAAAAACACCAGCAGCAGCGTGAGCACAAACGCGGCGCCCTTGCCGCCCCGCCGGGAGCTCAAGCCGAGCGGCACGCCGACAAGCATCAGCACCAGGCAGGCTGTTGGAAACGCCAGCCGCCGCTGCAGTTCGATGGCATAGCTCAGCGAGTCCCCGACACGATGCGCATGGGCCCACACCTCGCGGGTCGGCATGGCCTGCAGCGGCGTGTCGCGCCGCGTGATGTGCTGCGTTTCTTCCTGCTGGCCGCTTTGTACGGGCAGGTCAGTCGAAGAAAAGGTAGAAATCTCGTACTGATCCGGATGCGACGCGGCGAGGTCGTGCCGTGCGCCGTCTGCAAGTTCCAGATGCAGCGTTTGCGCCCCGCTGCCGAGCACCACAGCCTCCTTTGCGGTGATGATGTGCGGCGAGGCCGGTTGCGACAAATCGGCCAAAAATACATTCTTCCAAAGCGCGGTGCCGTTGCTGCCCGGCATCACATCCTGCACGTACAGCACGTAATTCTTGAGGTCTTCATAAAAAACCCGGGGCTGTACCTCCAATGTGGCTTGCGAGGTCTTGCTCTGCTCCTCATACCGCAGCAGCGCGGCCGCGGCACGTGGGGCGACATACAGTGCATTTGCAAGGCCGCCGATCCAGCACACCACCGCCAGCACGCTCACGGTGCGCAGAAAGTCGACCACACCCATGCCGCTGGCGCGCATCGCCGTGATCTCGCTGTCCGCTGCCAGGCGGCTGAGGCCGAGCAGGATCCCGATCAGCACCGCCATCGGCAGCGTGAGCGTAAGAAAGTTTGGCAGCAGGTAGCCGAACAGCCGCAGCATGTCTGCCGGCGAGGCGATGCCGCGCACAAACAACTCCAGCAGCGGGAGCAGGTAGCGCATGAGCAGAATAAACGTGAACAGAACGCCGCCCAAGAAAGCGTAAGCGGCGATTTCGCGAAGAATGTAGCGGGAAAGAATGCGCACGTGCGGCGGGTAGGGTAATCAGCTTGAGTCTACCGCAGAGCAGGCGTTCGCCTGCTTTAAAGGCCATTTCTTGAAGCTGCAAAGCTTCCACAGCAACTCTTAGCGGCGGAACGCACCTCATGAAATTGTCATCCCGAAGCGCAGCGGAGGGACCTGCTTTCTTTCGCAGTGCGTTCGAGCCCCAAAAAGCAGATCCCTCCGCTGCGCTACGGGATGACAATTAAAAGGAAGGCCGGCAACGGCTCTACGCTGCAGGCGGAACGAAACGGTAGCCCACCCCGCGCACAGTCAGGAAGTAGACAGGCTCGGCCGGCTGCGGTTCCAGATAGCGCCGCAAACGCACGATAAAATTGTCGATCGGCCGCGTGTCGGTATCGCCATGCACCCGCCAAACCTTTTCCAGCATCTCTTTGCGCGAGATAACGCGTCCTGGCCGATCGAGCAGGTACCGTAGAAGATCGGCTTCCATCACCGTAAGGCGCACCGGCTCCGCGCCGCCGCGAATTTCGAGCGCATCCAGATCAATGGTGTGACTGCCGAGCACCACGGGTGCCGAAGGCATCCCGATCGTTACTTTGGCAACAGGCGTCGACGGAGCGCCTGGAGGACTTGCCTGCTGCCAATGGGCCCGGCGCAGCAGGCTACCCAAACGCGCCAGCAGCACGGAAAGGTCGAAAGGCTTTGGCAGGTAATCGTCGGCTCCCGAGGCAAAGCCCTCGATGATGTCTTCGGTGCGCCCGCGCGCGGTGAGCAGCAACACAGGCGTGTAGCGCTGTGCCTCGCGGAGCGCGCGCAGGATGCTGAAGCCATCCCGGCCCGGCAGCATCACGTCCAGCAGCACGGCCGCGGGTGGCGGATCGGCCGCCAGCAACCAGGCCAGCGCCGCATCGCCATCGGCCTCGTGGTGCGTCGTGTAGCCTTCCGCCTGCAGGTTAAACAGCAGCCCTTGCGCAAGGTGCTCTTCATCCTCCACAAGCGCGATCAGCGGCAGCGCTGTTGCAACGGGCTGTGCATCGGGAAGGGCGGTCAGGTCTGCGAGCATGTCCACCGTTTCAGCTTAGCGCCAAGGGTAGCTTCAGCAGCACCGTTGTTCCTTTGCCTAAACCTTCGCTTTCGGCGCGAACGTCGCCGCCATGTTGGCGTGCGATGGTGCGCACGAGAAACAATCCCAGGCCTGTGCCTTTGATTTTGACGCGATCGGCAGTGTTCGCGCGATAGAAACGGCGAAAGATGCGCTTCAACTGGTCCGAGGGCAGCCCCAAACCCTGGTCCGCAACGGCCACCACCGCAAAGGTGTAACTCTCAATCGAGAGCCGCACTCGGATGTGCACGCCCCCCGGGGAGTACTTCACGGCGTTATCGAGCAGATTGACAACAGCCGTTCGCAGGTCCTCCGCATAGCCGTTTACAAACAGGCGAACATCGCCAGCAACCTTTTCAAGCGCAATGGCCGCCTCCGGCAGGTCATAACGCCGAAGCACCGTGGCGACGCACTCGGCCAGCAACGGGCGAAGCTCCACGCGCACGCGCTCGCCGGTGTGCGGACGCATCCCCAGCTCTCCGGCCTTCAGCACCTGCTCCACCGTGGCCTGCAGGCGGTCCGTGTCGGCGCGCATGATGGCATAAAACTGCCGGCGCTGCTCCTCCGCAATCGGCCGACGTTCTAGGGTGTCCAAGTACAAGCGAAGGCTGGCCAACGGCGTCTTCAGCTCATGTGTGACGGCATTGAGAAAGGAGTCTTGACGCTCATTGCGCCGGATCTCGCGCAGCAGAAAGACGGTGTTCAGCACCACACCCGCGATCAGGATGCCGAACAGCAGGACACCGAGAATGTCGATCGCCAAGCGGCGGCTATTGTGCTGCACCCAGGTGATATTCAGCGCCACCGCGAGGCAGATCAGGCACACGCCCAGCGTGATAAAAGACGCTTGGCTTTTCCGGCGGCGGGTGAGGTTCATGGCGTTCGTGCCGAGTATAGCGGGAACACTCGCTCCGCAATACTGTCCTCACTTAGCAGCCTTCTAAGGTGCTACAAAGGAACGGTCATCCTCATATCCGAAAGAACAACAGACGTTTCCACCTGGCGCTCGGGAATATGCCAATACCGTTTCAGCAGACGGTTCTTTTCCTCAGTCCCGACCTGGGAAAAGCCATGACGCTCGTAGAAGCGGATGGCCCACACGGCATCCGCCCAGGCCCCGATCAAAATAGGAGTGTCCGTAAGCTGACGTAGATGGGAAAGCAGGCTCGCCCCGACACCCTGCTTTTGATGACGGGTCAGCACATAGGCATGGCGAATCAGGGTGACATCCTGAACGGCCTGGATGCCCATCACGCCAATCATGGTGTTGTTCTGCCAGTAGGCCCAAAACGTCACACCGGCACCGATCTCCTGCTGTAATTTTTCCCGAGTCATATAGGGCTCTGTCCATCGGTCGGCTGGAATGACTCCCTTATAGGCCTGAGCGCCCTCGTTGATGACGTTCCATATCTGGTCGAAATCGTCAGGTACGCATTGATGAATCATCCGCTGCATCATCCTCTCGTAGAACACAAAAAGAAAACCTCCCGCTTCAAGGGAGGTTTCTCGCTATCCTGCGATGTTCCTAGTGAACGCCGGCCGGCTTTGGATTTTTCGGATCGAATTTGGCAATCTGCACCTTCTGTGCGAGGCCAAGTTTTTCCATCATCCAAATACCGTAGTAGTTGATGTCAAACTCGTACCAGGCAAGCCCATGGCGAGCGCTGACGGGATGTGCGTGGTGGTTATTGTGCCAACCCTCACCACCGGTGAGCAGTGCCACAATCCAATTGTTACGTGAATCGTCCTTGGTCTCGAAACGCCGCGAACCCCAGAGATGGGTGGCGGAGTTTACCAGCCACGTCGAGTGCAGGCCCAGGGTCGTGCGCAGAAAGGTACCCCACAACATCATGCCGATGCCGCCCGCAAGCCGGTGACCGGGGTGCGCCAGCGCCGCGCCGATGCCGAGCTGCAGGAAGCCTGCCACCGTCAAAGGCAGCCAATGAAAGCGCGACAACCAGACATGGACGCGATCTCGGGTCAGGTCGGGAGCATAGCGGCCCAGCAGGGCGGTTTCAGAATGCAGCGCGCGACCGGAAAGAATCCATCCGGCATGCGCCCACCAGGTGCCTTCGGTCGGGGTGTGCGGATCGCCTTCCTGATCGGAAAATTGATGGTGCACGCGATGCGTGGCTACCCAGAAGATCGGCCCGCCCTCAAGCGCCAGCGTGCCGCAGGTGGCGAGAAAATACTCGAGCCACTTGGGTGTCTTGTAGCCGCGGTGCGTCAACAGCCGGTGATAGCTCATGCCGATGCCGACATTGATCGCGAGAAAATACATGATGACCGCAGCCGCAAGGTTCTTCCAGGAAAAAAAGAAGAGGGCCGCGATGGCGCCGACGTGGAAAGCGCCCATAAAGAGGCTGGTGATCCAGTTAATGCGGCCTTCCTGGAACTCCCGGCCCATCTGCAGGTCTTGCTTGATCTTGTCCGCTAGCTGCTGCGATTGTTGTACGCGCTCAGAACTTGCCGCCGATGCTGCGTTTTGGGGATTCACTGCTGCTGAACTCATGGTGATGCATTTCCCTTCACCATTGAACATATAGAGGATCAGGGCGGCGTGGTGTAAGAGTTCTGTAAGCGGCTCGCGAGCGTCAATCAGCCGGCCAATCAGGCCAGGCGATCGGCTCCCCGGCGTCCCGTGCCGAACAGGCCAAGGACCACCAGAAGCACAAGGATCGGCTCCAACGGCTGCCGATAATCCATGGAACTGTGCGTGAGGTAGTAGGGGAGCGGAAAGACCGCGAGCGCTACGACATAGGGAAGAGCCGCTGCTTTGTCCTCACGCCACCAACGCCGCAGCCCGCGCACCGTGAAAAACAGCAGACCCAGGCAGAATGGCACGTTGGGCAGATCGAACGGCTCGTATTTCAGATAGCCGGGGCGAAAGGACCAAAATCCGGTCCAAAAGCGAATGACGCGGCGCGCGGTCGCCACAAGGAAGAAGCCCGGATGTGTGCGAACAAACGCCAACGAGGCCGCCCGCTTCTGGGCCATGTACCGGATCTCGCCCACGGCTTGGTATTGCCGCATCTCGGCAGGATTGCTCGCGGGATGGGCAAAATTGGAGTTCGACTCGGTCGTGTCGCCGTTGTTGCCGGCATAAAACTCCAGCCAGAACCCGTCGCGCACAAAAAAATCCGCATGCATCACCCGATGATTGCGAATTTGCCATGGGGCACACACCGCGCAAAAGGCGAGCGAGGCAAGCAGCGCGCCGCACAGCCAGCGCCCTGAAGGACCGCCGTCCTGCCACGCACGGTAAACCGCGATCAGCAGCAGAAAGGGCAGCAGCGACGCCACGGACGGATTCGAAAGCACGGTAAGCCCATACAGCGCGCCGAAACCAAGCCATGCCCAGCCCGTGCGCCGGTGCAGCGTTTGCGCGACCAGCAGACAGCAGGTAAACAAGAGCGAGGTAAGGGCGTAGTCCCATACACGATCCGCCGAAAAGTAAATGGCGAAAGGATAAAGCGCCCAACCCAGGGCCACCAGCGACGCCGCGCGCTGATTCAAAGCGCGCCGGGCCAGAAAGTAAAGCGGCAAACACGTAAGCGCGGAAAAAAAGCTGTTCAGCCCCAGAACCGCAAAGGCAACCTTCACGGTGTTCAGCCCAAAAAGATGAAAGCCGCCGGCCAGCAGGTAGGGGTATAGCGGCGGCACCAGCGCCGTGGGTCCGGAAACAGGTAAAAACGGCGAACTAAAGCCCTGGCCGAGAAAAAGGCTGCGGGCGGTCCAGCCCATCTCCCAGCTTTCCCAGCCAAAATCGTTGTAGTCGATGGTGTGCGACGGCACATGGCTGAGCAGGCACGCCACCACCACCAGGCGCAGCCCAAACGCGAAAAGCACCGTCCCAAAAAGAAACGCCGGAACGGAAAGGGAAGTCCGAAGAGCTGTGGCGAAGGGCCCCCGATGCAGTGTGGGCGCGCTAGGTTCATAGAGCTTCGTCGCTAGAGTCTGGATGACGTCTTCCTCATGAGGGGCTAACCGTACCTGATCTTACCGTGTCTCTTCGTGAAAAGTCCGCAAGGATACCCGGCGCGGAGCTAGAACTTTCGAGGTGGTTGCCGACTCGCTAATCCGGTTAGACGGAGAATGCCGGCATTTGTTCCGCGCCATGTGTGTACCACTTTGCATTTACCCCGCTGTGCACTGGGCACTGGGCACAGGGCCTGCTCTGTGTCACCGGCACTGCAAGATGCGGAAGCGCGGCTCCCGCACCACCACCGGCAGCGTCACCGGCCACCCCGTCATGGCCTGCCAGTCCGGATCCCATGTGCTGATCGCCAGATACCGCACCCCGAACCGGCTGCAGTACCCCCGCGCCCACGCCGCGCTTGGGGCCGGAGACGCATACAACGCCGCGGTTGCCGCCTGGATCGCCGGGCATGCCTTGGGGTCGCCGCCGAAGTGCACTGCACATTTGCCCTCGGCATTCAGGATTTGCCTTCCCGTATCCATCACCAGCATGCGCTGATAAAACTCGTTCGGCACCATCACCTGCTCCTGGCGGTCGGGGGTTGGGTCGATCGGGCGAAAGGCGACGACAGCTTCCCGCGGCGCCACCCCATCGAGCACGCCAAACGCCTCGCGGATCTGGAAAGCATCGTCAGGCGAAGAAATGTAGCCACTCTGCACCCGATGCGCTTCGATCGGCAACCAGGCCCGCAGCAGAAACGCCCAGTACACAAACCCTGCAAGCCCCAAAACCAGCAGGCCGCCGAGAAACCGCCGCCGTCCGCGGGTTAGCTGTACGACCGCGGACTCTGGAAAGCCCCACGAAGCGAGCACCTCGGCCGTCAGCAGCAGCAGAAAGAACTGCGGCAACATCACTGCCCGGTAGCCGAAGTCATTGTTGGTGATCACCGAGGAACTGACAAACATGGACATGGCAAGGCCGCACACCATAAAAAAGAGCGCCGCCTCATGCGCCGGGGGCGTCGCCCGTGCCTGCTTCGGTCGCCGCGCCCACAGCAGCAGCACGAGCACCGCGCCATACAGTCCAAGTTCCATCGCCAGCCCCGGCAGCAGCAGACAAAGCCGGATCGCCTGATCCAGCAGTACCGGATGCGTTCGATTCCATGCAGCAAACACCGGCAAACCGGTCAGGAGTTCCGAATCGATCATGCGCCGCACGCTGAACGCAAAAAGATGCCCTGCTGGCGCGGCGCCTTGCTGTCCGGCGCCTTGCTGTCCGGTGCCGCCTGCAGCCAGCGCCGAGCCGGCCGTTAACTCCCGCAGATACGGCGCGAGCATAGTGGCGCTCAACAGCCCTGCAATCGCTGTCCAACGCCACCACAACCCCCACGCGCGATCTCGAACGAGCGGAAGCCGCACCAGCCAGGCAAGCATCAGCAGCACAAAACCAAATGCGACATACACCGAAAGTCCCACCGCACTCGCAAACGCCGCCGCGGCCCAGATCACAGCCCAGATCACAGCCCAGCCCACAGCCCACTGATAACTTTTGCGAGCCTGCGGGGTCTGCAGAGTTTGCGAGGATAGTGGCCCAGACGATACCGCCTCCACGGTGCGCCACAGAAGCAAAAACCCGAGCAGACAGCACAACACACTCGCCACATGGTGCGGCACCCACAACAGTGAATCCGGCCAGCTATCGATCGGATCGACCGACCACCACTCCGTGTCGCCGTTCAACGAAGGTTGCAGAATGGCCTGCCCCAGCGCAGGAATCAGATCCGCGCCCGCAACCGGCAGCAATCCCAGCGCTATCCATCGCGGTTTGCGTCCCCAGCGAAAAAAGTGTGTGGCGTAAAGCTGCACGGTGGCGATCAAACCGAAGCCGGCCCACACGCTGCTCGCGGCAAACGCCTGCCGCGCCGAAACATGCGCCAACTTCACCACCGCGGCGCACAGCACGTACCAGAAATAGTAGTAGCGCATCGGTGCCGGCGCCCCGGCAAAATACAATGGATTCGCAGGCGGAATCCCCGTCCGTACCACCGCATCCGTGAACGCGATCCGGTAGCTCTGATCCGCCATCACTACACTGAAATACAGCTTCCTGCCGACCTGCACATCGATCAGCATCAGCAAGGCAAACGCCGTCCACCCGCATGCCACGAGCGCGGTCATCCGGCGATCCCGAGACGACCAGGCGGCTCGGCCCTCCCGGCGCAGCATGAGGGC
>CAXTNA010000109.1:3912-9305 GCA_964245535.1 uncultured Acidobacteriaceae bacterium | reverse complement strand
GTGCAGTACGACCGCTACATCGTGGGGGAGGTGGTGCCGTATGTGCGTTGGCGCAACGGCTCTCCCCATCTAATCGCCGCGGGGTGTTCGTTCGGCGGGTTCCATGCGGTGAATGTGAGCTTTCGACATCCGGATGTGTTCACGGGATTTTTGTCGATGAGCGGCGCTTTCGATTTGAAGGGGCTGGGATTTCTGCGTGGGTACTACGACGAGGATGTGTTCTACAACCAGCCGCTCGACTACCTGCCGAGCCTGAGCGATCCGTGGTTTCTGGATCGCATGCGCAAGCGGACCTACGTGCTGGCGACCGGCGTGCACGATCAGTGCTGGAACGACAATGAGCGGCTCGCTGCGGCGATGCGCGCCAAGCAGATCCCCGTACGGCTGGAAGTCTGGGGCGACGGGGCGCGGCACGATTGGCCCTGGTGGCAGCGCATGGCCCAGATGTATCTCTGACGTGAAACGATGCGCAAGGGAAATTGGCGGGGGCAGCGAGCGCAATGCCGGAAATGATTCTGCAAAAATCTGCGCGCTTTGGCTAAAGTAAACGCAGGGATTGCCGATAAGACGTGTAGCGTGCGTCGGGCAAGTCAGGATGGGGGCACAGGATTGAAGACGATCGGTGTGTTATTCGGCATGGAAAACACCTTCCCGGGCGCATTGGTGGAGCGCATCAATCAACTCGACATTGAGGGGATTCGGGCGGAGTTTGTGCAGGTTGGCGGCGTGGTCATGGCCGAGCCGTGTCCGTATGCGGTGATCGTCGATCGCATCTCGCACGACATGCCGTTTTATCGGTCGTACCTGAAAAACGCGGTACTTACCGGTACAAAAGTCATTAACAACCCATTCTGGTGGTCGGCTGACGACAAGTTTTTCAATTATGCCCTGGCTTCGAAGCTGGGAGTCGCTGTGCCGCGGACGGTGCTACTGCCGCACAAGCTGTACCCGCCGCAGATCAATCAGCAGTCGTTGCGCAATCTGCAATATCCGCTGGATTGGGATGCGATCTTTGAATACGTCAAGTTCCCGGCGTTCTTGAAACCGCATGACGGCGGCGGTTGGCGCGATGTGTACCACGTCCATTCGCCAGGTGAGTTCTTTCATGCCTATGACCAGACGCGGGATCTCGCGATGACGCTGCAGGCAGCGGTGAACTTCGAGGAGTACTTCCGCTGCTATGTCGTTGGGCAGGAGCATGTGCGCATCATGCCGTACGATCCCCGGCAACCGCATGAGCGCCGCTATGTGCAGGACCCGCCCGAGTATGCGGCCGGGCTGCTCGAGCGCGTGGAAGGGGATGCGCTGAAGCTGTGCCGCGCGTTGGGGTATGACCTGAATACGGTCGAATTTGCTGTGGAAGATGGGGTGCCGTATGCGATTGACTTCATGAATCCGGCCCCGGATGCGGACTACCACTCAGTGGGGGCTACCAATTTCGAGTGGATCGTGGAGAAGGTTGCCGACCTGGCTATTGCCAAGGCGCAAGCGCCAGAGCCGCAGAGCGCGAGCTTGCATTGGTCACGGTTCCTTTCGGGCGGCGTGGTTGATTTGCAGGCGGGTACGCAGGGGAATACAACACAAGCCGCGCTGAAGAAGAAAGCGGCGGAAAAACGAGCGGTGCGGGCGTCGGCGAAGAAGGTGAAGTAGGGAAGCGAGCAGGATGAAGTTGGGAGTCAGCGAATAAGAAAGTGCAAGATAACGGAACACGGGAAAGGGCCCGCGATGCGACCGTCGTTCACTTTAGGCATTGAAGAGGAATACCAGACCGTCGATCCGGAAACGCGCGATCTGCGTTCGCACATTACAACGGACATGCTGGAACAGGGCAAAATCCGGTTGGAGGAACGCGTAAAAGCAGAGATGCACCAGTCAGTAATCGAGGTGGGCACGCGCGTGTGCCACAACATCGCCGCGGCACGGGAGGATTTATACGATCTGCGACGCAACCTGATTCGACTAGCGGAAGAGAATGGGTTGGTGCTGGTGGCGGGAGCCACGCATCCGTTTGCCGACTGGCGATCGCAAGAGATTTATCCCGATCCGCGCTATGACAAGGTGGTGGAAGATTTGCAGCTGGTGGCGCGCTCGAACCTGATCTTTGGGCTGCATGTGCATGTGGGGATCGAAGATCGGGATGCAGCGATCCGAGTGATGAACTCGCTGCGATATTTTCTGCCGCATATCTTGGCGCTGAGTACAAACTCGCCGTTTTGGATGGGGATGGAGACCGGCTACAAGAGCTACCGGGCCAAGGTGTTTGAGCACTTTCCGCGCACCAATCTGCCGGACAGCTTCGCTTCCTATGCGGAGTTTGAGGACTACGTCAATCTACTGATTCGTACCAATTGCATCGACAACGCAAAGAAGATCTGGTGGGACATCCGACCGCATCCATTTTTCAATACGATCGAGGTGCGGGTGTGTGATATTCCGATGCGCGCTGAAGAAAGTGTTGCCATTGCGGCGCTGATTCAGGCGACCGCGGCCAAACTTTGGAAGCTGCACGCCTGCAACCAGGATTATCGACAGTATTCGCGCGCGCTGCTGATGGAGAACAAGTTTCGGGCGGTTCGTTACGGGCTTGCGGGCAAGTTGATTGATTTCGGCAAGCAGGAGGAGATCCCGGAGTGCGATTTGATTCAGGAATACCTCACGTTTATCGATGATGTGGTGGATGAACTGGATAGCCGTTCCGCCATCGAGTACATTCGGACGATGATCCGGGAAGGCTCGGGCGCAGACCGGCAGCTGAAGATTTGGAGAGAAACGGGAGACTTGAAACATGTGGTGGACTATATGGCGGCGGAAACGCGTGCCGGGCTGTAGTCAGCCGCCTTGCATCCAATCCAACGAGCGTCACCAAGCGTAGAAATAGGACGAACCCACACTTTGACCAGCCTTGAGACACAGTCGATGCCTTCTGTAGAACATCCCGCTACGACCGATCTGCGCACCGTACCATTCCCCGCCGAGTTCCGCGAGGGAGCGCAAAACGCGGTAACAACCTGCCTGCGCATTCAGCCGGAAGAACGGGTGACGCTCATTGCCGATGAAGCGACGCTGGCCATTGCCGGCGCCATGGCGGTGGAGTTGGATCGGCTCGGCTGCACCTGGAACGGCTTTGTGTTGGAAGAGCTGGCGCAACGCCCGCTGGCCAAGATGCCGGCGGAGGTGCTTGCCGACATGGAACAGGCGCAGGTCAGCATCTTCGCGGTGCAGGTGCAGCCTAATGAACTGAGCAGCCGGATGCAGATGACCGATGTGGTGAACCGGCGGCGCATGCGCCACGCACACATGGTGAACATTACGCCGGAGGTGATGCTGGGTGGGATGCGCGCGGATTTCGGTGCGGTAGACCGGCTGAGCCAGGCGGTGTTGGACCGTGTGCGCAAAGCCAAATATGTGCGGGCGAGTACGGCGGCGGGAACGAACATCTTCGCGGATCTTGAGCCGGAATATCGATGGTTCAAGACCTCTGGGATCATCAGCCCGGAAAAATGGGGCAACTTGCCAGGCGGAGAGTGTTTCACCGCGCCGGGCGAGGTAAATGGCGTGTTCGTTGTGGATGGCGTTGTGGGCGATTTCTTATGCGCGCGTTACGGGATTTTGCGCGACACGCCCTTGACGATCAACATCAGCCGCAACCGGATTACAACGGCGGAATGTGCCAACAAGCAATTGGAGCGGGAGTTCTGGGAGTACACGCACACGGATGCGAACTCGGACCGCGTGGGCGAGTTTGCCATCGGCACCAACATCGGTGTGCATGAGGTGATTGGAAACATTCTGCAGGATGAAAAATTCCCCGGCATTCATATTGCTTTCGGCGATCCGTATGGGGCGCATACCGGAGCACCTTGGCGCTCTACTACCCATATCGATGTGGTGGGACTGGGGTTCAACATCTGGTTGGGTGGTTTGCACGGCGAAGAACAAATTATGAACGAAGGCAAGTTTTTGATTGAGGCATAGCTGAAGGGTCAAGTTGGTCTGGTTGCGGCTGAGCTTTTGAGGGGGGTTGCTGCTCAGCAGGCTGCAGGTAAGGATGAACGCACGGCATGGTTGAACCATTTCGGAGTGATTTCAACGCACGTTTTACGCAGGCGAAGTATGCTGCGTTGAAGCAGCGGATGGACCGTGAAACAGGCACGGCTGTCGAGTTTCGTATGGCGGAGACGCCCTGCTTTTTTCCGCAAAGCCTGTTTGAACGGATGATTGAGGCAGGTTCCGCGTTGACCTACCAGCTGGTGGGAGACGCACGCTATCTGGAGCAGGCGAAAGCGGCGGTGCCGGCGAAGTACGACGTGCCTGGCCAGGGTAAGCATCCTCACTTCATGACCGCGGATTTTGGGTTGGTGCGCAGCACGGATGGGGAGTTGCAGCCGAAGCTCGTGGAGTTGCAGGCATTTCCGTCGATCTTCGGTTTCCAGCCCGGGTTTGCGCGGGCTTACAAAGAGATCTTCGATCTGGACGGGCGGCTCGACTTTCTCTTCGGTAGTTTGGACGAGGCAGGGTATTGGGCGCTGCTGCGGGAAGTCATCGTTGCAGAGCACGATCCTGAGAACGTGGTTTTGCTCGAAGTCGACCCGGAGCATCAGAAGACCTTGGCCGATTTTCGCAGGCACGAGCAGCATCTTGGCATTCGGACGGTCGACATCGCGACGGTGATCAAAGAGGGCAAGCGGCTGTTTTACCGTGATCCTGGAAATCTGGATCGCTTGGTGCCGATTGAGCGAATTTACAATCGCGTGATTGTGGATGAGGTAGTCCGGCGCAAGGTCGCCTTGCCGTTTGATTACCGGGATGAGCTTGCTGTGGAGTGGGCCGGCCACCCAAACTGGTACTTCGAGATCAGCAAGTTTTCCATTCCGTTTCTTCAACATGAGACTGTGCCCGCCGCTATGTATTTGGCCGACTGGTTTGCGCAGGGCGGAAGTTCGCGGCTGCCGGAGTCGCGGGAGGATTGGGTGCTGAAGCCGCTTTATTCGTTCGCCGGCAAGGGCGTCCAGTTTGCGCCGAGCGATGCAGACTTCCGTGCTATTCCGGTTGAAGAGCGGCATAACTATCTTTTGCAGGAGCGGGTGCATTTTGAGCCGGTCATCCGGACGCCGGTGGGCATGACGCAGGCTGAGGTGCGCATTCTGTATGTCTGGCCGGAGGGCAAAGCGATGGTGCCCATGACGAGTTTGATCCGGATGGGGCGGGGACTGATGATGGGGGTCGATCACAACCGCGATCAGACATGGATCGGTGGATCGGCGGGACTGTACCTTTCGGGGACAGTTTGAGCCTGAAGCGGGGCCTCATGTGACCCGCTGGCGGTATATCCTTTGGTAACTTGAGGGACTAGTATTCTGAAAGCAATTGAATTTGAGACAGCAGGTTTTATG
>CAXTNA010000109.1:0-3902 GCA_964245535.1 uncultured Acidobacteriaceae bacterium | reverse complement strand
TATGCAAGATGCACCCGCCGACGAAATGGTAAAAGGTGAACCGGTCAGGGCGGCGGTTCGCTTTCCGTTACATCTGGAACTGGTGTTGTTCGCCAATCAGCGTGAGTATCACGCTGTGACGGAGGATGTGTCTGCCAGCGGTGTTTTGTTTGCAGCGGAGGACTTGCCGCCGTTGAACACACCTGTGGAATTCCGTTTAACGATGCCGGCAAAGGTCATGGGCGGGGAAGACGATGTGGTGCTTCATTGCACAGGCCGCATTGTGCGGCATGCCGCCGGGGACGGGCGACGGATGGCCGCTGCAGTGATCGACGAGTATGTTTTGAAGGCTGAGCAGGTATGAGATTTGAAGGGCAAGCGAAGCAGGCAGACGGGCCGGTGACGGCAGAGGGTGTTGCCAACCAGATCCGCATCTTGCTTGCGGATTCGCAGGCTATTTACCGGGTGGGCATGCGCAAAATCTTTGCGCTCGAGGATGATATTCGCGTGGTGGCGCAGGCGGAGTCGCTGGAAAACCTGTTTGCGGCCTTACAGCGGTTTCCGACCGATATCGTGCTGCTGGAAGGGCAATTGATTGCGGGCACGATTGATGCGATTCCGGAGTTTGTACGGCGGGCGCCGGAATCGAAACTGATTGTGCAGGTTACCGAAGCCGATGAGGGCAATACGGTGGAGCTGTATCGCCGCGGGGTGCGGGGGGTGGTCCCGCGTTCCATTTCGCCGGATTTGCTGGTGAAGTGCGTGCGGAAGATCGCTGCGGGGGAGACCTGGATCGACAATCAATCCATCAGCTGGGTGATCGAGGCGTATCGGGCGCAGGCCCAGGCGTTAACCAATCCGCGAACGCAGCCGCGGCTGTCGGAAAAAGAGCTTGCCATCATCGGCTGCATTACGCGGGGCATGCGCAATAAAGAGATTGCGTACCAGATTGGCACTACGGAGCAGGTGATCAAAAACTATCTACGCAAGGTGTATGACAAATTGGGCGTTTCTGACCGGCTTGAGTTAGCCCTGTATTGCTTGCACCATGAGATTTTGCGCAATGAGACGACAGCGGCGGAGATGGCCTTTGCCGATCCTGGATTGCCGCTGCGCGCGAAGCTGTAGGGGCGTGTACCCGGATTTGCGTGTTTCTGTTCTACATGAGTGGTTCTACTGGATGGGAGATTGAGTAAAATTGCGGAGTCTTGCTCGGTGTTGGGTGCCGATACTGATGTTCGTCTTCGGACCTGTGCTTTGGGCGCAGGCGAAATCAGCCTCACCTTTGCCCTTCAATGGCTTTCAGATCTCCGGAGCTTGGGACTGTGAAGGTACGTTCCGTGCCGGAAAGCCTCATAAGGCAACTTTAACCGGAGCGGTGATTCTGAATGGCACATGGATCGAACTGACCGAAAAAGATGTCGAGCCAGCTACCGGATACCTTGCCAAGTATCTTATTGGGTATGATTCGCAACAGAAACGACTTGTTGAGTTCGATGCGAATAACTTTGGTGCGGCCGTGTATGCGAGCGATGAGGGGTGGCAGACGGACGTGCTTACGATGACCTCGCAGATTTCGGGCAACGTGCAAGCACCGTACGCCGCGAACCGGTTTGTCTATACCATAACGGGCAAAGATGCATTCACCATCGATTGGCAAATTAGCAAGACTGCGAACCTCGCTTGGCTTTCCGGCGATCATCTTCTCTGCAAACATAGGATAAGCCCGTAATGTCTGCCATGAGCCGGATCGCCGGACAGACTGTGGAGGCTGTCTGAAGGGCATCTGATGAGTCTCCTGAAACGATGTCAAGCGCACCTCGGCGGCTAAAGCCGGTTAGCTTTGTTCTGTGCTGCGGCATCCTTCGACTGCGCTCAGGACAAGCTCTATAGTTTTCCCATCGGTATAGCCCTGACCTTGGCGTCGGGCTTTCAGCCCTTTGTCGTCTTTGTTGCTTTTATCCTGGGGCTCCGTCCCAGGCTATGATGTGTCGGGCCTTCAGCCCGGAAATCGATAGCTACGCCTCTATTAGAAAAGCTGCGAAGCCATGCCCTTCCCGTTCGTTAATCATCAGAGCATTCTTAAATCTCCTCCGTGCTCGTCAATGTCGGAGGTGTTGAGATGGACGTGGTGGAGAAGCTACAAGCGGAGCGGTCGACGCTTGTGCAGAGGTTTGTGAGACGACGCTGACAAACGGGTTAGACTACGGCGTATCCCTGGCCCCCGGAGCGTATGCCGAATCCAATACAGTCCTTTCGAACGCTCCACCCACCGCAGCGGCGAGCCTTTTTGGCTTGTTTTCTGGGTTGGACGCTGGATGCGTTCGACTTTTTCCTGCTGACCTATACGCTGGACGCGGTGGCAGGGAGCTTTGGGGTCAGTTTGAAAACGGCCACGACGGCCATTTTCTGGACGCTGTGCATGCGTCCGGTGGGGGCGCTCCTGTTTGGGTTTCTGGCGGAGCGCTATGGGCGGCGGCCGACGCTGATGCTGAATATTGTTTGTTTTTCGATCTTCGAGTTGGGGTCGGCCTTTGCGCCGAGCTTTCGAAGTTTTCTCATCCTGCGGGCGCTTTTTGGTGTCGCCATGGGCGGTGAGTGGGGTGTGGGCGCGGCGCTTGCCCTGGAGACGCTGCCGGCCGGCAATCGCGGATTCTTTGCAGGACTGCTGCAGGAGGGATACGCAGCGGGCAATCTGCTGGCGGCTGCTGCTTATGGAATCGTTGCGCTAACGTACCATGGGCATCAATTTGCGGCTTGGCGATTCTTGTTTGTGGTGGGCGCATTGCCGTCCCTGCTTGTGTTTTATATTCGGGCAGGTGTGGCGGAGTCTCCGGCCTGGAAGCCTCAACAGCCCGTAGAATCGGGTGCACTGCAGCGGGGAACTGGGATTTTCCGGCAATTAGGGCAACATGTGCCCATGTTGTTGATGCTGATGCTGCTGATGACAGGGCTGACCTCGCTGAGTCATGGCACACAGGATTTGTACCCGACGTTTCTGAAGACAGTGCATCACCTTTCCCCGCGTACGACTTCTGCCATTGCGATTGTGGCCACACTGGGCGCGCTATGCGGCGGGCCGGTGTGGGGCGCGATCTCGGAGGGCTGGGGACGACGCCGGGCGCTGGCCGTGGCAGCGCTGCTGACAATCCCAGTGATTCCGCTGTGGCTTTGGAGCCGTTCTTTGCTCCTTTTGGCGTTGGGCGGATTTCTGATGCAGTTCATGGTGCAGGGGGCGTGGGGCATCGTGCCGGCTCATTTGAATGAGCTTTCACCGGCGTCGCTGCGCGCTCTGCTGCCGGGATTGGTCTACCAGCTTGGCAACCTGATCTCCTCGCGCAATGCGGTGCTGCAGACCGGGTTGGCGATGGCGGTCTTTGGCGGTAATCTAGCGCCGGTGCTGGCCTGGACTGTCGGCATCGTCAGTGTGTTTGTCGCGCTGATTGCATGGCGGGGGCGGGAAGCGAAGGGCGCGAAGCTGATGGATGTGACGAATCTTTCCTCTTCCTGAGACATCTTTCAGGAGCGGACCCGTTTGCTTCCATACGGCGCTGACGCTACCCTTGAATTATGACGATGAAGCCGGGCGCAGAATGTATCTGTTGTTGCCCTATGGGCAAGTGCTGACTGCAAAGCTGAACTTTGTGACAGCGAACTGCCCACCGCCCACGAGAATCGACGTGGGCCTTTTCTTTTGAGATTGGAGATTTTGCTTTGAGCGAACCCCTGACAGCTCCCGCGACCGTGACACCCGCCGCGCCCAAAGAGGTGAAAGAAACGAAGGCGCAGAAAGTCGAGCGCTTGAAGCTTGAGAAAAATCCCTGGGAGGCCTGGGAAGAGGTACGGCAGTTCGCGCGTGAAGGCCGCGAAGCCGTGCTGCCCGAGTGGGCCGGCACGTACTTCAAATGGTGGGGGGTATACAC
>CAXTNA010000108.1:0-9594 GCA_964245535.1 uncultured Acidobacteriaceae bacterium | reverse complement strand
ATGTAGGTCAGCACATCGGGCCGCCCGTCCACAAACCGCTGATCGGTGATGAGCAATGTGCGCTAAGCGAGGCTGTCGGCAGCGTCCACCGGTCGCGGACGGTAGGGGACAGGCTTTGCCGGATCGGACACATACTCGTCGAACTTGGCCGTTTTACTCGTTGGAGGCGCGTCAAACGACAAGCCGCCATGGGCCGTCAGGTACATCGGCTTTGCCGGCACCGCGCACCCTTGCTCGCAGCTTGCCGGAAAGACTTTCGGTTTGTCCCAATGGTCGGCGCCGGTGTCATAAATAAAAACAGCCGGCGTTTCGGCCTGCGGTGCACCCGGCTTCAGGTATTGATTGAAGAACGGCAGCAGCACGTCGCGGCGCCACTGCGCGGTCGTGTCGCTGGCCCATGTCAGCGACCCCAGGCTGCGGCCCTCGCGATTCACCTGGCTATGGAACCACGGCCCCATCACCAGCATGTTCATCGCGTCCGGCGTGCCCTTCGCCTTCAGCGCGCGGTAGCTGTGGATCGCGCCCCACATGTCCTCCTGGTCCCACAGGCCCTGCTCCCACATCGTGGGCACGGTCACCGGCTTCTGC
Source organism: uncultured Acidobacteriaceae bacterium (assembly GCA_964245535.1). Classification (GTDB taxonomy): domain Bacteria; phylum Acidobacteriota; class Terriglobia; order Terriglobales; family Acidobacteriaceae; genus Granulicella. The sequence goes on along the minus strand of CAXTNA010000108.1, from coordinate 9,006 downwards.
ACAATCAGCTTGTCGAGCGCCTGGCTCTGCCAAAAGCCGTCATAGTTCGGATGTTCGACCATCACACGCCAGTACGGCAGCTGATCGACACCTTCGGTCTTCGCGAAGGCATCCGCCGAGCCAGCGCGCAGGAAGCTCGTGTAATCGTCACGGCCCTCATGCGGCACGTGGACCCCTTCGCCGCGCTTCGACGTTTGCCCAAGCACATAGTCGATATTGGGTTGCCGAAAAGCCCCGTAGTGGAACCAATCATCGCCCATCCACCCATCGACCATGGGGCTTTCGGGCGCGGCGACTTTGAGCGCGGGGTGCGGGTTCAGCAGCGCCATCACCACCGTAAACCCCTCGTAGCTGGAGCCGATCATGCCCACACGCCCGTTTGATTCCGGCACATGCTTTACCAGCCAATCGATCGTGTCGTAGCCGTCGGTGGTGTCGTCGGCGCCGGTCGGGTTGTAGCCCGAGTTCACCGGCGGCGGCGTCATTAAATATGCGCCTTCAGAACCATACTTGCCGCGCACATCCTGATACACGCGAATGTAGCCGGCTTCGACAAAGACCTCATCGCTGAGCGGCAAGGCCTCGATCATGCGCCCACTTTTGGCGCGGGCTGCCCGCGACGCTGCGTTATAGGGCGTGCGCGTCAGCAGCATGGGAGCGCCCCTTGCGCCCTTGGGCACCACGATCACCGTGTAAAGCTTTGTGCCGTCCCGCATCGGCACCATTTCCACGCGCTTGTCGAAGTCGCTTGCGCCGATCGGGGCCTTGAAGTCCACGGCGAGATCGTCGGCGGGCAGCTTTGCCCCCTGCGCATGCGCAGGCACGACGGAAATCGCCAGCATCGCTGCCATACCCGTGATACAGCTCCATTTGCCCATTTCGTTCTCCTATAGCGCCGCTACGAAAGACGCAGCAACCATTGTGTGGAATGGGCCCAGCGTACCATTGCTTGGCCTCCGAGATAAGTGAGGAAGAGACACAATGCGCGACAATGGCCGCACGCTACCTTCCCTGCGCTCCTTGTTGTAGATTTGGAACATGGTTGACTACAGCACGTTGATCGCGAGTCTGCGGCAGTACGGTTTCGAAGTGGAACGAGTGATCGAAGTTCCCGCCAATGCCGGCGTCGCCGAATTTGTCATCAACGGACAGGTCCGGACCCTGGCCGAGGTCCGGCAGATGCTGACCGACGCCGAAGCGAAGTAAGCGCCGCAGCGTTTCACCTCGCGCTCGGGTCCCTCCCGCTGCGCTGATTGCAACAGCTGCGCTGATCGCAACAGCTGCGCTGATCGTAGCAATAGCCATTTAGCGTAGATCGCGAATGGCGTTAGGGTGTCGTCCCGGCCGGAGTGCGACCACACGCTCCGGATGCCTACACCGTTTTCCCGCGCTTACAACTTTCGCAGAATGTACTCGCCCCGGCACCGTCGTTACCGTTGCGGATGAAGCTGTTCGACAACGGACGCGGCCATAGGCTGGCCAGACGGGAAAACATGCCGCTGCGCACCAAATTGCAGATTATTTTGACGCTGGTGGCGGCGACCGCGGCGCTGGCCTGGGCCCCACACTTCGGATCGCACGCCTGGCTTCCCTTCTGGCTGCTGCTCTTCGCCGTTCTGTTGAGCTCAGGCCTAAAAGTCGCCATGCCGCATGTGGACAGCTCCATGTCCCTCAACTTTCCTTTCATCTTGCTGGGTTTGGTCGAACTTTCCCCCATGCAGGCCATGCTGCTGGCGGGGATCTCTGTCGCGGCACAGTGCCGGTTCCGCGTGCGCAAGCTGTTTACGGCAATACAGATCTGCTTCAACGTCGCCAACGCGGTGCTCGCCACTGCCTGTGCCTTGGTCGCCTATGGCAGCGTGCGACGGTGGCACGTTGCCATGGCACCGGCGCTGGCCTTGGCATCCATCGCGTACTACCTTTGGAACACCGGTGCGGTCGCCGCAGTCATTGCCTCGTCCAAAGGGGAAAGCGCGCTTCGGCTTTGGCGCGCTGAATATCCCTGGTATCTCCCGTTCTACATGGTCGGCGCGGTCGTCGCCGCCGCCGCCAGTTGGCTGAATACCCAGTTCGGCTGGGCTACGGCCCTGCTGCTGGTACCTGTGGTGTACACGTTGTACCGCGCCTATACCGGGCAGATGTCACGGCTGAAAGAGCGGCAGCAACACCTCGAGGAAACCGAAGCTCTGCACCTGCGCACGATCGAGGGCTTGGCCATGGCGATTGAAGCGAAGGACCAAAATACCCATGACCACCTGTTTCGTGTTCGTACATACGTAAAAGAAGTCGGGGAAGCGCTTCACCTGGACAAATTGGAAATGCAGGCGCTCGAAACAGCTGCCTTCCTGCATGACATCGGCAAGCTGGCCGTGCCGGAACACATTATCAACAAGCCCGGGAAATTAACGCCGGAAGAGTTCGAGAAGATGAAGATTCACCCTGTGGTCGGGGCAGATATTCTTGAGCGCGTCCGCTTTCCCTACCCTGTCGTGCCGATCGTACGTTCGCACCACGAATGGTGGAACGGCACCGGGTATCCGGATGGTTTGCGGGAAGATGCGATTCCCATCGGTGCCCGTATCTTGACCGTGGTCGACTGCTTTGATGCCATGGTGTCCGACCGACCGTACCGCAAAGGTATGAGCCATACGCAGGCATTAGCGATTATTCGCAGTATGGCCGGTAAACAGTTCGACCCCGCGGTGGTGGCCGCCTTTGAAGTACGCCATGCCGAAGCGGAACAGCGTGCCGAAGCTTTGGAAGCGAGTCATTTCACTCCCTTGCAAACCGAGGTTGAAGTGTGGCGCGGCTTGGCGCCGGGTGCGGGTTTTGAAGCCGGCTCGGACGAGAACGCCCCTGCACGCACCGCCATCGTCACCGAAGACGAGCGGCGCGGAGAGCCGCCCAGCGGGGTGGAGTCATTGACGCTCATTGCCGCCGCGAGTCAGGAAGCGCAAACCCTTTTTGAAATGAGCCAATCCCTTGGCAACTCCCTCAGTCCCAGCGAAACCGTTTCGGTGATGGCATCGCGCTTGCACCGGCTAATTCCCTACGGCGTTTGCGCGTTGTATCTGCGCCAGGGCGACACCCTTACTTCGCGCTTCTTTGAAGGGGAACAGTCAAAACAGTTCACCGCCGAACCGATTCAGCTCGGCGAAGGCATTTCCGGTTGGGTAGCCCAGAGTGGCAAGCCGATCTTGAACGGCAATGCGGTCGTGGAGCCGGGCTGCCCCTTGCTGGCGGACGGGTCCGCCGTTCTGCGCGCGGCCCTTTCGGTTCCGCTCTTCGATCTGCAACATGAGGTTTTTGCGGTGCTCACGCTATACGCCGCCAAACAGGACGCCTTCACGCGCGATCACCTGCGCATCCTGCAAGCGATGGAATCGAAGCTTTCGTTGTCGCTGAGCAACGCCCTGCAGTTCCGTCGCACCGAAACCGATGCGGAAACAGATTTCCTCACCAGTTTGCCCAATGCACGACGCCTTTTTCTGCGGCTGGAGGCGGAGTTGGAGCGCTGCCGGAACACGGACGATCGCCTCACCATTGCGGTATGCGATCTGAATGCTTTCAAAGACGTGAACGATCGCCGTGGCCACCTGGCCGGCAATCGGCTCCTAAGCCTGATCGCCGAAGAGTTCCGGCGACACTGCGAAGCCCACGAAACGGTCGCTCGCATGGGCGGGGATGAGTTTGTGTTTCTTTTGCCGGGACTCGACGAGGCGCATGCAGCCAAGCGGCTCGAAGTCATCGCGGATGCGGTGCGCACGGCCTCACGACGTGCCGGGCCCGGCATCAAGGTTACGGGCAGCCTGGGGGCAGCGTTCTATCCCGCCGATGGCTTCAGCGCGGAAGAACTATTGGCCTTGGCAGACCGTCGCATGTACCTGGATAAGCAGCGGCACTACAGTGCCAGTACGGCGTTATCCGTGGAGCCCAAAGAATACAAAGCACCGCGGGAAGGCAAAGAAGGCCGGGAAAGCAAAGAACCGCGCGAATACACATCGGCCCTGGTCGTATGCGCCGAGTAGCATGGCACTTCGTGCTCCGGCTCGCACGCGTGCTTTCGCTGGTGCTGCTTGCCGCCCTTGGGGCTGCGGCGTTGATCCGCTTTTCGCCCGGCTATTTCACCGAGAACCGCGAGATGGATGCGGTCCATGCGGAAGGTGCGCGCAGCGCCGTCGCCGTGCTCGAAGCAGATCAGGGCTCGCTGCCCACGCTGTTCGGAACACAGCTGCGTAGCTGGATGCATGGCGACTTGGGGCGCTCCCGGCACTACGACGTACCCGTTTCCAGCCTGCTGCGAGAACGAGCCCGGGTTTCGGCAAAGCTTCTTGCTCGCGGAGTGTTCGAAGGCTGGCTAACAGCTTTGGTACTGGCCCTGCCGCTGAGCGCGCGCCGCAGCAGCCGAGGCGAACTTCTCATCACGGGTGCGACTGCGGCCCTTTTATCCGTTCCCGTCGGCGTGCTCGCCACCCTGGCCCTGCTTTCGAACACTGGGGGACCGGTGCTCGTCCTGGCTGCCCTGATCGCCGTGCGTGACTTCAAGCTGCTGTACCGCCTCTTGGAGACAGCTTGGCGCGCGCCATATCTGCTCCACGCGCGCGCGCAAGGGATCTCCGGCGTACGCGCCACGCGGGTTCATCTTTTTCCTGTGTTTTGCCGTGAAATCTCCGCATTGGCCATGATGTCGCTCGTGGTGGCGCTGAGCGCGCTTGTTCCCGTTGAGGTCATCTTCGATCTGCCCGGCCTTGGCCAGCTTGCCTGGTCTGCCGCCATGAACCGCGATCTTCCCGTGCTGGTAGCCGTCACGGCTTTGCTGGCTGCCTGCGTCGGGGTAGCCGGGCTTTTCACCCCCACTGACGTTCGCGCCAAGTCAGCTACGAAATCGAGCAGCAAATTAAATGCCGCGCAGAAAACAGCTCTCGGGACAGGTGTTGGAACAACTCTTTCGGACGATACCTCGCTGGGGGCAGCCACATGCGCCTGACCGCCACCATCGCACTGTCGCTGTTGCTGCTTTTGTCGTGCATGGTTTTGTGGCATTCGCCTTGGAACTACGCGGCGCAGGATCGGCTGGCGATCTCCGCCGCACAAAGCATGGTGCATCCCGCTGGAACCGATGCCCTGGGGCGGGACCGCGTCGTGCGTCTGGCAGCGGCTCTCTTGCTCGGCATGGCGGGCGCGCTTGCGGCGAGTACCTTGGCGAGCATGCTGGCCGTATGCGTCGGCACCGCGGCGGCATTTGCTCCCGAATGGATCGGACGCGCGATTTTGTATGCCGGCGATCTGTTTCTTACCTTGCCCTGGCTTTTTCTGCTGATGATGGTCCGCGCCGCGCTTCCGCTCATCTTGGCACCCATTGTTTCCGCCACACTCACCTTTCTCTTACTCGGCTTGCTCGGCGCTCCACTATTTTTGCGTGTCCACTATGCGCGAACCCGTGCCTTGCGTGACGGCGAGTGGCTGTTGCAGAGCCGCGCCGCGGGTCTTCGCCCAACCCAGATCGCGCGGCAGATATTGCCGCACCTTCGCCCCGTTCTCCTCACACAGATGCTGCTGTACGTCCCGGCATGCATCACCGCGGAAGCAAACCTGGGCGCTCTGGGGTTGGGCCTCAGCGAACCGCTGCCCTCCTGGGGCTCCATGCTCCAGGAAATGCAAGGCGCGACCTTTCTCGACAGCTCGCATTGGGCCTACCTGCCGCTTGCGCTGCTTGTTTTCGTTCTCATGCTTTGTGAATTTTTGTTGTTTCGCCCAAGGGAGGCCCAGCAATGAGATCTCTACGCGTATGGCTTTTCCTCGCATTCTCGCTCCTCCTCGTTGCGAACACAGGACCTTCTCTAGCAGCACAGAACCCATCCATGCCACGTGGCGGCGAGATCTCCTGGGCTATCGGGTATGACCCGAAAACCTTTGATCCGGCCAAGGTCGACGACCAAGCCTCGGAACTGATCCGATATCTTACCGGCGGCGTTTTGCTTCGCCTGAACCGGAGCACGCAGCAGATTGAACCGGCACTTGCAGAAAGCTTGCAAGTGAGTCCGGACGGCCGTCTGCTCACTTTTCACCTGCGCCCTGGGCTGCGGTTCTCCGACGGATCTCCGCTCACCTCGCTCGATGTCGTATCGACGCTGCAGCGCGTGCTCGCCCCGCAGACCGGAGCCCCGGTAGCCGAAGAATTTCTTGCGCCGGCAAAGGTCGCGGTCGAAGCTTCTGGCCCACTGATCGTGCGCGTCCATTTACCGGAACGCCTTGTTTCCGTCACCAGCACCTTTGACGAAATTGCGATTGAACCAGCAGCGCACCCCAGTGAAGCTCATATCACGGCCGGCCCTTTTTATTTGGCGGAATACCACCACGGTACTTCGTTACGCCTGGCCCGCAACCCGTACTTTTACAAACACGATACAAATGGCGCCCCCCTGCCTTATCTCGCTTCGGTCCACATCGACATCCTCAACAATCGTGATACCGAAGAGGTGCGTTTCGCGCGTGGGCAATATGCGCTGCTGGACAGCGTGCCTACAGAAGGCGTAGAGGCGCTGAATCGCCGGGTTCCGGGTAGCGTGCATGACCTCGGGGCCTCGTTGAACACGGAGCAGCTGTGGTTCAACCAATCCCCTGCCGCACCCTTGCCGCCATGGGAGAAGTCCTGGTTCACCAATCGCGCTTTCCGCAGTGCGGTCTCCCTGGCGATCCATCGTGCGGACCTTGCTCGCATTGCCTTTGACGGCCATGCCACGCCCGCCAACGGCTTCGTTTCGCCCGCAAACACGGCATGGTACAACCGCACCTTACCGCCAGCGCAGACCGATCTTCCTGCGGCGATGAAGCTGTTGGCAGCAGCCGGGTTTCACAAACAAGGAGGCGTGCTTCTCGATGTGAATGGCCATCCCGTTCGATTTTCTGTGCTCACGAACGCCGGCAATCACTCCCGCGAACGCATGGCTGCCCTGATTCAGCAGGATCTCGCCGCGCTCGGTATGCAGGTGAATGTGGTAACGCTCGACTTCCCTGCTCTGATCGAACGGCTCATGCACAGCGGGGATTACGAAGCCGCCCTGCTTGGGCTTTCGGATGTGCAGCCGGACCCAAGCTCCATGATGAACATTTGGCTGAGCTCCTCACCGAACCATCAATGGAACCCTGCCGAGAAGTCACCCGCTACGCCCTGGGAAGCGGAGCTCGACCGCCTGATGCATGCGCAAGCAGCTACGGGCGACGCCAAAGCAAGAAAAGCAGCAGTGGACCGCGCGCAAGTGGTCGTTGCCGACCAGCTGCCCTTCATCTACCTTGTCTACCCAAACATTCTGTGTGCGGCATCCCCGGCTCTCGAAGGCATCCACTTCACGGTGCTGCAACCGGATGTGGTGTCAACTATCGAAACCGCCCGATGGAAGGGAACGCACCCGTGACAGAACCGCTGCTGGACGTCAATCTTAGTGCAGGGTATCGCGACCGCACCGTTCTGCATGATCTCCGCTTGTCCGTGCAAACCGGCGAAAGGCTCGGCCTGGTCGGCACAAGCGGTGCCGGCAAAAGCACACTTCTCCTCGCTTTGTTGGGGTTGTTGCCCTGGAAACAGGGATGGGCGCGTGGCGAGGTACGCATAGGGGGCGTCAATCTGCTCACGCTGCCGGAGCGCGAGGCCCGCCGCCTGCGTGGCCGTGTGCTGGCCCTGGTTCCGCAAAGCCCCACCAGTGCGCTCAACAGCGCTCTTTCGCTGCAAGTGCATTTTCGCGAGGCCTGGCGCGCCCACGAAGCACCCGATTCCGTCCAGCTAGCACGCCGTATGGAAGCGTTGCTACAACGTGTGCATCTGCCGACCGACACTGCGTTTTTGCAACGCAAACCCGGGGAACTTAGCGTCGGGCAGGCGCAACGCTGCGTATTGGCGCTGGCCCTGCTGCACCGGCCCGCTTTGCTCATTGCCGACGAACCGACCAGTGCGCTTGACCCCGCGACGCAGGTGGATGTGCTTTCGCTCATGCGCGAGGTGAATGCGGAAGACGGCACAGCTCTGCTTTTTGTGTCGCACGACCTGCTTTCCGTCTTTCGGCTTTGCGAGCGCGTAGCTCTTTTGTGTGAGGGGCGGGTAGCCGAGAGTCTCGCAATCGAACAGCTTGCCATGGCGGAACACCCCGCCTTACGCCGCTTGCTGGGTACGCTTCCAGTCCCGCCAGAGCTGCTGTTACAGCACCTGCGCACGCCTCACGATGAAGCAAACAGCCAGCCGTTCGGTACGGAAGTAATGACACCTCGCCCCTAGTGCACTGCACCTCCGTTGCATGGCTTTCGCGATACGGGGTCTTTACTTTGAAGAAGTCGCTGGGCCCCTTGAAAACCTGCCGGAACGTACACCGGTGCACCATTGGCTTCTTCGGGTCCACTTTGTCCTGAGGCAAACAAATTCATTTTGGAGTTATCATGTCCAGTCGGATACGTCCACTGCGCCCAACCCTTACGCTTGCTGCCCTTGCTTCAATTTCTTCTCCGCTTTTTGCAAGCTGCCATCCTCCCAAGTGCTCCCCGGATCTCGACGCAGTAGCCACAGCCGCGCCCACAGCGGCGACAGCCGCCACGGTTCCCGTCATCATCCAATACACCAATGACCCCTCAGATGCGCAGGTCAGTGCGATTTCGGCTATGGGCTCCGTCAAGGGCCGTCTGCATGGCGTGAAGGCTGTGGCTGCCAATGTGCCTGCGTCACAACTCGCCACGCTGGCGAACGCCCCCGGCGTCGCGTACATTTCTTTGGACCGCCCTGTCGCAGCGCGCCAAGCGGCCACAGGACCGATCGGCACCAGCCCTAACTTCACTGCTGAACCGATCAATGCCCCCTGGGCTGTTGCGCAGGGCTTCGACGGAACAGGTATCGGCGTCGCCGTCATCGACAGCGGCATTAACCTCGTCGGTGACTTCGCGAGCAAGGTCGTCGCGGCTGCTCCTTTGCCTCCACCACCGCCCCCGCAGGAAAGCCCGCCCCGCCGACACCTTCCCTACCTC
>CAXTNA010000107.1:0-9605 GCA_964245535.1 uncultured Acidobacteriaceae bacterium | reverse complement strand
GCATATACGCCACAAGCGAGTTGGTAGTCCCTAAATCGATGCCGACGACGCGCTGCTGTTCCCCCACGATGCTTTCCCCCGCCGAGCGCCCGAAAGCGCCCCTGCCTTCCATTGTCTGCTATCCATCTGTTAAATGACGGGAGAGCTTCTGTACAGATGCACGGGCGGCATCGCGCGGATTTCTTCTTGGGTAAGCGCAGGGCAGGGCGCTCTGCTGAGCGATTTACTCGTAGTGATACAGCATCTTCGTCGTCATCCTGAGCGCAGCGAAGGACCTTTGTATTCCTTTAGCGTGCCTAACCCTTCCAGCAGGATACCGAGGTCCTTCGCTCCGCTCAGGATGACACGGTGCCGCCGCTTCGCCCGTAGCCTCTACTGAACAATTACCGGCAAATTGACCGTTAAAGGCAGACCCGAAGTGGCCCCAGCAGAAGTAACGATGATGGAGACGTTGTAACTTCCTTTCGCGACGTAGTTATTCGTGGACCCGCCACAACCCGACAACCCCAACATCGCCCCAAGCGACAGCAAACCTACGATCACCGCCAGTTGCAGGCCGCGCAATCTGCCAGCCGTCTGCCGCTTGCGCCACCCAAACCACACCAGCCCCGCGCAGCCGGGCCATAGCAGCGTGGCCGCAAAGGTTGCCGGAGCGCTCCAGCTGCCAGGACGGGGCGGCAGTGCCAGGGCAGCGGAAGCGTTCGTGGCGACGGTTAATGTGCTGCTCACGGTGGTTGTTCCCGTAAGCACCAGGCTGGTCGGCGAAAAGGTGCAGGAAAGGTGTGCCGGCAGCGTGCCGCAGGTAAGATTGAGCGTGCCGGTATACCCGCCGAAGGCTGTTGCCGTGATTTGGGTTGTACCCGAACCACCTGCAGTAATCGTTAGTGAACTGGGGGAGCGCTGCACGGTAAAACCCGGTGTCACAAGCGTCTCCGTCACGGGATCCGAAACCGAACCCGCAAAGACACCTGTCGCCGCGTAGCTCGCCGTGATGGTGTACGTGCCGGTGCCCAAAGTGAACCCACCAGCACCCAAATTTGATGTGCTGAATGTCGCCACTCCATTGGTCAGCGTCCCCGTCCCGAGGCTGGTCGTGCCGTCCAGAAAGGTCACCGTGCCGGTCGGGGTGCCGTAGCTTGTCGACGCAGGCGTCACCGTCGCCGTAAAGGTGATCTGGGTGCCGATCCCGGCATTCGCATTGCTTGTGGTCAGGGTGGTTGTCGTTCCCACCAGCGCCGGCAGCACCGTCAAGGGCTGTACAGCAGAGGCGCTCACACTATAAGTGGTGTCGCCGGCATACACCGCCGTCAGGTTGTAGGCACCGGCTGCCAGAGCGCTCGCCGGAATGGTCGCCGTTCCTGCCCCGCTGACCAACGGCGTGGAGCCGATGAAGTCAGTTCCGGAAAAGAAGGTCACCAGGCCGGTGGGGGTCGCCCCTGTACTCGAACCCGAGGCGCCCACCTTCACGCTTACCGTCGCAGGCTGGCCTGCAATGACAATACTTGGCGACGTCAGCGCGGTCGTGCTGCCCACCAGCGGCGTGAACAAGTTCGCTGCCGTCGCCGCTGCGAAGTGGTGCCCCGTCGTGGTGGGGTGCACGCCGTCCCAGATCAGGTAGGGGTCAGGGCTGCCGCTGGTCAGCTTTTGTGCGACCCCGGTCACACTGCCCAGCCCAACCGACATCGGATTCGTGGCTAAATTCGTAAAAAGCGTCAACACATCCGGCTGGTACACATGCAGGGTGATGCCCTGCGCCGCGGTGTTTGCCTTCAGCGTCGTTAGGCCCTGCGCCAAAGCCTGCGCGAAGGCCGCCGCGCCATTGTTGAGGGCCACACTGGCGGCGCTCGTCGCATAGTTCGGCACCCCGCCCAGCGGCGGCAGGTTGGGCACGATGAAGTTCGTCGCGCCGGCACTGATCAGTTGCTGCATCAGTGCAAGCTCGTTGCTGACCGCGGCGGTTGCGGCGCTTGTCGCGGCCGCGTTCAGGTCCGTTCCGTTCTGTGCCGCCGTGTCCACCGCCTTGTACACATCATTGGCCCCGCCCCACAGGCTATAGAGCGTCTGCGCGTTCGGCTTGGGCGCCGCGCTGCTGCCGAGGTAGTCGGCGACCTGCTGGCCCATATTGTGGAGCGTGATCGAGATTGGGCCTTCGGTGAGCGTCGTGCTGCTGGTCGCCGTGGTTGCGTCCCCATAGGCGTAATTGGTGCCGCCGTCGAGGGAATCCACCACAGCCGGCTTGGCAGGGAAGAAGGCCGCCAGCTGCTCGATCCAGACACCGAAGTAGGCCTGGGCCGCCGGTTGCGTGTCCTTGCCGTCGGTAAACCGTCCGTCCGTGTAGTCGATGCTGAAAAGTGGGTTATATGCCGGGTATCGTACCGCTCCCCCGCTTGCTGTCTGCACAAGATGGGCGATGTTGCCGGTGTCGGAAAGTGAATCCCCGAAAGCGACCACCGTGGAAAAAGTCGTCTGCGCCCCAGCGGACAGGGCATGGCTGAGCAGCACGAAAGCGGCAAGGAAACCGAGCGAAACATGGCGAAGCAAGCGCATAAAGCCTCTGAGACGTGCTTGTTCTTTGCCGAAACTGTACCACCTCAGGCCACCTATCGAACAACGGATGTCCATTCATCTCACAGTTCCCTACGGCACGCCGACAAATCGGTCTTTCGCACCGAAACGGTCCGCGTTATCATCAGACATACGAGGAGTTCCCCATGGCATACAGTGACAAGGTCGTCGACCACTACGAAAATCCGCGCAACGTCGGCACCCTCGACAAAAGTTCCAGCGAAGTTGGAACGGGCCTGGTAGGCGCGCCGGAGTGCGGCGATGTGATGCGCCTGCAGATCAAAGTGAATCCCGACACGCAAGTGATTGAGGATGCAAAGTTTAAGACTTTCGGCTGCGGCTCGGCGATCGCCAGTTCCTCGCTCGCGACAGAGTGGGTGAAAGGCAAAACCGTGTCCGAAGCGCTGACCATCTCCAATACGGACATTGTGAAGGAGCTCGCGCTGCCCCCGGTGAAGATTCACTGCTCCGTGCTCGCCGAAGACGCCATCCGTGCCGCGATCGGCGACTGGAAAAAGAAAAACGGCGTTGCGGAAGAAGCAGTCGTCGCCGTCGCCGCGCATTAAATCGTCAGGAGGCGAGAGCGCTGTGCGTTATGAAGATATTATCCGACACGATTTTCCTTATCGAAAGCCGTCCTTCCTGGGCGGCTTCTCGCGCGGCCTGAATCTTTTCGGCGCCTCTATCAAATTACGTCTTTCATCTGATACGGCAGCAGACGAGACGCGGGCATTCCACCATGACTGGAGGAATGTAGGAGGGGATTTGCAGCGGGTACTTGACCGCGCAGGTCATGAGTGAATGACATTCCAGAACAGTCAGCGGCTGCGTCTTCTGGAAAGCAAATAGAGACCTCCCCGCAGATCACTGCGGTCGAGGTAACTTCGTATGCCGGTCCTTTGCCTCATCCGGAGATACTGGCACGTTTTGAGGAAATTCATCCGGGTGCAACCAAACTTCTCTTTGAGGAATTTCATAGTGAAGCGCAACATCGCAGAGCTATGGAAGCCTCGGTTATCAAGTCAGCCGCATTCAGTGAGATTGTGGGTACGATAGCCGCCAGCCTCCTCGGACTGCTTGGGATAGGTGGTGGCCTTTGGCTGGCTCATGAAGGCCGGTCGATCGGCGGTCTTAGCTCGCTTTTCGGTACGCTTGCGGCACTCGTCGGCACATACCTTTATCAGAGCCAAAAGCAGCAAAGTAACCCTTCGGACCAGTCTGGCGGTCCAGCAACCCGCAAACGGAGGCAGCCATGATTCAACTCGCTTCCGGTACTTCGGCTCCGCCACAACCTGAACCCAAAGACCCCCTCGCCGGTATGGTTCTGCTCACGGCTGAAGGTCAGCAGCCCCGGGCCAAAGCTGCAGTGGAGATCACGAAGAACGCCCTGAAGCGCATCCGTGTCGCGATGGCGAAAGAAGGCGTCTCGCCGGACGCAGGCGGGTTGCGGCTGGGTGTGCAGGGCGGCGGATGCTCCGGCCTCAGCTACAACATCCGCTTCGATACCGAACCGCGACAGCGCGATCGGGTCTTCGTCTTCGGCGCGGGTCTCGAAACCCCCAACGACCCGAGCGGGGGGAAGCCGGTTCGCCTTTTTGTCGACCCGAAAAGCTTTCTGTATCTTGCGGGTATGGTGCTCGATTTCGAAGAAACCCTGATGCGGCAAGGATTTAACTTTATCAATCCAAACTCGACCAAAAGCTGCGGCTGCGGGTCGAGTTTTTCCGCATGAAATCTCGCGAACTCCTGAAAGTTCTGCAAAAGGATGGGTGGTATCTCAAACGCACCAGCGGCAGCCATCAAATTTTCAAACACCCTACAAAATTGGGTACGGTGGTTTTTGCTGCGCACGGCGGGAGGGACGTTCCTGAAGGCACGTTGAAAGCATCCTGAAACAGGCGGGGTTAGAGTAGTTCTATGCGGGAATACCTTATCATCTTCGAACGCGGGAAAGACGGCGGATGGGGTGCTTATGCCCCTGACCTGCCGGGTCTCGGGGTCAGCGCTGAGACACGGGATGAAGTCGACGCTCTCATCCGCGACGGCATCAAAATCTATCTTGATGAACTACTTGCAGAGGGTCTTCCCTTTCCCGAGCCGGTTACGACGGCCACTCGCATCGCTGTGGCAGCTTAAAGCGAGGTACTTGTCCTGCAAGCGCGCCTTACACTTCGACCCCAACTGACTCCCGCAGTTCGACCCGGTTCCGTCCCAGCTGTTTTGCCAGATACAGCGCCATATCGGCGTCATACAGGATGTCGCCCGAGGTTTCGCCGACACGCGGCGTCCGGCTGCACACACCGACCGAGATCGTCACCCACGGACTGACCTTGGAGTCTGGGTGGGTCATCTGCTGCTCTTCTACCGAGCGCCGAATATTTTCCGCAATACCCAACGCCCCGGCGGCTTCGGAGCCGGGCAGCAGCACAACAAATTCTTCACCGCCGAAACGCGCGACGATATCGTGCTTCCGGCGCGGTTGGTCTTCCAGTATGCGGGCAATCTCACGCAAACACTCATCCCCGCGCAGATGCCCCTGATGGTCGTTCAGCGATTTGAAAGCATCCACATCGATCATCAGCAACGCCAGGGGCCGCTGGCTGCGCAGCGATCGTCGCCATTCCGTATCGAATACCTCATCGAAGCGCCGGCGGTTATACAAGCCCGTCAAGCTGTCACGGATGGAAAGTTCACTGAGCAGGCCGTTGGCCTCACGCAGCTGGAGTTCGCTGCGCAGCAGCGCCTGTTGTGAGGCGGCCAGCGCCTGATGCAGCTGACTCAACTCGCGGAAGCGTTGTTTATCGACAGCGGCCGTTCCCAGGGTGACCAGCAACACCAGCCCGATAGTCACCAGCAGCGCCGTTTCGCCCACAACACTGCCGCTGACCCCACCCCACACCGGCGCCGCCAAGGGCACGGACCGCAGGACGGCAGCATGCGAGGCCAGCCAGTGCGCCACCGTAATGCCGGAGCCCATCAGCGCACTGCCGCCCATTCGACGCCATTCTGTACGCCGGCTGTGCGCGTGATGGCTGAAAACCATCCAGATACCCAGGGTAATCAGCACCCATCCTGCCAGGGCAGCGCCAGCGAGTGACGCCGGCCGAACCTCGACGACGTACGCCGTCCGTAACGCCCTTTCGCCGAGAAGGTGCACCAAGGCCAGACCACCGGTGATCACGAGACCGCCCAGCAGGAGCCGTGCGCGCCGGGCCGGCCGCCATACGACTAGCCTCAAGCCGATCCAACAGGCGCTTATGGCTGCGAAAAGGCAAAGAACGACCATGCCCCCCTGGTACACGGCGAAAGCGGGTGCCGGATCTTCCAGGGCGCTAAAAAAGTGCATGGACCACAAGCTCAACGCGAGAACCGCAGCCGCGGCCGTCAACCAGGCGCGGCGCAGCCAAAAATCTTCTGTGCGTTCAATCCGCTCCGCCAGCAAAAAAGCGGCATAGGAGGCCAGCATGGACGCGGTGACGGCCAGGGCGCGCAGAGCGTTGGAGCTTTGGATGGTCAGCGGATGCATCGCAGGCGTTTATCGAACCAGTGTATCTCCAGGGCCGAGGAAGCTTGTGGGGATGTTGTGCAACGCTCATTAGAATGGGCGTTATGGACTATTTCATGCTGTTTTCCCTGCCGCGGCACCTCCATTTGGATGTTTCGGCGCTGGAAAAAAGTTTTTACGCCCAATCGCGAAGGTTGCACCCGGATCGCTTCGCTGCCCGGCCCGCGACGGAACAGGCAGAAGCACTCGAACGCTCGTCCGCGCTGAATGATGCCTACCGCACCCTACGCGACCCCATCGCCCGTACGGAATACCTCCTATCCCTGGAGGGCGTACAACTTGAGGAGCAGTCGCGGCAAGCCACCGACCAGGCGCGCGCCGCCGGCGTGGCAAAGAAACAGGTAGCGCCGCCGGACCTTCTGGAAGAGGCCTTTGAACTGAACATGCAACTAGAAGAGATGCGGTTTGCGAGAGGCGCGGGGGAAAAAGATGAGGCTGCGGAACGCGATCTGCAAGCCGCCCGGGAGCGCTATAACGGTTTGCTGCAGGGCATGCAGACGCAGTTGGAAGCCCTGTGGACCCGCTGGGACGCCGCCGAAGCGGCCGCGGACGATGACGGCAAGGCGAGCGCCAAAGAGGCGATGGTCGCCTTGCTCAACCGCCGCAGCTATATCCGCAACCTGGTGCGAGATGTGAACGCGGCGCTTGAATAGGTGCATCCGCAGCCATTGCGCCCGTCTATCGAATTATGCGAATCACGCGGATCTCGCGAATTATGCGAATTATTGCGCATCACGCGAATCACGCGAATTATTACGCATCACGCGGATCACGAGTCAGGTTTTTAGGAGCCGCTATGAACTGGATCGTCTGGTCTTTGCTTTCCGCCCTCTTCGCCGCCGCCACCGCGCTGCTGGCAAAGCTTGGCGTCAACCACGTCGACCCGAATCTGGCTACGGCGGTGCGCACCACGGTAGTGGTTCTGTTTGCTTGGATAATTGCACTGAGCCTGGGAGCGCATGGCGGATTAGTCCACATCGACCGTCGCAGCTGGATGTTCTTGGTTGCATCCGGCATCGCCACCGGGCTTTCGTGGATTTGCTATTTCCGTGCGCTTTCGCTGGGACAGGCTTCCAAAGTCGCCCCCATCGACAAGCTCAGCGTGGTTTTCGTCATCGCGCTCGCTGCGCCCATTCTCGGCGAAGCCATCACGGCGCGCAAGGTGCTGGGCGGGACGTTGATCGCTGCCGGCGCCATCGTGCTCGCCTTTGCGTGAAGGCTTCTTTCTAGCCCTCCTTCGCCGCCAGCGCCATTGAGCCTTCGTCTCCATACCCATGCTTGCTGTGCCCCCGGCGCTGCGACCGGTAAATACCCGCATCGCCGGAAAAGAGATAGCTAAACACGGAAGCAACGGCCGCATAGGCTCCGGCTTCTGCACCGAAAAGCTCCACGGCCAGCAACGTCGAGGCGATCGGCGTATTCGCCGCTCCCGCAAACACCGCCACAAATCCCATGCCGGCCAGCAGCGACGGCGGCAACGGGAGCACGGCCGATAAAGCATTCCCCAGCGTCGCGCCAATGAAGAACAACGGCGTGACCTCGCCACCTTTGAATCCTGAACTCAAGGTCACCACGGTGAACAAAAATTTCCAGGCAAACTGCCATGGCGGTTGCCGCCCGTAAAAGGCTGCCGCGATTGTAGGAATACCCAGCCCGATGTATCTTGTCGTTCGGAGCGCAAAAACGCCGCCCGCCACCAGAATGCCCCCGGCAAACGGCCGCAGCGGCGCCCACGCGATGCGCCGTTGAAACAGCGCAGTGAGGGCATGCGCCGATTTGGCAAAGGCCATGGCAAGCAAGCCGAAAATCACCCCGGCCAAAGCGGCGCACGCGAGTTCGCGCACACCGAACACCGGTATTTCCATGATGTGGTCAATTGCATGACGGACCCCCCAGGCCTTGGCGGTGAAGTCGCCAAGAAAAGCGGCGACGAAGCATGGCAAGAGAGCCTCATAGCTCAGGGTGCCCACAGCCAAAACTTCCAGCCCAAAAATGGCTCCCGCCAGGGGTGTTCCGAAAACCGACGCGAACCCGGCGCTGATGCCGCACATCAGTAAGATCCGGCGATCCGGCCCTTTCAGCCCGAACGGCTTGCCCAGCTGATCAGCCAGGGACGCGCCAGTCTGGATGGCCGTGCCTTCCCGCCCGGCCGAGCCCCCGAACAGATGCGTCATAAAAGTGCCGATCAGAATGAGCGGCGTCATCCGAATCGGAATGGTGCGCTGCGGCTCGTGAACCTCGTCCAGGATGAGATTGTTGCCCGCCTCGACCGCGGTGCCGAAACATTGATACAGGAAAGCGACGGCCATTCCCGCCAACGGCAGCAGCGCAATCAACCACCGGTGCGCTTCCCGCGTCGCCGTGGCTACGTTCAACGACCATGTCAGCAAAGCCGAAGCACTGCCGGCCAGCGCGCCCGCTGATGCAGCAACAGGTATCCAGCGCAGCAGATACCGCAAGGTGTGCCGAATGTCCTTAAGATTAGTACCAAACGCAAAACGCCGTACAAACATGAGCCTCCCACTCGATGTAGGAGTTATCAGCAGCGACGTAAGCCGGACTGCGATTCCGGCGAACCCCATCGCCAAAGCATTGTTTGAGAAAAGGTAGCATTTGCGCTGGACCAGGTCAAAAAGCGGCAGCCCAGCCCAGCTCGTTTTGCGACTACCAACGCACGGTCATCTCAAACTGAAGCGCGACAGCTTTACCATCGCGCGAAATGGAAAGATCTGCAGTTCTCCAGCTGGGGACCGCAGATTTCCTTCCCCACCCCATCGAGCCACAGCGCTCGCTGGGGGTGGGAAGGGAATGACAGAAAGAAAGCATCGCCTACACGCCTATCGGGTAACTGGGCGAGGTCGCAAGAACAAACATATATCGAGAAAGAAACTTTTCTGCGCAGGAAAGGTCGTGTTCTGCTTTATGCAGATGTTTATCCGCCACGCCCCTTTTTCCTTCCTCCTCGCCCTTTTGCTGCTCTCGATCCCGGCACGCGCTGCCGTGCCCACGGACTGGACGACACCCATCGCCCCCTTTCGGATTGCCGACAACCTCTTCTACGTCGGCAGCCGCGATCTCGCGGCCTACCTCGTCGTCACCCCAGCCGGCGACATCCTCATCAATGCGAACTACACCAGTTCGCCCGCACAGATTCGCAGCAGCGTTGAACAGCTCGGCTTCCATTGGACCGACATCAAGGTCCTGCTCATCAGCCACGCGCACATCGACCACGCCGGAGGCTCAGCCGCGATCCTCAAGCAGACCGGCGCGCAGTATGCGGTGATGGACGGCGATGTCGACGTGGTGGAAAGCGGCGGCCAGACTGACTTCGCCTTCGGTCATCAAGGCCAGATGCAGTTCCCCTCCGCCCACGTCCAGCGCACGCTGCACGACGGCGACGTGGTCACCCTGGGCAGCGCCACCCTGACCGCGCATCGCACGCCCGGCCACACTCGCGGCTGCACCACCTGGACGC
>CAXTNA010000106.1:7785-9676 GCA_964245535.1 uncultured Acidobacteriaceae bacterium | reverse complement strand
CCCTATACTGGCTCTCGATCTCTACACCAGGGGTCGAAGTTCTTTCAGGGGACTCAAGCTTCGGCGACTCTTCAGTCTTCACGCCCACCTGCTTCACCGGCTTGAACATGCCGGTAGCTGCATCGATGCTGCCGCCGGTAGCCCCGTCGGTTTTCATGCGCGCGGCGGCTTCGGTCGTGGTCGAAGGCATCCCGCCGCCCTTGCGGTGCAGGTAGTCCTCATAGTTCCCGGGATAGATGTGCACCCGGCGCTCTTCCACCTCGAAGACGCGCGTCGCCAGCCCGTCGATGAAATAACGGTCATGCGAAACAAACAGCACCGTTCCGCTGAAATTGCGCACCGCATCGAGCAACACGTCTTTCGCCCGCATATCCAGGTGGTTTGTGGGCTCATCGAGCAGCAAAAAGTTCGCGGGCGAAACCAGCATGCGCGCCAACGCGTACCGGTTGCGTTCGCCGCCCGAAAGCACGCCCAGCTTCTTGAAGACATCGTCGCCGGTGAAGATGAAACAGCCCAGCAGGGACCGCAGCGTCACCACATCCACACGCGGATTGGAACCCGTGATGTCGTCGAGCATTCTGGCTTCCGGGTTCAGCACCTTGTACTGATCTTGTGCGAAGTAGTCGGCGGCAACATTGTGGCCGTGCTTGATGGTGCCGCTTGTCGGCTTTTCCAGGCCTGCAAGCATGCGCAACAGCGTCGATTTTCCTGCGCCATTGATGCCCACCAGCGCGATGCGATCGCCGCGATCGACGGTAAACTCTACATCCTCCAGCACCCGCTTCACGCGCCCATCGGGGCCGGGATAGTGCTTGGTCAGGTTCTTGACTTCCAGCACCGTGCGCCCGCTGGCGGGAGGCTGCGGAAAGGTGAAGTGAATCGTAGCTTCTTCCTCCGGCACCTCGATGCGCACAATCTTGTCGAGTTCCTTGATGCGCGACTGCACCTGCTTGGCTTTGGTAGCTTGCGCGCGAAAGCGGTTGATAAATGCCTCAAGATCCTCAATGCGTTCGCGCTGGTTCTTGTAGGCGCTCATCAGCTGCGTGCGGCGCTCGTCCTTCAAGGTCAGGTACTTCGAGTAGTTGCCATGGTAGACATGCATCCGCTTGTTCCAAACCTCAACCGTTTTGCTCACGGTTTGATCAAGAAAGTAGCGGTCATGCGAGATCAAAATAAAAGCGTTCTCATAGCTTTGCAGGTACTCCTCAAGCCAGTTGCGCGATTCCAGATCCAGATGGTTCGTCGGCTCATCGAGCAATAGCAGCGAAGGCTTTTGCAGCAGCAATTTCGCAAGCGCAATGCGCATCTGCCAGCCACCGGAAAACTCTTCCGTGCGCCGCTCCCAGTCTTCCTTCGAGAAACCGAGGCCGCCGAGCACCGCGCCCACCTGCGCATCCAGCGTGTAGATATTTGACACAGCTCGGGAATTTCGTATTAAATGTCGGCTGCGGCGGCGTACTCGCGCGACTTCGGGTCAGCCTCGCTCATCGTGTGCGTCAGCTGCTCGTACTCGACTTCCAACGCCAGTAGCTCGTCGAAGACGCTCAGGCACTCTTGAAACACACTGCGGCCCGAAAGCGCCAACCCATCCTGCGGTAGATAGCCCAACGTCATGCCGCGCGTATGCGTGCGCTGGCCGTAGTCGAGGCCTTCCATGCCCGCCAACACCTTCAGCAACGTCGACTTGCCCGTGCCGTTCCCCCCAACAAGCCCCGTGCGCTCATTGGGCGTGATCAGCCAGTTGACCTCTTCAAATAACAGCTTGTGCCCGAAGCGCTTGCCCGCGCCAGAAAGTTGTAGCATCGCTTCTTTATTCTCGCATTCTCGCAGCGCTGCAACTTCAAAGCGACAATTGGAAACCACGTCCGGCAACACACGCCCGCAACTCCCC
>CAXTNA010000106.1:5983-7775 GCA_964245535.1 uncultured Acidobacteriaceae bacterium | reverse complement strand
GGCTCTGAGCCAGGGCATGCTGCCAGGGAGTACGATGCTGCAACAGCGTGCGCAAAGTCGCCAGGTCTCGCCGCCGATGCTCGATTTCCCCGTGCAACGAACGCCCGGCCGGTACATCAACCACCTCTTCCGAAGCGCGCAGCAAGGAAAGCAGCTCCTCCGATTGCGCCAAAGCCGTCCACATCGCGCGCTCCACCCTGGCGCTTCTTTCCGCAATCATGGTCTGCAGTCCGAGCCGATGACCCACGTGGCAGATGTATTCCTTGATGCCGCCGCGCTGTTCCATGCTCATCACGCCGCCACACTCCGGGCAGGCCTGTTCGGTGAGCGTGGCCTTTATCGGAACCGGCAGATTTGGTCCCATACGATGATCGCCCATACTTAACCTCACGAGCAGCGGCGCCATCTCCGCCAGCCGCAAAATGTACTGCACGTTGACGCCGAAAATCGCGCTTTCCGGCATGGAACGGTAGGCCGCCTCGTCCGGATCCTGCACGATCGCCGCACCGCCATGCTGCTGAATCTCCCACAAACCGGCGGCGCCATCGTCGAGCAGCCCCGTGAGCACAACACCGGTCACCCGCTCGCCAAAGGCCGCCGCTGCCGAGCGAAACATCACGTTGATGCTGGGGCGCTGCAGCCCTTCCCGAGGACCGTGGCCCAGGTGCACCGTGTCCGCATCGAGGAGCAGGTGGTGATCCGGAGGCGCGACGTAGATGCGCCCCGGTCGAATCGCTTCGCCCTCTTCGGCGTGCCCGGCCTCGAGCGGCCCCGCAGCATTCAAGATAGCCGGCAGGGTGACCTCGCTGCGCTCAAACAGGTGGAGCGTGACAAACACCGCCGCCGGCAGATCGGCCGGCAAGCGGGACACCAGTTCCCGCAATGCGAGGACGCCGCCCGCGGACGCGCCAATGACGATTCTGTCGCGCGACACCATGCCCATTCGATGCAACCTGTTCGCCACAAACAGGCACACTGCCGAAAACAGGATGACCTCCGGCGAAGAGCAACGCCGAGAAGTCGGTACGGCACAAGGCCACCTCGCTCCTGGACGAACGCAAGCCGCAATCGACGTATGCTAGAAGCGAAACCGGCCGCTTGCGCAGCGCGTGCAATCTGCGCCCACGGCGTTCCCTCCCTCTGCTCCCGCGCTGTACTAACGCTAGAGAAAGCAGTGAATGGCCAACGAAGAGCAAACCGCCGATACCGAGTTGCGCGAACCGCCAGCGGCAGGGAGGAGCCCCTCCCCGCAACAGGATCAGAAGCTTGCGCAAGGGGAAAACCGCACACTCCCGGACGCTGCGGTCGCCCAGCTCGCTGCCGCGCAGGAGATCACCGTCGATAGCGATGGCATCGAGCTGCGACCGCCCGCCTTGCCCTACCCTGTGGTCGCCATCGGGGCCTCTGCGGGTGGGCTCAAGGCGTTTCAGGAAATCCTGGAAAATTTGCCGGCCAAAACCGGTATGAGCTTCGTGCTTATCACGCATCTCGCGCCCCAGCAGAAGAGCTACCTGGCCGAAATTATGGACCGGTTTACTTCCATGCCGGTGCTGGCCATCCAGGGGGGACAGCGCCCCCTGCCGGACCACGTGTATGTGTTGCAACCGAACCAGATGGTGCGCCTGCAAGGCGGCGTCTTTCATCTGCAGGAGCGCGCGGAAACAGACAAAAGCCCGCGCACCATCGACATCTTCTTCCAATCCGCAGCCATGGACCAAAAGAACTTTTGCGCGGGCGTCGTGCTTTCCGGGGCCGACGGCGACGGCGCGGAAGGCATGAAGGCCATCAAGGG
>CAXTNA010000106.1:0-5973 GCA_964245535.1 uncultured Acidobacteriaceae bacterium | reverse complement strand
GGCATCACCCTGGTGCAGAGACCGGATTCAGCAATCCAGAGCGGCATGCCGCGCTCCTCGATCGCCGCCGACCATGTGGACGTCGTGCTGCCGCCGGCCGAGCTCGCTTTGGAACTGGCCCGCATTGCGCATGGGTTCACACAACCGAAGCTGCGTCCGCTCGAGAACGGCACAGCCCCTGAAGGCGAAGATCAAGCCTTCGGGCGCATCCTGCATCTGTTGCGCAATCTTTCCGGATTGGAATTGACGCAATACAAACCCGAAACCCTGCGCCGGCGCATGGCTCGCCGCATGATCCTGCTGCGCCTCGACACTCTGGGCGAGTACTACCGCCTGCTGCAGATACGCGCGGACGAGCTCCGCAACCTGCAAGAAGACATGCTCATCAACGTCACGCGGTTTTTCCGTGACGCCGAGTTCTGGGATGCTTTGCAAGCTACGATGCTGCCCGCGCTCTTTCAGGACCGGCCCGCCGGCAAGCCTATTCGCGTCTGGTGTGCCGGTTGTTCCACCGGCGAAGAGGCGTACTCCTTTGCGATCGCGCTGCAGGAATACGTTTCACAAAATGGGCTCGATGCGCCGGTGCAGATCTTCGGCACCGATGCCAGCGAGCGCTCCATCGAACGAGCCCGCAACGCGATCTATCCGGAAACAAGCATGATGGAAATCTCGCCGGAGCGCCAGCAGCGGTTTTTCGTCAAGTCCGATCGCGGCTTTCAGGTTGCCAAGCGCGTGCGCGATACCTGCATCTTCGCCAAGCAGAATCTGTGCAATGACCCGCCGTTTTCCCATATCGACATCCTCAGCTGCCGCAACGTCATGATCTATTTCAATCCGGTGCTGCAACGTCAGATTATGTCGACCTTTCACTACGCGCTTGAACCGGGCGGATATTTGCTGCTGGGCATGTCGGAGGGCTTGCGCGACTTTGGTGAGGCCTTTGTTACCGTTGATCGCAAGCGCAAAATCTATACCAAAACCGGCGGCAACCTGGCCGCAAGCCATGAAGCCACACGCAGCTATCGCGCTTCCGCAGCGAATCCGACTGGCCGGCCGCTAGCGGACAATGAAGCCACCTCCTGGGCGGAGCTGGAACTCCAGCGTGCTGCCGATCGCATGGTGCTGGCGCGCTTCGGTCCGCCGGGCCTCATCATCGATGACCGAATGCATGTGCTGCAAACGCGCGGGCAAACCACGCCGCTCATTCAGCTTTCGCCTGGAGCGGTCAGTTGGCACCTGCTGCGGGTTCTGCGCGACGATATCGCCAAGGAGGTGGAAGGCATCGTCCAGCGCTCGATCGAAGAAAATATTCCGGTCGCGGTCACGCTGAAGACCGCCCCTGCCGAGGGGACGGCTCAGCACTTCCATGTGGATGTGCTGCCGATACCGCATGCGGGGCCGCGCCCGCGCTGCTTCCTCATCCTCTTTCAAGAGGTCGAAAAGGCTTCCGGAGCGGATAAGCCGCAACCGGCGCCGGCGCTCAGCCCGGACGCCAAGGACAACCTGCTCGCGCAGGTGCGCCATGACCTCAGCACCACGCGCTTTTACCTCCAGTCCTTGACCGAAGAACGCGACGGCCGCAACCAGGAACTGACCTCGGCCAATGAAGAAATCCAGTCTGCCAACGAAGAGCTGCAAAGCACCAATGAAGAGCTCGAAACCACCAAGGAAGAGCTGCAAAGCGCGAACGAAGAACTGCAAACCGTCAACGATGAGCTGCAACAGCGGAACTCCACGCTGACGCAAACCGGCAACGACCTCAGCAACCTGCTGACCAGCGTCAATATTCCTTTGCTGATGCTTTCAAGCGACCTGCGCATCCGGCAGTTCACGCCGCCCATGCAGAAGGTGCTGAGCGTGCTGCCGTCCGATCTCGGCCGCCCCATTGGCGATATCCGGCTGCACCTGAGCATCGAAAATCTGGAGCCTCTGCTTACCGAGGTCATGGAAACCCTGGGCACGCACGAATCCGAGGTGCAGGACCGCGATGGCCGGTGGTATCTCTTGCGGGTTCGCCCCTACCGCACCGCGGAAAACAGGATTGAAGGGCTTGTGCTCGTTCTGGTCGATATCGACCAGTTGCGCCGCAGTCAACAAGGGCTGCTCGATGCCCGTGATTTCGCCCGTTCCGTGGTGGAATGCGTTCCCGTTGCGGTAGTCGTTTTGAATCTCGACTGCACGATACGCACCGTCAACACAGCTTTTCGCGAGCTCACCCACATGCGAACGACCGATCTCACCGGGCGCTCCTTGACCGATCTGTTTCAGCAGCTTTGGGGCCCGAACGACCTACGCGAACGGTTAGCGGAGCTGGAGCGCTCCGATGCCGGCACTCAGATCGTTTTTGAGCACGAAACGGCGACCGCCGACCGCCGCACGCTGCTGATCAAAGGTCAACCGCTTTCCAACGACGGCCATCGCGTGCTTTTGCTGGTCATGGAAGACATCACGATCCGCCGCCAAGCCGAGCGCTCCCTTTCGCAACAAACCGTGCAGCTCGAAGGGGAGATCGCTTCGGCCGCCCGCACGCTCGATCGCACCCAGGAGGAGCTGCGCGGCCTCACCGGCCATCTCTTCACCGTGCAGGAAGAAGAGCGGCAGCGGGTCGCCCGCGAACTGCACGATGACATCGGCCAACGGCTCAGCTTCCTCGAGATTTTGCTGAATGACATGCCGCTTGAAGAGCCGCTTGGCCAAAGTGCAGGGAAACTGCAACAGGCGCGCAAACAGATCGCAGCGTTGAACACCGACGTGCGCGGCATCTCCCACCGTCTGCATCCCGCGGTCCTCGACGACCTTGGCCTGTCCGTCGCTCTGCGTGCCTTGGTCGACGAGTTCGGCAAACGCGAAGCGATGCCGGCTACCTACATCAGCCGCAATCTGCCCGATCTGCCCACCCAGCCCGCGACCACGGCGGTTTATCGCATCACGCAGGAAGCCCTGCGCAATGTCGCTAAACACGCGGGCATCACGCATGTGAAGGTGCTGCTCGAGGCGAACGGGGGATCGCTGCATCTAGAGATCCGCGACTTCGGTATCGGGTTCGACCAGGAAACCGAAGGAGAACGGCGCGGCCTCGGCATCATCAGCATGAAAGAGCGCGCGCACCTGGCGCACGGCACGCTTTCGGTACAGTCAGCCCTGGGCCAGGGCACCACCGTCGCCGCCGATATCACCTTGGAGTCCCGCACGTCCCATGAGGTGCAATGAGTCCTGATGAGCCCGACGAATCCCCTTCTGCTCAAAGCCAAGCGCCTGCTCATCGCCGACGACCACGAGCTTCTGCTCACCGGTCTACAGCATCTGCTCGCGGCGCAGTTTGAGATCGCCGGCGTCGTCACGGACGGCCGCGCGCTGGTAGCCGAAGCCAGGCGCCTGCAGCCGGATGTGATCGTCGCCGATATCGGTATGCCGGAGCTGAACGGCATCGAAGCCACAAGGCAGATTCATGCGCTTTCGCCGGCGGCCATTGTCATCATCCTGACGCAGCAACTCAGCAGCCACCATGTGCAGGCCGCATTCCGCGCAGGCGCCCGCGGCTACGTCGCCAAGCAGTCTGCCTCGACGGAGTTGTTGAAAGCCATCACGGTGACCTTGAGCGGCAAGTTCTACGTAACGCCCTTCGCGGTGGGCAAGGACGGCACACGTTTTTCCGGCGAGCCGCTCAAAGACAATCCCGCCGACCGCTTCGGCGGCGGCCTCACCGGACGCCAGGGCGAGGTGCTACAGCTCATTGCCGAAGGCAAATCCGGCAAAGAAATCTCCGCCACTTTGCATATTTCCACAAAAACAGTGGAGTTTCACAAAGAAGCGTTGATGAACGAACTGGGCCTGCGCACCACGGCCGAGCTCACCCGCTATGCACTGGCAAATGGCATTGTGGCGGATTGAGGGTGGGTTTACAGCTCATTACCGTCGGCTGTACAGCATTTTGTGTCGTTCTCGGAACAAGAACCTTGTCATCCCGTAGCACAGCGAAGGGATCTGCTTTCCCCTAGAGGCAACGCCGACAAAGAGGAAAGCAGATCCCTCTGCTTCGCTACGGGATGACAAACCAGAACGCGGTTTCTGATCCACCAAACCCCTACGCGCGTCCCGCTTCCACACGCAGCCGCGTCATTCCCGATACCAACGACCGCAGATGGCTTAAAAGCTCCGGCACATAAAAGGGCTTGCTCAAAACGACCACCCGCGTGAGCACATCATGTGCCGAGCCTCACTTGTGAGCACGGAACCGGAGATCAGCAGCACCGGGAGCGCCGGACAAATCACTGACATCGCCTGGGCCAGCTTGATACCGGAAAGGTGGGGCATCCGCACGGCTTGCTTGTGGTGGGTATCGCCTACCTTTATTGACCTTCTCAACCGGTCGGCGTATTTCTTGCACTCCGGAGCGCAAATCCGCTTACCTAGGGATTTCCCTAGGTAGGCGGATCGGCATTCCCTCTTTACGTTCAAACATGAGGGCCGACCGCGCGGAGCGGACGGAAAGCTCTCGGTACGCCGTAGATGGCAAAGCAAGACGGGGAACTACGACGGCCACCACACGACCCGCTCCGAAAAGAAAGATTCTGGTACCGGCGCATGCGGCAAGCGAGAACGACCGACCTTTGTATCCGTCTTATGCTTCTTCTTCGTGTCCTGGTGAAAAATCGCGAAGCAGTTTCTGTCGTGGAAGTTCCTTCCACCGAAGATGCCTCCGTTCTTCGGGTGGAGGTGGCCGAGGACGATGTGGCCCGAGTTCTCGGGCAGGAGGGCGGCACGGCGCGCTCGTTGCAAGGTTTGCTCGATGCGATCGGGACCGAACACCGCACCGCCTATGCCTTGGAGATCTGGCCGGCACAACCCGGCAACCACGACGGGATAGGACCGGTGTCTCTGCCTTTATCGGCTTAATCTGTCTTAATCTGTCTTAATCTGTTAGCGGCGCTCTTTTTTTGTCGTTTTCCTAGCTGCCTCGGCAGCCCCGGAAAGCCGTAGATGCATTTTCCCGCCCAGGCGCGCTAAGATGAGCACGGGCGTTGCTTCCGTTTGCCCCAAACTCGCCGTAAGTGCAAATACCGCGCCCAGCGCCGGTTGTCCCCTCCCCAAACAACTACGATCTCCAATCATGGAAGGTTCGGATGTCAGATCAGCCGAAGTTTCGCTTCACCCGGCGTGGTTTTCTGAAGGGCGCCGGTGTCACTGCCGCGACCACGGTGCTCGAAACGACCCAGGCGCTTGCTGCCGAAGCGCGCGACGGCAATGCGCCACACGGCCCTACGCACACCGCCGGCCCCGATGCGGTACCCGTGGTGCTGCGCATCAACGGGCAAGCGCATACGGTTGCCGTCGAGCCGCGCTATACGCTCGCTGAAACGCTGCGCGATACCCTGAACCTTACCG
Organism: uncultured Acidobacteriaceae bacterium; assembly: GCA_964245535.1. Taxonomy (GTDB): domain Bacteria; phylum Acidobacteriota; class Terriglobia; order Terriglobales; family Acidobacteriaceae; genus Granulicella. The sequence continues at coordinate 588 of CAXTNA010000106.1, read as the reverse complement.
GCACCAAGGTCGTCTGCGACCGCGGCTCCTGTTCTGCCTGCACCGTCTGGATTGACAAGGTTCCCTCACTCGCCTGCATGACGCTCGCGGTCGATGCGGTGGGCCGCGAGATCACCACCATCGAAGGCCTGTCGCCCGGCGGCCAAATGCATCCCGTTCAGGCTGCCTTTGTGAAGCATGACGCCTTGCAGTGCGGCTTTTGCACGCCCGGCATGGTGATGAGCTGCGCCGCGCTGCTCGAGCGCAACCCCAATCCGAACCTTGACGACGTAAAGCATGCGGTCAGCGGCAATCTATGCCGCTGCGGCACTTATCCGAAGATTTTCGCCGCTACCCTCGACGTGGCGCACAGCCGCAACCAGGCGGCGGGCATGGTCACCATCCGCACAGGACAGGAGGCATAAATGGCAACCCACGCATTCCTAAATGATGCACTCCTGAAGGAAGAACTGCTCACCACTGAGCCAGCACCGCCCCAGGCGCAACAGCAGACTACCGAAAAGGATCGCCAAAAGGGCATCCAGGGCGAAGCCAAGCCCACCCGCGACGCAGAAAAGAAGGACGCCGCTACCCCCTCCACCCCTGCGC
>CAXTNA010000105.1:6930-9705 GCA_964245535.1 uncultured Acidobacteriaceae bacterium | reverse complement strand
GCTCCATCACACGCCCCGCCCACACCCTCCGATCGAAGCCCTCCGTGCCCCCATGCAATGCATGCCCACCATTATTCGTCGGCACATGGTAGGTCTCCCCATCGAGCGCAAAGGTTCCTTTAGCAATGCGGTTTCCATAACGCCCCACCACCGCGCCAAGATAGCTCTTCGTATCCGCCAGATAGCTCGCCAGTTCCCGATACCCCAGCACCACATCGCCCTTGCGTCCCTCGCGATCCGGTGCCTCCAGACTGGTAATGCGCGCGCCGAAACTAGCCAGGCGCACAGTCAACGCCTCGCCCACCATCGTAAAAAGCTCAACCGGCTGCCCCGCAGGGGTCTTACCCCAGGGCGCAACAAAAATGGAAAGGGAAGAAACGGACATATCGCCTAGTGTAGGCAAAATCAGCACAGCTTTCACGCCATACTGATCTTCCACGCCAGGAACTGTCGAATCTCCGCGGGTAACGCATTCTGTTGAGACGCGTTCTACGGCAACATATCTTTACTTCGAGAACTTTTCTCGTAACTGCGTTATCGTTTCGGCCAGACCACGCGAGCCCCGAACAACTCGGTCGTCTAGTTCTCAGCAACTAACTTCCAGTCTGCGCAGAGAAGAAACCTGCAGCCCTAGAAACAATGCCTCGAGATCACTACCGAAAGCCCTAAAACTTTGTTGGCGTCCCCGACGGGATTCGAACCCGTGTTACCGCCGTGAAAGAGGGTTTGAGGGGTCTTTTGCCTACTTTGCTTTTGCTTGCCGGATTGCGCATAAACCTATACAAGGCAATGATTTACGGCCCTCTTCCACCGTTGCAGCATTTGCACCTGCTTGGACCTGTTTACCGTTAGCTAAGTCCCCACAGAGTCCCCGCTTTTGTGGTGTGCGACGAAGCGGCAAAAGGGGGGCAGGCCCATTTGACCTTACCCCCCTGCTTCACTGGCAATCTTCCTTGCCCTGCCCTTCGCTGTGGGACGGCTCACATGGGGCGAGTGGAACGTCCCGGCATCATGGACACGACCAAGAGCGTTTCGACGCTCCCACGGCCCGATACGAAGTTCCAACCTGCCCGCTGTAGTTCGCTGAGGGCGGTTTCCAGTTCTAGCTTCATACCTTCCGCGAATCGGGGTCCGCCGATCTCGGCAAAGTCTCCATAGCAAGCATCCCAATCCAGGTTCAGCTCCGCAAGCAGGATGCAAAGCGCGGCATAGCCTTGCAGGAACCGTCCCTTCTTGTCTGTCGCCTTCTCCTTCGCTTCCTCAAAGGCGAGAGCACGCGCCTCACGAAGCTCCTCCGCACGAACGGCACGCAGGCGTTCAGTCAGTTGGTCGCGCTCAGCCTCAGCCGCTTTGCGCAGCCGCTCATTACCCGCCAGCTTGTCCCCTACCCGCTCCCGTTCCGAACGGATGGCCGCAGGGTCTTCGCCCTCCAGCCCTTGTAGCTCCGCTTCGATGGCGGTGTTGTAGCGGTCGCTCAGGGCCTCAGAGTCACGCTGAAGCGATGTCCGTTGGGCTTCCAGATTTTCGATCTTTTCGTTCTTTTCAGCGATCAGGACGATCAGGCGGGTGCTTTCGGGCGGGCCGGTATGAACATGGCCGTTTTCAGATGCGGGCGATGGGGTACTACGGAAAAAGGGCATTGTGAACTCCTATGGGCGAGCTGAAACGGCTTGGGTTGTTCCAGACCGGGACACCATCGGCATCCCGGCCTGAAAGAGGGCTACTTGGACGGGCTTAGTTTGGCCGCTTGGCGGCGGGATTGCTCAGCAAGGACTCGCAGCTTCACAAGGCCCATGTCGTGATTGCAGGCGATCAGAAGATGGGCGACGGTTTCTCTTTCGGTCAGTGCATCCAGTTTGCGAACATTGCCGGCGACGGCGGTAGGGTGAAAATTGGGAAAACGAACAGCGTCCATGGAAATGCTCCTTTGGGGTTAGGCCGTGTTGCGGCGTTGCGGTTGAACTGTGAGCCGGGGGGTAAACCTCAGCGTCCGGGGGTTGTACGTGACATCCACCACGCCCGTTTGCCCGAAACGATTCTTTGCCACGATCAGTTCGTCTTCACCCGTCCTGAGCGTCGTGGCGGGGTCTTGGGGCTGGTAGGCAATCAAAACAACGTGTGCGTGTGCCTCAAGCTCTCCGCTCTCCTTCAGATCGAACATGGTGGGACGTTGGCTGCCATCGCCCCGGCGCGCGAGCTGGGAAAGCAATAGGACGGCTACTTTGTGGCGCTTCGCAAATTCCGCGAGTGCTTGGGCGATGGCTCCGATCCGAAGTCGAATCTCCCGCTCGTCCCCGTTCACCCGCGCAACATAGTCCACCACCACCAGGCGGACGCCGTGCCGCTTCACTTTGGCACGCGCACGGGCTAGCAGCTTCCCTACGTGAAGGCCTTCGCTACCGTCGATGAACAAAGGCAAAGAGGCCATAGTTTCCGCAGCTTGGCGCAGCTGCGCCCTATCCCCGCGTGACAGGTCGCCGGGTCGCTGCAACTTACGGGCATCGACCTTCGCCAGATACGCACAGTCTGCGCCAAGCCACTCATGCTTCTGCATCTCGACAGAGAAGACTATCGACGGCGTTCCCTTTTGTATGGCATCAAGCGCAATCTGCCGGGCAAGCGAACTTTTTCCGTGTCCCGGACGCCCACCGAGAATCCAAAGATGCCCCGGTTTCAAGCCGCCATTCGTCATTAGGTCCAAATGCGCCAGTCCGGTAGAAATCGTGTCTTCCGCCGCCGCCGGCTCGAAAGAGGCAAGCAGCGCAGGCAGCGCCG
>CAXTNA010000105.1:0-6920 GCA_964245535.1 uncultured Acidobacteriaceae bacterium | reverse complement strand
ATCCGTAGCTACACCCTCTATGTGGGCCAACAGGTCTTCCAGGCTTGCGCCATCTTCGGCCTTTTGCAGCCCCGTGGTGAGGCCGGAGACGATCTGACGTACCCTCGACCTCTCCCGCAGCTTGGAAGCGAAGGGGGCGACGTTGTAGCGCTGGGGAACGCCCTCTGTCAGATCGGCGAGATAGCAAGCACCGCCAACACTGTCGAGACGCTTACCCTCGATAAGTTTCTGGGTGAGGGATACAAGGTTCACCTCCTCGCCACTTCCAACCATGGCACCCATCGTGCCGAAAATGGCCTGATGCGAAGACAACGCGAAGTCACTCGCCGTCAGCTCCTCCAGTGCTTGCAACAGCGGTTCCAAGTCCAGCAACATCGCGCCAAGAATGGTTTTCTCTAGGTGATTCGTACCGACGGGATTCAGCATGGCAAAAGCTCCAGGCCCGGTTGGGCGGTTTGGTTTGCGGCATTTTCGGCTGCGATGGCCGCTCTTGCTTCTTCGCGCTGGCGCAACACTTCCGCCACGGGGTCGCGTTGCGGGGTAAGTGGTGCTGAAAGGGTTGAAAGGGTTTCGCTGGGGCGATTGCTGTCGCGGCGAAGCGTAAAGGCAGTAGCCCAATCTCGTGCTATGGCTTCGTTCAAGACCTGAACAGGGTCTTCGCCTTGATCTCGAAGCAAGGCGAGTTCCTTCAGGATGGCCGGTGCGCTCAGGTCGTCAAGGGGATTCTTCTTACGCCGACGGTGTTCTTCGAAGTTGCGCCAAGTCTGAACGTCCAACCATGTAGGCAAGTCTTCTTCCGGCACGGCAAAAGCGACAGCTTTCTTCTTCCGAGACACGGGCTCGGAATGGCTTTTGCCGTTCTGTATCTCTTCTTCTCTCTTCTCTTCTTCTCTCTTCTCTTCTAGCGTTACGCCGCGTTTCGCTGCGTTACAGTGCGTTACAGACTGTCTTTCCCGAAACGCTTTAACCCTATCTGCTGAAGAATCTTCACGTTTGGGTTGCCGCTTCTCCCATCCGGTTAGCTTCTTTTCATTCAGCACGCGGCCCTGCATAGCATTTTGGATAGACTCGACTGCATCAGTGCTGATGTCCAAGGCGCTTGCGATGTCTTCTGCGTTACATTGCGTTACGCCGCGTTCTTCTTCATTGCTTGAAGCGCTCACCATGAGCTGAAGGAACACAGCTTGGACGGTTGCAATGGATTGTCCCGAGGCGCGAGCGATGGTTCGCCACTTCGGATCGTTAGGCATGTCTGTCCAAAGCCTCAGCCAAGGGTTAGGCATGACGTTTCTCGCTATCTTGCCGGGGGTGCTTCATGCATTTCATCCTTGTCGAACGACAGATTCCCTTGTGGCTTGAAAACCGTGCTACATGTGCCATTGTTTGTTTCTCTTGGTCTGTCCCGGATGGCGTTGTTTCCATCCTCACTACTTACAAACATGCACTCCACCACCTCCTGTATCGAAAGAAGGCGGCTTGGGGCACGAGTGCGGCGAAGGGCATGTGCTCTGGCACGTTCTGAGCGGTTCACTTAGCGTTACCCCGCTTGATGGCTGGACGTAGGTTCTCGGCAACCAAACGGTCGATCTCGGTAGCTGGTATGAGTAACTTCTTGCCGACGTTGGCCGATGCGACTTTACCCGAATAAGCCATCCGGCGTGCTGTCCAGATGGAAATCCCGAGCATAGCTGCGGCATCACCGACGGGGATCAAGATTGGCTGAATTGTTGCGGGCTTAATAGGCACGATAGCTCCTTCTTTGCGCTTAAGCGCAGTCCGAATCGCCTTAGCGAGTCGTCTAATGAGCGCATTAACTCGCGGAATAGCAAGGTTGTCAACTAAGTAATTGAGCAACCCTTGCGCCGTCTTGCTGGAGGAATCATTCCATGACGCGAGCATAGTTATCACGTTATAAGTCTCTAGCCGTTACACATGCAGCTATCTCCGTGTGCGCCTTCAGCCTTACTTCGCACCTCTTTTGCTACCATCCAGAAACGAGGTGGGATCATGCCGAAAGCGAAGCAGCGCGACGGGGCTTATCAGCGGAAAGACCGGGCGGGTTGGTTTATCAGCTATGTGGACGCGGGCGGGGAGCGGCGCAAGCAGAAGGTAGAGGCCCACACCCGGACGCAGGCACTCCAGGCCCTCAGTGCCGCCAAGACGCGCGTAGAGCGGGACAAGGTGCTTGGGGGTTCGATCTGCCTCGGACATCACCACAGCGGACCTCCTAGCGCGGTACAAACGGCACCAGAAGTCACGGCTGAAGCCTACAATATTCGAGCGGCTGGGCGGCATCGTTGCCACGCTCACCAGGTCGCTTCCCATCCAGGCGAAGGACATCGTCCGCAAGACGGTTGCCGATTTCATCTCGGCGCGTGCTGAGGAAGTCTCAGCCGGAACTGTCGCAAAGGAGATGTCCGTTCTGAAACACGCGCTCAGGCTGGCGGTGGAATGGGAGCTGCTGCACAGCAACCCGGCGCAGGGCGCAAAGCTGCCCAAGGTGTCTCAGGGCCGGACCCGCTACCTGAGCCCGTCAGAACTCAAAGCGGTTCTCGAAGCGGCACCCGAATGGATGCGTCCCCCTTTGGCGCTTGCAGCCTTCACGGGAATGCGGCGCGGGGAACTCCTGGGCCTGCACTGGCGGGACGTAGACCTTCCGAACCGGCGCGTCTACCTCCGCGAAACGAAAAACGGTTCGCTGCGCGTCCTCATGCTGAACGATCTTGCCGTTCAGGTCTTGAACAGCTTGCCCGGTGACACCCCCGGCGAACTCATTCTGAAGGACGTAGACCCCGCTCGCCTCACCGTCTACACGCGGCGGCTATTCAAGGGGCTGGGCATCGAAGACGCCTCTTTCCACTCGCTCCGTCATACGGCGGCAAGCTGGCTGGTGATGGGTGGGGCGGACCTGTACGCCGTTGGGCAGGTGCTCGGCCATCGGACCCCGCGCATGACACAGCGGTACGCCCACCTGTCGCCGGACTACATGGCGGCGGCTGTCGGCAAGCTGGATGGGGTCTTTGCGGGGGTGTTGCAACCCGTGCCGCTCGGCTTACCTGAATGAGCATCTTGGAAGGGGCGAAACAAAACCCGCCTCGCTTAGTCCCCTAGGAGTCCCCGCTATTTTGAGTCTCACTCGGCTTTGGCCCGTAAATCCTTTGTTTTGTTGGCGTCCCCGACGGGATTCGAACCCGTGTTACCGCCGTGAAAGGGCGGTGTCCTGGGCCACTGGACGACGGGGACGCATACGCTCACACAACCGCGCAACTCCTAGGCTAACCGCAGCCGCGCCTCACGTCAAAACCCCTTGTCGATCCCCCGAAAAACAGGATCCGCGCCCACGCCCACACCGGCCCGCACCGTGCGCCGAACCTCTGCATGTTGCGTCAAAATGAACTGATCCGTCATGCCGGCAATGTAATCCGCAATCACCCGCGGCAGGCCTTCGGTTTCAATCTCCGCAAAGTACGATTCCGGTAACTCCGCCGGTTCGCTCTCCCAAAACGCGAACAGCTCCGAAACCACCGCCTCGGCCTTTTCATGCTCACGGTCCAATGCCGGGCAGGTATAAAGCGCCCGATACAGATATTCCTTCTCCTCCCGCCGTTGCGCCTCCATCGCCGGCGAAAACACTGCCAGCCGATGCCGCAATCGCCGAACCCCGGCAACGTCCCGAACGCCGCTCGCTTCCGTATTCTCCGCTGTCGTGCGGATCAGGTCCAGCACAAGCTCCTTCTGCATCGTCTGCAACGCATCATGGAAAACATACTTCTCTTCCGCCGCAGGATGCGCCCGCAGCACGCTTTCAAAACACCGCCGAAGAATCTCCACATGCTCGCAAACCGTCCGCACCTCCAGCAGACCGGACTCCACCCCGTCCTCCAGATCGGCCGTCAAGTACGCGATCTCATCTGCCAGATCGATAATCTGCGCCTCCAACGGCGGGCTCTCCGTTAACAGGTATTCCCGCAACTCCGGCTGCTCGGCGTCCAGGTAATCGCGCGAATGCTTGATGATGCCCTCCCGCGTCCCCAGCGTCAGGTTCAAGCCCCGATGCCCTGCATACCGCTGCTCAAAGCGCTCCACAATGCGCAAAGCGTGCAGGTTATGGTCAAAGCGCAACCCGTACCGCGCCAGGCAATGATCCAGCGCCCGCTCCCCCGCATGCCCAAACGGCGGATGGCCAATGTCATGCACCAACGCCAGTGTTTCCGCCAGGTCCACATTCAGCGCAAGGGCTCCAGCCACATGCCGCGTCACCTGCGCGACCTCGATCGTATGCGTTAAGCGGCTGCGAAAATGATCCGAAGCCCGGCTGGTAAACACCTGCGTCTTGCCCGCCAGCCGCCGAAACGCGCGCGACTGCACCACGCGATCCCGGTCCCGCTCAAAGGGCGACCGCCCATCGCTCGCCGGTGCGGGAAAGGCACGCGTAGCCAACCGTTGCTCCTCCGCGCCGAACACCCCGCACCCACTGAGGTCGAAACGCATGCCCCTCACATCCGCCGTCACGCCGCGCTCACAAACCGCCTGCACACCCGCCCTACTTCACCGGTCCGGCGCCGGCATGCGCCAGTCGCATGCGGGCGTTTTCCAGATCATGCTGCGTCTTCGACACATCTGTCGGATCGACATCGGCCGGCAGCGATGTCGCATATTGCGTCAACGACCGCTGCCATGCGGCAATCGCCATCGGCAGCTTGCCCGCATGCGCATAGATCTCGCCCATGTGCGCCAGCAAGGACGGGTCGCTTGGCTGCCGCAACACCGCCTTGCGCTCGTAATCCTCAGCCATCGCATACTGGCCCTGCTTGTAATACGCCCACGCCAGCGAATCCAGATAAGCCCCGTTTTGCGGGTCAAACTGCACGGCTTTCTGCAGCATCGCCGTAGCCTGCTCCAGCTTCAGCCCACGTTCCGCCAGCATGTACCCATAATCATTCTCAATGGCCGCATAGTTCGCATCGATCGCGAGCCCCTTGCGAAACTCTTCATCCGCCTGATCGAAGAATTTCTCGCGCTCCGCAATTGTGCCGCGGAAGTAATAAAGAAACAGCTTCTCCTCAGGCTTGGTTGCGGTCGCTTCCGCCTTGTCCAGCGCCTCGGACGACTGCTTCCAGTGCCGCGCCCGCGACTGCATATCGGCCAACGTGATGTACACATCGCGATCCTCGGGCGTTCCCTTCAGCTGCGCGCCGGCCAGCTTCAGCCCCTCATCCAGCTTGCCGTTATCGCCCAGCTGCCGCGCATAGGTCAGCTGCAGATCGCGATTCGCCGGCAGGGCCGCAGCCCCCGCCTGCGCCGCGCTCAGCGCAGCCGTCCATTGGTGCTGGTCGCGGCGCGTATCGACCTCGCCCTCATACCCACGGGCCTGGTAGTCGCCCCCCAGCTCCCTCATCTGCTTGTAGGTCGCCACCGCATCGTCATACTTACCCGCTTCCCGCTGCACAATGCCCAGCCGGTCCAAAAACAGGGCACGGTTGCTGCGGTCCCCATCCTCATACTTTCCGTTCGGCGAAGCGCTCGAAGCCAACAGGTTTTTCAGCGTGCTGATTGCCTCATCGAAGCGGCCCAGCGCGTCATACACCAGCGCCTCGTTGTAGCTCAGTTCCAGATTGTTATGAACCAGCGTTTCGGCCTTTTTCAACGTCGCCAGTGCCTGGTCATAGCGCCCCTGTTGCCGCTGAATGTCGGCCTCGCGAATCAGCGCTTGCGCATCCTGCGGATCGGCCCCCACCAGCTGCCCATAAATCCGTGCCGCCGCATCCATTTGCCCCGAAGCCTGCAGCGCACCCGCCAACGCCCGCTTGGCATCGGCGTTCTCGGGCTCCTGATCCACCGCCGCCTGATACGCCTTCGCGGCATCCTTCGGCTGCTTCATCTGGTCATAAATACCGCCCAACGCGAAATCCATCCGCGCCGACCGGCTGCCTTCCGGCACCGCCACAATCACCTGCGCGGCCTTGGGCAGGTCGCCTTGCTCGGTATACAGCCGCGCCATGCTCAGCACCACCTCTTCCGAGTTCGGATCGATCGCCTGCGCCGCCTTGAACTGCGCCTCCGCCTTCGCGCTGTCATGATTCAGGCCATACAGCTGCCCAAGCAGCAGGTGCGTTTCCAAATCCCGGGGCTTCAGCCGCGCAATCGGCTCGTACTCCCTGATTGCCTGCCCAAGCATCTCCTGCGACTGCGCCCCTTGCCCTTGCCGGTCGTCCAGCGAGCGCAGATACACGCGCCCGAGCAGCATATGCGCGTCCACATCGTCCGGGTGCCGGCTCACCTGCTCCTGCGCCGCACTCACCGCCTCGCGAATCCGCCCCAGCCGGAAATACAGGTTCGCCAGCCCATCTTCCAGCATCGCCGATTCCGGATCGGCCGTCATCGCCAGCTTGTACTGTTCGATCGCCTGCGTGGCCAGGTCCTGACGCCCATTGTTGACCGCCTGGCTCTCATACATCTTCGCCAGCCCATAGTGGTAGTACGCCGCCGCCCGATCCGGTGTACCGGCTGCCGTGGGCGCCCCCGAGGATGCCGAACTGGCGTTCTTGTTTTGCGCCGCACCATACGGCGTGGGAGCCAACAGCAGCAGACCGGCAAAGAAAACAGGGTGGACGCGAAACGAAAAAATCATGAACGAGGTCCTTAGGTCAGCTCAGGAGGGCAGCTCGGAAACAAAGCAGTTAGTTTTTAGACGATATACCCACAACTTTGGATGCGGCTACGCGACGGCTGGAACGCAGTGGGACCATCAGCCCACGAGCCGCCATCCACATAGCCCATGAGCCGCCATTTGTATAGCCCGTCAGCCACCGTCCGCATAGCCCATGAGCCACCATCTCCGTCACCACAAATATGTGTCATCTCGACCGAAGCGTAGAGCGCGCAGTGGAGAGACCCGCAGTTTCCCACCACCCCATAAA
>CAXTNA010000104.1:0-9819 GCA_964245535.1 uncultured Acidobacteriaceae bacterium | reverse complement strand
GCATGCGGTCACGCATCTCGGCCAAATCTCGCTTTCACCACGCGTTTCGCCTGATAACTCACGCATCGCTTTCAGTTCTCTCGGCCGCGACGGCTTCCAACTCAAGATGTATTCCCTTCTGCTGAATCGGGTCGTCGCTTTCAGCTCTGCCGGGGGTACGAACCTTTCTCCCGCCTGGGCCCCCAACGGCCAGCAACTCGCCTTTTCCTCCTCCCGCACAGGCGATCCGGAGCTCTGGATTGCCGACCCGCAAGGGGCCGCAGCGCACCGCATCACCAGCTTCCGCGGCCCGGATGTTTCCCCCACCTGGAACCCAAAAACCGGCGCGCAGATTGCCTGGATTAGCGGCCGTACCGGACTGCCGCAGCTTTACATCATGGACGCGGACGGGTCAGGGGTCCAGCGGATGACCGACGGCGGCTACGCGACCTCACCCTCCTGGTCGCCCAACGGCCAGTTCCTCGCCTACGCCTGGAATCGCAAATACGGCCCCGGCGCACCCGGCGGACAGGACATCTACGTGATGGAAATCGCCAGCAAACGCTGGATTCAGCTCACCCATGACATCGGCCGCTGCGACTTCCCCTCCTGGTCCCCCGACGGTCGCCACATCGTCTTTGCCAACACATCGGACGGCCGTGGCGCCCATACCCACATCAGCACGATGCTGGCCGACGGCACCGCCCTCCACAGCCTCACCGAATCCGGTGCGGATATGCCCAACTGGAGCTTCCGCTAGCCCGCCCCACAGCCGCTGACAGTGTTCAAACGTACGGCTTACACTCATTCGAGCCATGATCCTCATGTAGGGTCGGCTCCGTAGAAAAAGGAAACACATGATCGCACCCCGCCGCTTATCGACGCTTTCCCGGGCACTGCTGCCCATGAGCCTGGCGCTGCTCACGGTGACCGGCTGCCATAAAAAGACTGCCCCCCTCTCTCCAAATGCGTTGCCGCCCAGCACCGCGGGGCTCACCGCGCCCACAGCCACGATCTCCGCAGACCCGGTCGCGATCGATCTGGGGCAATCCGTCGTGTTGAACTGGCGCACAACAAACGCCACCAGCGTCAGCATCGATGGCATCGGCGATGTCGCCGTCAACGGCACGCAAACCGTCTCACCCGCGAACTCAACGAACTTCCACCTCCTTGCCAAAGGGGAAGGCGGTACAACAGAAGCCAATGTCCGCGTCACGGTGCGCGTTCCCACCGTGCCGGGCGGCAACGCCGCCAATGATGGCGCTGCCGGGCAGGACGGCAGTATGGGCACGGACGCCGCCTTCCACAGCAATGTCCTAGACCTCTTCTTGGACTACGTCAGCTTCGATCTGCGCGCGGAGGCGCAAAGCAGCATCGCCTCCGCGGCCCAGTATCTGGAAACCCATCCGGCCATCAAGGTTCTCATCGCCGGCTACTGCGATGACCGCGGCTCCGCCGAATACAACATCACGCTTGGCGAAAACCGTGCCAACTCCGCAAAAACCGCTCTGGTCAGCGCCGGCGTCAGCCCCAATCGCATCCGCGTCGTCAGCTACGGCAAAGAGCGCCAGTTCTGCACGGAAGAAGCAGAAAGCTGTTATGGGCAAAACCGTCGCGATCAGTTCACCATCGACCGTTGAGGTACCGTCTCCCCCAACCTCCACTTCTTTTTTGCTTGTCATTCCCGAAGGGAATCTGCTTTCGGCATCCGCTTTTGCTTGTCATTCCCGAAGGGAATCTGCTTTCGGCATCCGCTCTTGCTTGTCATTCCCGAAGGGAATCTGCGTTTCGGTGGTGCCGCAACGCCACATAGGTGGCCATCACTGAGCACCACTGACGCCTAGGAGTTTTCGGCATGAACCTTTCCCGCAGCTGCCGCCGTTGTACACCGGTCGTTTTGGCTTTCGCTCTTCTTGTCCCCCGGCCCGCCCATGCGGTCAGCAAGGAGATGATTCAACTGCAAACGCAAGTGCAGCAACTGATCGACTCCGTCGCACGCCTGCAGCAGTCGAACGATCAGCAAATGGGCGTGCTGAAGGACCTCGTGCAGCAGACCGTCGACTCGGTAAACAAGATGGCAATCACGGTCAACGGCATGCAGTTGAAGCTACAAAACGAAGGCGACGCCCAGGCCACACGCAATGAACAGCTTTCCGGCCAGGTGCAAGCGCTCAACGATTCGCTCGATGAGCTCAAGGCCCGCATGCAGCGCATGGAAAAATCTCTTGCCGACCTGCAAGGCCAAGCCCAATCCACCAACGCGGCGCTCGGCAACCTTCCCGGTACGAACAGTGCGGGAAGCCTCGGCAGTCCAAGAACGGGATCTCCGCTGCCCTCCGAGCCAAAGACTTCCCCTTCGACTGATGCGTCCCCAAACGCTGAACCCAAACCCGAAGCCAGACCGGAATCCAGATCGGACCTCAGTCCTGCCCCCGATCGCAGCGCATCCACAGCCGCGCAGCCGCCCGTGGGTGACCTGTACCGCAGCGCCTATAGCGACTACATGGCCGGCAAGTATCCTTTGGCCTCGTCGGAGTTCGACGATCTGATCAAAGCGTATCCGGACGAAAATCTGGCCGGAAACGCCTTCTTCTATCTCGGTGAGATCGACGTCCGGACAGGCAAAACGAGCGCAGCCATCAAAAACTACGACCAGCTCCTCGAACGCTATCCCGCAAACGCAAAGATTCCTGCTGCCCGTCTGCATAAAGGGGAAGCGCTGCTCGCCACCAAACAAACCGAAGCCGGGACGCGTGAGCTGCGCGCGTTAGTGCAGCGCTACCCAAACTCACCAGAAGCTGCGCAGGCCCGTACCCGGCTAGGCACTGCGTCTGCAGGCCGTCGCTAAACGCGCTCAGTTGCGAACGTCCCCAATGGCCCGGACGACCTCGGATTTTTGCGCAGCCGTCAGCAGCAACCTTGGCAGCCGCGGCGCGCCACCGTAGTACCCATTCCAATCGCAACCGTACTTCACTGCCGCCGGGCCAATTTCGGCTAGGATTGCGTCTGCCGGTTGCAACCGCGCTGCCCGTTCCGCTGCCAGCGCCTCATCGCCGTCCTTCCAGGCGGCATACGCTTCAAAGCAGCTTTGCGGCGCACAGGCGGCCAGTGCAGGCATCGCCCCGGCGGCGCCGCTCTGGAACAAGGGCACCATGCCGTGCGCCACACCTCCCGACAGAATCTGAAAACCGACAGTTCTGGTACGTGTTTTTATTGCGGGAACTGGCGGTGCCGACGTGGCCAGGCCTCCAGAGCCGCCCTGAGGTTTCGAAATCGTCACCAGACCTCCGGACGCGGCAGCATCGGCAAGCATGCGCCTGGTTACCGCCTCAAAAACCGTGGTTACGGTCACCTCCCGCCGCACATCCGCAGTCGCCTGCACAAGTGCATCGAGGCGTTCCGAGGAAGAATCCGCGGAAAGGTCCGCATCGATGATCCCGATCACGTTGGGATGCCGCGCCAAAGCTGCAACAACCCGCGATGGGAGCGGTCCCGAGGGCGTCGCGGCAGCACTCCAAAGCACCACCGGTAGCGGCGAACGGTCGGCGATTACCTGATAAAACAGCAATGCGCGTTCCTGCTCCTGTTCCGTTCGGTCCTCCGCCCACGAAAAGAAGTTATATGGCTGTGCGAGCAGCAGCGCGTCAAAGCCGGCAGTGTCAGCAGCCTCAGCCATGGCAAGCGCCGCAGCGACGCTTGCCCGCTGCACTCCCGCGAGCAGCACCTTGTGTTTGGCAGCAGAACCCCCAATTGCCTGAAGCACCGCAACGCACTCCGCATCCGTGAGCCCGGTCGCTTCGCCATCGGGCACCAGGGCCACCAACCCTGCAGCCGGGCCTAGCGAATAACGCCGCACATTGCTCTCCAGCTTATGCAGGAAGAGCTTTTCCTCACGATCGAACGGACAGGTCAACGGTACAAAAAGACCTTGCAGCAGCATCGTTCCAGTGTAGCCGTCAAGCTTCGAGCGTCACCCCACCGCGCGCAGCTTCGCGCTGCGCCGCATGCAGTTCCTGTAAACATTCCACAGATCCTTTGCCCTGTTGCAACGCCTCGATGCCCTCCACCGCCGCTCGCGCGGCCGCTAGCGTGGTGATCATCGGCACCCGCGCAGCCACCGCCGCCCGCCGTAAAGCCTGCTCGTCGAACACCGCGCCCTGGCCTGTCGGCGTGTTCACGATCAGCTGGATGCGTTCGCTCTTAATCAAGTCGACGACATTCGGTCGGCCCTCGTCCACTTTGTACACGCGGTCCACCTGCAGCCCGGCTTCCTCCAGCGCCTGCGCTGTGCCATGCGTGGCCACAATCTGGAAACCGGCATGATGAAAGCTCTTGGCCAAGGGCACAACCCCGGCCCGGTCCCGTGCATTCACGCTTAGAAAAAGCGTGCCCGCAGTCGGCAGGATCAGGCCTGCCGCCGTTTGCGCCTTCGCGAAGGCTTCGCCAAAGCTGCGGCCAATCCCCATCACCTCGCCGGTAGAGCGCATCTCCGGGCCCAGCACCGGATCGACGCCCTGGAACTTTGCCCACGGAAACACCGGCGATTTTACAAAAAAGTGATCGCCCGTCCCAAGATCCTCCCCACTTGCCACCTGTTCCGGCAGCAGGTCGCGCAGGCGCTGACCCGTCATGAGGCGAGAGGCAATCTTCGCCAGCTGCACCCCTGTCGCCTTCGACACGTACGGCACAGTGCGCGAAGCCCGCGGGTTCACCTCAATCACATACACCGTCCCGCGCTGCACGGCGAACTGCAGATTCACCAAGCCAACAACATGGAGCGCCCTCGCCAGCTTGCGTGTATACGCGCGAATGGTCGCTAACACCTCCGGCGTGAGGTCGACTGCAGGCAGCACGCAAGAGGAGTCGCCCGAATGCACGCCCGCCTCCTCGATATGTTGCATAATGCCCGCAATCACGATGTCGCTGCCATCGCACAGCGCATCGACATCGACCTCCTGCGCGTCCTCAAGAAAGTGGTCGATCAGCACAGGGCGTTCCTGCGAGTACTCGATTGCCGTGGCCATATAGCGCCGCACCGCATCATCGTTATACGCAATCACCATCGCACGGCCGCCGAGCACATATGACGGCCGCACCAGCACGGGATAGGTCACCTCGCGCGCACCGGCCAGCGCCTCTTCCACCGAAGTCGCCATCGCAGCCGGTGGTTGCGGGATTTCGAGATCCTGCAATAGCTTGCCGAAGCGCTTGCGGTCTTCGGCAAGATCGATCGACTCCGGCGAGGTACCCAGAATCGGAATGCCCGCCGCCTTGAGCGGCAATGACAGATTCAGGGGCGTTTGCCCACCGAACTGCACGATCATGCCGATCTCCGCATCCCCGGAAGCCTCGTGCTCATACACGGCCAACACGTCTTCGAAGGTCAGAGGCTCGAAATAAAGTCGATCCGAGGTGTCGTAATCCGTCGACACAGTTTCCGGATTGCAGTTGATCATGACGGTCTCGAAACCGTCCTCGCGCAGCGCAAACGCGGCATGGCAGCAGCAATAGTCAAACTCAATGCCCTGTCCGATGCGATTCGGCCCAGAGCCTAGGATCATCACCTTCTTGCGAGTCGTCGGCGCCGCCTCATCCTCCTCGTCATAGCAGGAGTAGAGGTAGGGCGTGAAGCTTTCAAACTCCGCCGCACACGTGTCGACCAGCTTGAACACAGGCCGCACCCCGAGCCGGTCACGTGTGGCACGCACCTCGGCGGTCCCGGTCTTTTCATCCAGACCGAAGATGCCGGCCAGCCGCTCGTCGGAGAACCCCATGCGCTTGGCCATCTGCAGATCGAAGCCGTCCAGCGCCGCTAATCCACGCTCACCCAGCGCGGCCTGCTCGTCCGCGATCAGCTTCATCTGGTGCAGAAACCATGGGTCCATCCCGGTCAGGCGCGCTGCCTCCCGCACCGTCATCCCGTGCTCAAAGGCGTAGCGCAAATACTGCAGTCGTTCCGGATGCGGCGTCACCAGCCGCTGCGTCTGCCGCCGCGGATCAATCGTCTCCGTCCCCGTCTTCCTGCCGGTTTCGAGCGACCGCACGGCCTTCATCAGCGCTTCCTTGAAGGTACGGCCAATCGCCATCACCTCGCCGACTGACTTCATCTGCGGTCCGAGCACTTCATTGGCGCCGGGAAATTTCTCAAACTGCCACTTGGGAATCTTTACAACCACATAGTCGATCGTCGGCTCAAAACATGCCGGCGTCGCTTGGGTGATGTCATTCTGCAACTCATCCAGCGTGTACCCAACCGCCAAGCGTGCCGCAATCTTCGCGATGGGGAAGCCGGTCGCCTTCGACGCCAGCGCCGAAGACCGCGATACCCTCGGGTTCATCTCGATCACCGTCATGCGCCCCGTCTGCGGATCGACCGCAAACTGCACATTCGACCCACCGGTCTCGACCCCGATCTCGCGAATCACGGCAATTGCCGCATCCCGCATCCGCTGGTACTCGCGGTCGCTCAAGGTCTGCGCGGGCGCCACGGTGATCGAATCACCGGTGTGCACACCCATCGGATCGAAATTCTCGATGGAGCAGATGATGACGACGTTGTCGTTCAAGTCGCGCACCACCTCGAGCTCATACTCCTTCCACCCCAGCACCGACTCTTCCAGCAGGCACTCATGCACGGGCGACAGATCAAGCCCGCGCGAAAGGATCTCCATCAACTCTTCACGGTTGTAAGCGATACCCCCACCCGAACCGCCCAGGGTGAAGCTGGGCCGGATCACCACCGGAAATCCCAGCTTGGCCGAGAACTCAAGGCCGTCGCGGATGTTATTCACCAGCATCGACCGGGGCATGTCCAGCCCGATCTTTTTCATGGCATCTTTAAAGAGCAGCCGGTCTTCGGCTTTCTTAATGGCTTCGAGCTTCGCT
Organism: uncultured Acidobacteriaceae bacterium; assembly: GCA_964245535.1. GTDB lineage: Bacteria > Acidobacteriota > Terriglobia > Terriglobales > Acidobacteriaceae > Granulicella. The sequence goes on along the minus strand of CAXTNA010000104.1, from coordinate 2,955 downwards.
CCAATCAGCTCAATGCCGAGCCGCTCCAGCACGCCTTTATCGGCCAGATCGACAGCCAGGTTCAGCGCTGTTTGCCCACCCACGGTGGGCAGCACCGCAAAGGTCCCGCCGCCGGCCGGCATGCGTTCCAACTCCAGCGTGAGTATCTTTTCGAGGTACGCTTCCGTGAGCGGTTCAATATAGGTGCGGTCGGCCACCTCCGGGTCGGTCATGATCGACGCCGGGTTTGAGTTCACCAGCACGACCTCATACCCTTCAGCCTTCAGTGCCTTGCAGGCCTGCGTGCCGGAATAGTCAAATTCGGCAGATTGACCGATCACAATCGGCCCCGAACCGATCACCAGGATCTTGGAGATATCGTTTCTACGCGGCATCTAGTCGTAAACGTCCTTCCTGTGGCCGACCTTCACCACGGTCACAAGCAGAACGGCGTCCTGCACCTGACAGAGCACCCGGTAGTCCCCAACACGGTAAGCGCGATGACCAATCCATTTTCCGGTCAAGGGTTTGCCTATCGCATAGGGTCCTTCTCCTTCTAGAACGCGTTCACGCATGAAACAAAGAATGCGAACCGAAATCTGTGAGTCCAATCTCTTAAGCTGTCTTCTTGAGGGACTCAGGTACTCGATACGCCACACCAAACTCTTGCTCCATTTGTTCCTGTGAATAGCGCTCGCCGCCCTCAGCTAAAGCAGCCTCTGCATCGCGGCCGTCCTCGTAATCCTCCATAAAGGTCAGCACCGCTTCACGCACAAAATCCTCAGGAGACCGCCCCATCTCCTCACATAACATCAGTAAATGTGCCTCCTGATCGGGGCGCAACGGCAACAACATACAAGCCTCCTATGCCTTTTTCCACTCTTCCATCATCCTACGAAAATCCCGAAACAGATAATGCGAATCATGCGGTCCAGGGCTGGCCTCCGGATGGTATTGCACACTGAACATCGGGTCCGTCTTATGCTTCAGACCCGCCAAGGTGTTGTCGTTCAGATTCACGTGCGTCACCGCAACCTCGTCGGGCAGCGACTCCGGATCGACATTGTAGTTATGATTTTGCGCGGTGATTTCGACCTTGCCGGTTTCAAGATTCTTGATCGGATGATTGCCGCCATGGTGCCCGAACTTCAGCTTGTAGGTTTTGCCGCCCAACGCCAGCCCAAACAGCTGATGACCGAGGCAAATCCCAAACAACGGTGTCTTTCCCTGCAAATCACGGATCGTCTGCTGCGCATAAGCCAGCGGCTCCGGATCGCCCGGTCCGTTCGAAAAGAACACCCCATCAGGATTCATCGCCAGCACATCCGTCGCCGAAGTCTTTGCCGGCACCACTGTGACCCGGCAATTCTCGCGAGCCAACATGCGCAAAATGTTCTGCTTAATACCGAAGTCATAGGCCACAACGTGCATCTCGCCCGTGGCCGCGACGTTTTTCTGCGGCAGCAGCGCGTCGCCCGTTTCGTTCCGCGGCTCTGCCGCGCTCCATCCGTAGCTCTCTTTGGTTGAAACCACGCTGGCCAGGTCGGTTCCATCCATCGCCCGGTGCGCCCGCGCCTTGGCCACCAGCGCTTCCGGGTCGCCAACGTCAGTGGAAACGCAGCCGCGCATCACACCATGCGCCCGCAGGTGCCGCACCACCGCGCGCGTATCCACATCCGCAATGACGGGAATGCCGTTTCGCTCCAGATACTCGTCCGTCACCTCGGTCGATCGCCAATTCGAGCTGATCGGCGAAAACTCCCGCACCACCAGGCCCTCGATATAAGGTCGCGCCGACTCCGCATCCGATGGCGATGTGCCGTAGTTCCCGATTTGCGGATTGGTCAGCACCACAATCTGCCCCGCATACGAAGGGTCAGTGAAAATTTCCTGATAGCCGGTCAGCGAAGTGTTGAAAACCACCTCACCTACACGCTCCATCTGCCCGCCAAAACTACGGCCATGAAACACACGGCCGTCCTCCAGGGCTAGAATGGCCCGCATGCATCTCCCCTTTCCGGCGATCAACCAAGTTTAACAGTTCATCTTCCGTCCGGCTGGCTGAAACCTTTGCACAAACACGAAAGAGCCCGGCAACCAGCCGGGCTCTTTCGTCCACTCCGCAATCTAGCGGCTATGGTGGTGGTGATGATGGTGATGCCGATGGTGGTACTGCGCTTGGGCCGTGTTCATGGTTCCGAACAAAACCGCCAAACCGAAAATCGAGAGCAGGGCTCTTTTAAAGGTCATTTCCGTATATCTCCTGTCGCACCGATTGCCGCACTGTCATCGGTTGTCGATAGTGAGAGCATAAAGCGCACCCCAGGGTTTGTTCATGTGCAAAATTTTTCGGAATCTAGGAAGGGTCCGGGAAGGGTCCGGGAAGCATCCGGGACCGGTCACAGCACTTCTGCGGAAAGGTCTACAAGGACCATGCCATTTACTGTCTGCACCGGATACACCTTCACCTGCGCGCGCTCCGGCGGTTCCGCCTCGCCTGTGCGGCAATCGAAGGCCCATGCATGCCATGGGCAAACCACCGTTTGTTCCTCGATCCATCCTTGCCCCAAGGGACCGTCCCGGTGAGGGCAAAGGTTATCCAGCGCGCGCAAAGTGCCCTCCACGTTGGCAAAGCAAAGCGTGCGCCCACTGACATCCACCTCACGCACGTCCCCCGGCTGCGGTGCTTCGTCCACCGCACACAACGTCATCCATTCCGCCAAACCATTCCCTCCCGCTTCGCACCTTAAGATGCAGAAGTTCTTTCAAAATCATGCCTTCTTCTCGAACTCGGCTGCCTCGTAATCCCACACCCCGTACTCTCCCGCCTCGCGCCGCACAGCAACGCGCGCCGGTTCCTGTTTCTTCTGGAGCGCCTGAGGTCGTTGATCCCGTATGGATGTTGAAGGCCTTGGGCGGTGTGTTAGCCATCGGTCTACTTTGCGCGTATCTTTCTGTCTGCGTCCTGTTTTCCAA
>CAXTNA010000103.1:4507-9821 GCA_964245535.1 uncultured Acidobacteriaceae bacterium | reverse complement strand
CGGTTGCGATCGTTTCCAACGATCAAGCGTCTGCCGCAGAGGCGCCATCCGATTTCTAGCAGAGGCTTCCATCAAAAATCCCCTTAATTCTGTCGTCGCCGTCATCCCCGCCCGGCTGCATTCCACGCGCCTGCCGCACAAAATGCTCCACCTTGTCGCCGGGAAAACCCTGCTCGCCTGGGTCGTCGAAGCTGTTTCCGCCTGCACGCTCTTCGATCAAGTCATCGTTGCCGTCGATTCCGACGAAGTGGCCGCCCTTTGCCGGCAGAACGGCTGGGCCTGGCAAATGACCTCTCCCCTCCTTCCGAGCGGCACAGACCGTCTCCACGCCGTGGCCCGCACACTTCCCGCCGCCATCTACGTCAACGTGCAAGGCGACGAGCCGCTGCTCACCCCCGCTCACTTCGCCGCCCTCCTCGCGCCCTTCGCAAACCCCGCCACCGAGGTCTCAACGCTGAAAGTACGCTGTCGGCCGGAAGACTTCCTCAATCCCAACGTCGTCAAGGTCGTCACAGCCCCCGACGGCCGCGCCCTGTATTTTTCCCGCGCGCCCATTCCTTTTGACCGTGACGGCAGCGGCCACCCACCCCCTTGGAAGCACCTCGGCCTCTATGCCTACCGTCGCAGTGCCCTCGACCGCTTCGCCGCTCTCCCTCCGTCTCCCCTGGAACAGATCGAGCGTTTAGAACAGCTACGCCTCTTGGAAAACAACATCGCCCTGCACGTAGCCGAAGCCCCCACCGACACCATTGGCGTCGACACGGCAGACGACCTGGAACGCGTCGCTGTCATCCTGCAAAAAAAGCGAGCCGAAACTTAGCGAACGGTCACAAAGGTGCAAGCGCTCGTGTTTTCTCATCACCGTTTCCGGCACATCATCCCGCCGACCCGAGCGAAGCCGAAGAGCAACATGAAATGAGGGTTGGTGATCTCGCCACGGAAGCAAAATCTTTGCTGCCTCCCATGCCGTACAGCGAACGCCCGCTATGGTCACAAGGTGAAGCGGCCCACTGAAAGGCCTTTAGAACATACGGCTATGGACGCACACAGGCAAACTCTAAAGGTGAGCAGACCGCCATCTCCGTCGTATTCCACTGTGTACTCAACCTCATACCTCAAACTTCATACCTGAACATCTACCCTTCCGCGAACGCAAATCCATAACTCATTCCCGCCACAGTAAGTCTCACCACACCATTTCAAATCATTCACCCCGCGCGCTCGATAGCTGCATGGTTTTTTGAACTGCTAGAGCTGATGAGCCGATGTTGTGGATGTAGATTCTTTGCGCAGATTTGCGGAACCTGAAGCTTGCTTATCACCTGGCTCGATCGTATGGCGACGCTCTCGGTTGACAGCTGTTGGAGGCGCACGACCAGGCAAGGGCACGCTTGCCAAACCCGGCGGATCGGTTTGGCGTGAGCGTTGCGTGGACGTGGAAGATTTCAAGCACTCGAAACGGACCGGTTGCCCCGAGCGCAAGCGTGATCAGGCTGGTCCAAGATTCGGGTCAAGTACGGGACGGTGCGGCAGCTGCTAAAGGGGGAGCCTAACCTGTAACTGCGCGAGTTCCGGGCTGAGTTCGAGGTCGCCACCGACACGCAGGTGAGCACACCGCATCTGCGGAAAATCGTAGGCGACCTTGGCTTTCGGCTCAGAATAGTCGCTCCACGCCACGAAGCGCGACACCGAAGCGAACCGGGGGCGCCGCGAGGTCTTCCGCAAGGTCTTCGTAGACCAATTGCATCAGATCGTCCCGGAAAGGATGGTCTTCCTTGACGAAAGCGACCTTTCCACGCAGATGATCAAGCGCCATGGACGGGTCCGGCGCGGGCCGTCACATCGCTCAAGCCACTCCCGAGACCAATGAACGATCTTTTCCATCCTGGGCGCGATGAGCGTGCGCGGCAGGATCCTCACCATTATGGTCAAGACCGCCATCGATGCCGAAATCTTTACCTCTCTCGATCACGTGCTCTGCCAGCAAGTTCAACCCGGCCAGGTGGTCGTGAGGGACAACCTCAGAGCGCGTAAGGTCGCCGGCGTACGCGAACGGATCGAAGCCGCCGGGCATCGCTGCTCTACCCGCCGCCCTACTCGCCTGATGTCAATCCCATCTAAAGGCCTGGGACAAGCTCAAACAACTCCGTGTCACCAGGGCCAAAATCGCCACTGCACTCGAGCAGACCGTCGCAGAACTCCTGCCCACCATCCACCCGCAAAACGCAGCCATCCGGTTCAAACTTCCACTGCGACCTCTCCACAATCACGAATCAGCCCTGGTCGGAGGAATGCAAACACATTTGCGCGAATCGGGGAGGAAAGGGCGGGGCGAGCAAGCCAGTGACGGCGGTTTGTCTCAACAGCCTGACTTTGCAGCCCACGCCGGAGAGCGGTGCGCGGGCTGGCGATGACGGGATTAAGCGCCGTAAGAATCCAAGGTCGATATCGCGGTCATACGCTGGGGCACCTGCTGGCACTTACCGTACCCCGGTGGAGAGCGAACGTCTGAAGGTCGCTACCCACGCCTCACAGTACAGGAGACGACCAGGCAACGTAGAGCTGGCCATGTCAACAAGGGCTACACCGGGGCAGGCCGCGGCTGAGGCGCCCAGGCATCGAATTGAAGGTTGTCAAGCGCTTCAGGGCCAAGTGCGCCCCCGCGCTGTCGCCGCTGTCGCGCCATCGGTCGAGCGCAGCTTCGCCTGGCGCCCCAGTTCCAAATATCGGCCGCGACTACGAATGGCTAGATGCTAACCTCTAGGGCTTTCACTACCGTTCCTCCGCTTGCCTCCTGCTCGCTTGCGTTTTCGAAATACTCCACGCGACGTCATAACAGGATCCAGAGCCTGCCATGTAAGCACGCGGGTCTAGCTGCATCCGTAATTTACCTAACCCGCATCAAGATTTGTATCTCCTCACCTTGTACCTCCGCACGCACATCGGCCAGTGTCTCCACAACCCAAGCCGCTCCCGCTGCCTTTAACTCCGCAACAGGATAGGTTCCTGCAACGCCCAGCACACGGCAACCTGCCTGCACCCCGGCGCGCACGCCGCTCGGCGCGTCCTCCACCACCAGACACGTTGACGCGGGCGCACCCACCAGGATCGCGCCGCGAAGGTACGGCTCCGGATCGGGCTTGCCACGTTCCACCATTTCCCCGCTAATGAGGCGCTGCGGCACCGGCAAATGCGCCGCACCCAACCGGCCAAGCAAAAGTCTGCGCGTCGCGGAAGTCACAATGGCCCATCGCTCTTCCGGCAGGCTCGCCAGCAAAACACGCACCCCGGGCAGCACCTGAAGATCCCTGACGTCGGCGATCTCCATATCCTCGATCAAGCGCAGGCCCGCCTGCTGGTCCACACCCGGCTTTAGCTGCTCCATGATGTCGATTGCCCGAGTTCCGTGCTGAATCTGCACCTGATCCGCGTGTGGTACCCCGTAATGCGCGGCCCACTTTCGCCAACAACGCGTCGCGCTGCCGACCGAACTCACCAGCACACCGTCCATGTCGAACAACACGCCTTGCACCAGAGCCGTTTCTTCAGTCACCATGCACATCTCCGTGCAGTGCATCGCCGGCAAGAACAAACGCCTTCGCTGCTTGCAGAATTTGCGTGACGCTGTCCACACTGCAGCTTTCGCAATACACCCTCAACAGGGGCTCGGTTCCGCTAGCCCGCAGCAGCAACCAGGTTTCTGCCGCATTTGGCTTCTCCGCACAACTCGGTTCATCTAAAAAGAACTTCCACCCGTCCAGACTCTCACTGCGGAGCACCCTTCGGCCTGCAAATTCCGTCATTCCGGCACTCGCGCGCCGTATCGCGGATGCCTTCAGCGCGTCGTCGATGTGCATATCAATGCGCCCATACTGGTGCTCGCCATACTCCGCCTGCAGCGCGGCTACCAGTTGCCCCAGCGTCTTGCCCTCATCAGCCATCACATTGGCAAGAAGCAAACTGTTCAACAAACCATCCCGCTCAGGCAAATGCCGGCTGATGCCCACGCCGCCCGACTCTTCCCCCCCAATGAGGATGTCTTTCTCCAGCATCAGATCGCATACATACTTAAATCCAATCCCATGTTCATGCAGCGTGCGTCCATACTTGGCTGCAATGCGGTCCAACATTTTGGTCGTGTTGAACGCGCGAGTCACATCGCCGGACCAACCCTTGCGCGTCAACAGCCACTGCAACACAATCGCGAAGATTTTGTGCGCGTCCACCACATTGCCATGCTCATCCACAGCCCCGATGCGGTCCGCGTCCCCGTCCGTGATAAACCCGGCATCGCAACCTTCCGCCACAACCCGCTCCTGCGCAAGCGCAATGTGCGGCAAAATGGGCTCCGGGTTAATGCCCGGAAACGCCGGATTCACTTCGCTGCGTATCGCGACATACGGTATGCCGGCCCGATCAAAAATGCCGGCGACATACCCTTGCCCCGCGCCATACATGCAGTCGATCAGAAAACGAAAACCGGAAGCTTTGATCGCCCGCAGATCGACAAAACTTTCCAGCGCCGCCACATAGTCCGGCGCGAAATCCACCTCTCGAATGGGAGCCGGTACGGCTGTTACGGGAGTGTCGTTGTACAACCGCCGTTCAATGGCCGCAATGATGGACGGCTTGCCCGAGCCGCCATAGTGCGCCTTGTATTTCACCCCGTTCCACTCTGCCGGGTTATGGCTGGAGGTGATCATGATGCCCCCGGCCGCACCCCGGTGCCGCACCGCAAAGGACAACTCCGGCGTGGGCGTCACCTTGTTCGCCAGAAACACAGGGATACCGGTCGCAGAAACCACCTCGGCCACCAGGTGCGCGAAGGACCGCGATCCAAATCGGGTGTCGTACCCGATGCACAAGCCTGCCCTGGAATGCTCTTCTTCGAGCACATACTTCGCAATGGCACGCGCGGCCACACGGACGTTTTCGTACGTGAAGTCATCGGCGATGATGCCGCGCCAGCCGTCGGTTCCGAACTTCACAGCGGAGGTTTTGCCGATCGGGGCTCCGTTCGTTTCTGCGTTCATAATGTTCGTGCTCATCAGATCAAGTCCATGCGTCCGGCATTTTTCAACTCGGTGACGACGCGGCCCACATCCTGTGAGCCCTCTCTTGTTGTGATCAACAAAGCGTCCTCTGTTTCGACCACCACCAAATCCTTTACACCCACAAGCGCGACCGCTTTGCCCGGCGCAAAGACATAGCATCCCGAGGAGGTGATCTCCACCCCATGGTCGGCTTCCACAACATTGGTCATCTGTTCTTCGCCGTCCTCGGCGATGTGCTCATACAGCGCTGCCCATGAACC
>CAXTNA010000103.1:0-4463 GCA_964245535.1 uncultured Acidobacteriaceae bacterium | reverse complement strand
GCTTCTCCCTTCGCGGAACGATGCTCCAGGACGGCATAGTCAATCGAAATGGATTCGCACTGTGGATACAACTCCGCAAACCGCGCCTCAAAGTCCGGCGTACCCCAACTGGCGGCGATTTCCTCCAACAGCAATGCCATCTCCGGCTTATGCTCCCGGATCGCTCCCGCAAGGGTAGCCGCACTCCACAAGAACATGCCACTGTTCCACACATAGTTTCCCGAGCGGACGAAATGACGCGCCCGTTGACTATCCGGTTTTTCGGTAAACCGGCGCACATGCCACAGAGAGATGCATTCCCCATTGACCCGTACCGGGCTCGATGCTGCCCCTAGCTCAATGTACCCATACCCAGTCTCGGGCCGTGTCGGCGGCACACCCAGCACCACCATGCGCGGCCCGCTCGAAGCCACCTGCACGCCGGCTCGCAGCACCAGGCGAAAGCGCTCCGGATCGCCAATCACGTGGTCGGAGGGAAAAACGCCAAGCACCGTCTGCGGCGCATTCTTTTCGAGCAAGAACGCTACCAGCGCGCACGCCGGTGCCGTATTGCGGGCGGCGGGCTCGCGCAACAAACGATCCGGCAACATCTGTGGCAGCTGTTCCGCGATGGTCGCTGCAAGCAGATCGTTCGTGATCACCCACGTATTCTCTGCAGACACAAGACCCTGGAGCCGCGCGAGCGTGCCTTGGATCATGGTGCCTTCCCCATCCAGCTGTAACACTTGCTTTGCGCGTGCACGCCGGCTGCGCGGCCAAAAACGGGTGCCGCTACCGCCGGCAAGCACGATTGCCGCCAGAAAGGTTTGAGCAGGTGTTTCAGCCTTTTCTGATCTGCCTTCAAAGGACATGTGCCTATCCTAGCGGGTCCAGAACGGTTTGGCGCACCTCTGTAGTAACCCGAGCGAGTAACGAGCGTGGGACATCTTGCACAAAGTTGAAGCATTTCGGCACATCGGTTCAGCGCAGCTCCCCCAAAAAGCGCCGTAACCGGTCCACGCCCTTGTCAATCACCTCCGGCGCCACGGCATACGACAGCCGGATGTGCTCCGCCGTTCCAAATGCCTCGCCCGGCACCGTGACCACATGCGCCTCCGTCAGCAGTCGCGACGCCAGCGCGGACGCCGAGCTAACTCCCTTGCCGAAAAAGCCGCTCACGTTCGGGTACACATAAAATGCGCCTTCCGGGACCGTACAGGTCAGTCCAGGAATGGTTCTCAGACCATCCAGCACCCGGCCGCGCAGCTTCTGGTAATCGGCACACATTTCTGCGACACACGCCTGCGAGGCCGTCAACGCTGCAATCGAAGCCTGCTGCACCATGCTTGCCGTGTTCGACGTCGACTGCGATTGCAGCTTGCCCATTGCGGCAACAATCACCTTCGGTCCCAGCGCAAATCCGGCGCGCCAACCCGTCATGGCGTACGTCTTCGACAAGGACCCAAGAATGATCATGTGTTCCTTGCAGTCCGTAAACGATCCGCCCGAAACCGGTTTCCCCGCAAAGGTCAGATACACATAACATTCGTCGAGCATCAGGTAAATGCCGCGCGCATGCGCCAGCCGGACAATGGCCTCCAGATCCGCCACGTCCATCACGGCCCCAGAGGGATTGGAAGGCGTATTCAGAATAATCACCTTTGTCTTCGCCGTGATCGCCCCTTCGATCATGGCGGCCGTCACGCGGAAGTTCTCCGCCTCACTCGTTTGCACAAAGACCGGAACCCCGCCCGCGTACTGGATGATGTCCTTGTAGCTCACCCAGTACGGCACCGGCACAATGACCTCATCGCCGTGGTCGACGAGCACCTCCATCGCGTTGAATAAGGCCAGCTTGCCGCCCGTTGTAAAAACGCACTCTTCCTGCGTGTACGCCGAGCCAAAATCTGCCGCGTGCCGGTCCACAATCGCCTGACGGACCTGGGGCACTCCGGCAACGGCGGTATACCGCGTGAAGTTGTTCTGAATCGCGGTAATCGCCGCATTCTTGATATGCTCCGGTGTCGGAAAGTGCGGCTCGCCGGCACCAAAGTCAGCCAGGTCGATGCCCGCGGCTTTCATCTTCAGGGCCTCCGCTGTGATAGCCATTGTGGCCGAAACTTCGATACGCCCGATCCTTGCCGAAAGGATCCCTTTTCCTGCTGTGCTCATATCTTCCAGTCTCGCAGAAGTGCAGGGATGCGCGAAACAGAATCCTATTTGATGCCCGCCCGAGCCTGCAGTCGTGCGTTCACATTGGCCGGCACAAGATCGCTCACATCGCCGCCCAACTGCGCCACACCTTTGATCAAGCGCGAACTCACATAGGTGTACTTCTCGGCAGGCATCAAAAATAGGGTCTCGATCGAAGGCTCGAGCTTGCGATTCATCATGGCCATCTGTAACTCGTACTCATAGTCCGAGATCGCCCGAATCCCGCGCATCACGGCACGCGCCCCCCGCGCCCGCGCAAAATCAACCAGCAAGCCATCAAACGCAGCAATGATCACATTCGGCAGGTCAAACGTCGCTTCGCGCAGCATCTCCTGGCGCTCGTCCACGCTAAACAGCGGCTCCGGCTTGCCCGCATTGCGCAGCACCGCAATCACCAACTCATCGGCGAGCTTGGCCCCGCGGGCAATCAGGTCAAGGTGGCCGTTCGTCAACGGGTCAAAGCTGCCGGGATAAATCACCACAAGCGCGGACATCGGCTACAGCATACGCCTGTGGCGCGAACGGGCCGCCACAAGCGCCCACTTACCGTCCAGCACGCGGCCCATAATCATCCGTGACATACGCTCGCACCGCCGCGCCGAGCTCCGTAAACGGCCGCGTATACCCCGCCGCGCGTAGCTTTGCCACCTTGCTTTCCGTGAAGTACTGATACTTGCCCCGCAACGCCTCCGGCATCTCTACGAATTCAATTTCGGGCTCACGTCCCAGCGCGTCAAACACCGGCATCACCAGATCGATCCACGTGTGCGACCGCCCTGTGCCGCAGTTGAACAAACCGCCCGGCGCATCCGGCGCCTGCAGCGCAAAATGCAGGGTGGCATCCACGGCATCGTGTACGGAGATAAAATCTCGTCGCTGTTCTCCATCCCTGTATTCGGGACGGTAGCTCTTAAATAGCTGCACCTTGCCTGTTCTACAAATCTGCTCATAACTCTTCGACACCACCGAGCGCATATCACCCTTATGATCCTCATACGGCCCAAACACATTGAAGTACTTCAGCCCCACAATGCTTGCACCGTTGCCGCCGCGCTCGAAGAAACCATGCTTCAGCGCCCACAAATCGAACATGTGCTTGGAATATCCATACATATTCAACGGCGCAAGCAGCGGCGTTACCGCATCGCTGTCGTCGTATCCCAGAGCACCGTCGCCATACGTCGCCGCGGTGGACGCATACACAAACCGCACCTCGTTCGCCAGCGCCCAATTGCACAGCACCCGCGTGTACTGGTAGTTGTTCCGCAAAAGGTAATCCGCATCGCGTTCGGTCGTTGCGCTGCACGCGCCCAGGTGAACGACCGCACGTGCCTCGGCAAACGTGCCGTCCTCGATCAATCCGAGAAACTCCTCCGGCGAAACAAGATCTTCGTACCGCAACCCAACGAGATTCTTCCACTTATCGTCTTTGCCGAGTTCATCGACGAGGATCAACTCGTCTTCACCGCGACGATTTAACTCCGCTACAGTGTTGCGGCCGATAAAGCCGGCGGCTCCGGTCACGATGATAGGTCTGGGCATAGCAGGCGCTTCCTTCCATACGGGATCAGCCCCATGCTACATGGCACGCCCACTCATGCCTCAAACCTCGCACCCTCATCCTAGAAAAACAACCACTCCTTGCCCATCAAGCCTGCGGCTTCGGCGTAAACAGAACAAACCGCGGCGCAATTGCAGTCCAATCCCCCAGCAAGCGCTCGGCAAGCCGGCTTTGCGCCAAAGCAGCATGGGCCGCCACGAAATCCTGCAGCACCCCTTGCTGCTCCGCCGAACACGCCGCAAACGGCACCGCCTCCAAAAACTCCGCATGGAAACGACCCCTACCGAGCACATCCCCGTCCTCGTCATACACCCAGGCCAGACCGCCGGTCATGCCCGCGCCGAAGTTCATCCCAATCGGCCCCAGAATCACCACCGCGCCGCCCGTCATGTACTCGCAGCCATGGTCGCCGACACCCTCCACCACCGCCTGCGCGCCCGAGTTCCGCACCGCAAAACGCTCCCCGGCACGGCCCGCGGCAAACAAGCGTCCCGCCGTCGCCCCATAGAGCGCTACATTGCCCAGCAGCACATGCTCATGGCTTTGCTCGGCCGCACGGCCCACCGCGCGCAGAATCAAGGCCGCCCCGCACACTCCCTTGCCGACAAAATCGTTCGCCTGCCCCGAAAGCACCAGCGTCATGCCCTCGCCCGCAAAAGCCCCAAAGGACTGCCCGGCCACCCCGTCCAGCGCAAACCTCACATCGACC
>CAXTNA010000102.1:3226-9923 GCA_964245535.1 uncultured Acidobacteriaceae bacterium | reverse complement strand
TCCGGGGCCCGTCTGCTAACACCCAGACGACAAAGTCGTCCGGGGCCCGTCTGCTTCGGTCGCAATGACACAGCTACAGGCAGGTGAGAACAATGATCGAGATGACACAGCTATGGGCAAGCGAGAATAGCTACAGTGATGCTCCTGTTGTGGCGTGCGGTCGTACCCTACCGCGGAAGCCGCTTCAGGCAGTAGAACGGGTGCAGATTTCTAACGGACCCCACGGTTCCTCGTGCGTACGAACAAAGCCGATGCGCTCAAGCAGAGCTTTGGAATGCACGTTGCCTGGGTTGTGACCGGCCGTTAGCGCTTCGGCGCCGAGTTGATCGAAGGCGTGCTGAATGACGGCGCGGGCGGCCTCTTCGCCCAGGCGCTCGCTCCAGAAGCGGCGGCCGATGTGGACACCGACCTCGTGCACATGGGGTTCGTTGTGAAAGGGCCGAAGACCGGCACAGCCTACAAAATCCCCCTGGTCTCGAAGAAAGATGGGCCAATACTGAAAACCAAACTGGCGTTGCCGGTCCATCTCCAGCTGCAGTCGTGCCTCTACGGCTTCCATGGACATGACCCCGCCGAGATACCGTGCCACGTCCGGGTCGGCCCAGAGGGAGTATGCCAAGGCGCGATCCGCCTCAGTCCAGGCACGAAATTGCAAGCGAGTGGAGGATGGAAAGCTCATATGGGGCGTTTCGTTCATCTTCTCAGGCGTCGGTAGGCTCGGCAAGGTTATGCTGAGGGGGCATGCACCCAGACCCGATTGCACTGACGCGGCAGCTTGTCGACATCGATTCTACGACCTACCATGAGGCGGCTGTGGGTGAGTTTCTTGCGCATTTGCTCGCGAGGGAGGGCTGGGTGGTGGAACGGCAGCCGGTGCCGCAGCCGGATCTGATTCGAACGCCGGGGGGCGGCACCGGACCGCGTTTCAACGTATACGCCGCGGTCGAGGGCGTAACGCCGGAGGTGGTGCTTTCGACCCATATGGACACCGTGCCGCCCTTTCTGGGACCTTGCCGGGAAGATGACATGACCCTGTACGGCCGCGGTGTCTGCGACGCCAAGGGCATCATCGCCGCGCAGATTGCCGCGGCAGGGCAGTTGCGGGCGGCTGGCGTTCGGGTTGGCATGCTCTTTCTCGTTGGCGAAGAACGTGATTCGGCGGGCGCAGCCGTGGCGAATGCGCAGCCGCGTGGATCGCGCTTCCTGATTAACGGCGAACCGACGGACAACCGGCTGGCCCTGGCCTCCAAAGGCGCCTTGCGTGTGGAGTTGCGCGCACATGGCAAGATGGCGCACTCCGCCTACCCGGAACTGGGCGAATCAGCGATCGATAAGCTTTTAGGCGCGTTGGGGGCCGTGCAGGCCATGGAACTGCCGGTGGTGGAAGGCATTGGCAACGCCACGCTCAATGTCGGGTTGCTTTTCGGTGGGCGGGCGCCAAACGTGATTGCCGACGCCGCCGAAGCGCATATTCTGGTGCGGCTGGTTGGCCCTGCAGCGCCGATTCGCGAGGCCATTGTTGCGGCCGTCGATGGGCGATGCGAGGTGGAATTTTCGCTCGAGCTGCCGTTTGTGCAGATGCGCGCGGTCGAAGGTTTCGCGACGATGGTGGCGAAATTTACGACGGATATCCCGAGTCTGACGGAGTGGGGCGAGCCCTTTCTGCTGGGTCCGGGAAGTATCCACGTCGCGCATACGCCGGAGGAGCAGATTCACAAGACGGAGATCCTCGAAGCCGTCGCGCTGTATGTGAAGCTCGCGCAGCAGCTGGTCGCCACACCCACACCGGCGGTTGCGTGAGGATGTGGTCGCGTCGACGGATGGATCGCCACACACTCATTTTGTTCGTGGTTGCGGTTGGGGTGGGTTTGGCAGCGGCTTTGCTCTACCGAACGTACCGGGATGTCCCAAATCGCAACAACGATGATCCGCAAACGGACGCGTTGCTGGTATTGGGCTCGCCGGCGGAGTTGGATGGCACTGTAACGCCGATGCAGTGCTGGCGGGTGAACGAAGCGGTGCGGGAATACCAGGTACATCGTGCCGAACATATCGTGCTGAGCGGCGGTGCGGCGGCCAATGCCTTCGTCGAGGCGCACACAATGGCGCAGTATGCCCAGGCTCATGGCGTACCGGCCGAGGCGCTCATTGAAGAGGATCGATCGCGGACGACGCTTGAAAATATCCGCTATAGCGAGCGCATCCTGGATGCGCATGGGTGGCGACGGGTCGAAGTCATCAGTTCCGCAGAGCACCTGCCGCGTGCGGCGTTGCTGCTCGAGCACACGCATTTGCTGTGGCATACCCATGCCGCTCCTACCCCAGGCCGTAGCCGCTTGCAGGCGGTGGGCGCTTTGGGGGAGGAGGCGGTGGGTACGGCAGGCATGCGGCTTTTCGGACCGCGGATTGAGCCTGTTCTGCATGCCGTCGCTCTGATGCAACATGCCGTCGGGTTTTCTATACGCTGGGTCTTTTATCGAGCCTTGGAACTGGTACACCGGCTTGCCTGAGGTCGCATGGAAGGGGACTACTTCGGCGGACGTGCGGCGTTCTGCATGCTAAAGACCTCATCATACTTGCCATCCCGCTCCGCAAAGCGCTGACGCTGCACCCGTTGCACGAGGATTTCGCCCGAAGCCGGTGGTTTTGCCAGCAGAGCCATTGTTTCGGCGATGTAGTCGGCAAGCGGCATGGCATTGGGATCGCTGGCCTGCTGCGGGCTCATCAGCTCGGTTTGCACATAGGGCGGCACAAGCTCGATGACCTCGATGGAGGTGCCGCGCAGCTGGTAGCGCAGCGATTGCGTCCAGGAGTGGATAGCGGCCTTGGTCGCGCAGTAGGCTGGGGTGAGCGCCAGCGGGACAGAAGCTAAGCCGGAAGAAACCGTCATGATCGTCGCCTGCGGCTGAGCTTGCAACAGGGGTAACAATGCGGCGGTGAGGCGCATCGGTCCCAGCAGATTGATGGCGATGGTGGTCTCGGCGATCTGGAGGTCGTCGATGCCTGCCTGCAGGTTTTCCGGTTTCATGATGCCGGCATTGTTGATGATGACATTTAGGGTAGGGAACTCGGTTTTGACTTCGGCGACGAAGCGCTGAAAGTCATCCGGATTTTCGATATCCAGCGGCAGCGCGCGCATGCCGGGGTTGGCCGCAGTCGTTTCGTCGAGAACGGATTGCCGGCGGCCGGCAATGATGACCTGGTTGCCCTGTTTGTGGAAGGCTTCGGCGAGTGCGCGGCCGATACCGGAGCCTCCACCCGTGATGAGAATGGTATTGTTGGTTTGCTGCATGCAAGTCCTCCTACCCTTAACGTAACCGCTTAGCTCTCTATCGGGAAGTAGGCACCGGAAAGTGCAATACTTACCCGGAGGAGAGTGTTATGCGAGACCAGGACATTGTGGGAGCCGTTGAGAGGCAGACGAAGGAACAGACGGGCCCTGTATATCCGGAGACGACGCCGGAGGTGGAGGCACTTGTGCGGGAAGTGATCGGGCGGGTGGCGGATAGGTGGACGATGCTGGTTCTGGAGGTGCTTGAGGAGCATGGTCGCGTGCGTTTTACGCGTTTGGGCGAGTTGGTTGGCGGCGTAAGCCAGAAGATGCTGACTAAAACAGTGCGGCAGATGGAGGCTGATGGTTTGGTGAAACGGACGGTATACCCGGTCATCCCGCCACGGGTCGAATACGAATTGACGGCTTTGGGTCGCAGCTTAGGAGCTGCCTTTTGCGGTGTGTGGGTGTGGGTGGAAACGCATCATGAGGAAATCGAGCGTGCGCGGCGGGTTTTTCGGGAACGAGAAGTGGGACGCGTGTAAGCTGTGGCTATGGCAAGCTTGCCTAAACCCGGTCCAGTGTGGATGCCGATGACGGCTGAGGAGCTTTTAGCGATCCGCGGAACTCCGGAGTTTGAAGTGGATTTGCGGCGTCAAATCGAACTCTTGGCTGAACATCAGCGTAAGCATCCGGAAGAGTTACTGCCGCTGGATGAGAGTGACATGGTGCCTTGGGATTGAAGCGGGCGACATCGTCATCGTTGCGCCGCCCGGAGAATTTGGCAAGCCGCGACCGGCAGTGATCATTCAAGCCGGTATGGAGTTTGTGCCTGAGCGAGTGACGGTTGCACTGATCACTAGCGATCTGCAGCGTTTACCGGCTCTGCGAGTACCTGTGCCCGCGGACATATCTGCAGGGCTTAGACGCCCGAGCGAAATTGCCATCGACAATCTCCAGACATTTTCGATGAGCAAAATCGGTGAAGTAGTCGGCACCGTTCCGTCCTTCCTGATGTCCGCTGTGGAACAAGCTCTGCGCCGACATCTGGGGCTTTAGCTTTCGGACTCCAGTTTCGTACTGGTTTTCAACTAGTCTTGCACCAGTGATGGGGCGGTAAACTAGAGGTATGGCCGCTGAGTTCACCCACCTCCATCTGCACACCGATTATTCCCTCCTTGATGGCGCGTGCGACGTAGACAAGCTGGCCAAGCATCTTGAAAAGATCGGGCAAACCTCCGCCGCGATTACCGATCACGGCAACATCTATGGGGCGGTGCACTTCTTCGACGCGATGAAGAAGAAAAACCTGCACCCCATTCTTGGCTGTGAACTTTACGTCTGCAAGGAAGACGACCATCGCGGCAAGCCCGATCCCGAATCGAAGTACAACCACTTTCTGGTGCTCGCGGAAAATGAAGTCGGTTACCGAAACCTGGTCCAGCTCACAAGCGAAGCGGCACTTCATGGTTTCTATCGCAAGCCACGCATTTCAAAGAAGTACCTGGCGGAGCACAGCGAGGGATTGATCGGCTTTTCGGGCTGCTTGGCAGGCGAGATGTCACAGAACCTGATGGCCGGCGACTATGCCGCCGCGAAGCGGGTCGGCGGGCAGTACGAGGAAATCTTCGGCAAAGGGAACTTTTTTCTGGAGATCCAGGATCATGGGTTGGAGCCGGATAAAGCCGTGACCGAGGCGATGTTCAAGCTCGAAAAGGAGCTTGGCATCCCGTTGATCGCGACGAATGATTCGCACTATGTGGCCAGCGACGATGCCCGCTCGCACGAGGTGCT
Source organism: uncultured Acidobacteriaceae bacterium (assembly GCA_964245535.1). Classification (GTDB taxonomy): domain Bacteria; phylum Acidobacteriota; class Terriglobia; order Terriglobales; family Acidobacteriaceae; genus Granulicella. The sequence continues at coordinate 4,858 of CAXTNA010000102.1, read as the reverse complement.
GTTGTGCGTGCAAACGGCGGATTCGATCAACAATCCGAAGCGCTTTAAGTTCGAGAAGAATGAGTTCTACATCAAGTCGGCCGACGAGATGCATCGGCTGTTTGCGCAAAATCCCGAGGTTTGCACGCGGACGATGCAGTTTCCGGAGCGCTGCAAGCTGGAGCTGGCCAAAGTCAAAAATCCCTTCCCGAAGTTCCCCTTGCCGGAAGGCGAAACCATCGGCACCTATTTCGAGCAGGTATGCCGTGCAGGCTGGCGCAAACGCCGGGAAACGGCTGTGCGGCATCTGGAAGATCGCGGCATCCTGCGCAGCACCATCGCCGAGTATGAAGAACGGTTGACCCGCGAGATTGAGTGCATCAAGGCGATGAAGTTTCCCGGCTATTTCATGATCGTGTGGGACTTTATCCGTTACGCGAAGGAGCAGCACATCCCCGTCGGCCCGGGCCGCGGATCGGCTGCCGGCTCGCTGGTGGCCTACGTGATGGAGATTACGGATGTCGATCCGCTCCAGAACAATCTGCTGTTTGAGCGCTTTCTGAACCCCGAACGCGTGTCCATGCCCGATGTCGATATCGACTTTTGCATGAACCGTCGCGGCGAGGTGATCGAGTATGTACGCGGTAAGTACGGTGTCGACCAGGTCGCGCAGATCATCACCTTCAATACCATGGCGGCGAAAGCGGCGATCAAGGATGTCGGCCGGGCCATGGACATACCCTACGGTGAAGTCGATCGCATTGCCAAGCTGATACCGACGACGATCGGCATCACGCTCGAACAGGCGTTGAAGGACTCACCGCCACTGGCCGCCGCGTGCGAAGCCGACCCAAAAATTCGCGAGTTAATCGAGACCGCCCAGCGGCTTGAGGGCTTGGTGCGCGGGGCGGGCGTCCATGCGGCGGGTGTGGTCATCGCCCCTCAACCGTTGACGGAACTTGTGCCTGTAACTCGTACAAAAGACGAAGCTATCGTCACCAGTTACGACATGAAGGCCGTCGAAAAGATGGGTCTGCTCAAAATGGATTTCCTTGGGCTCACCACACTCACCGTCATCGACGATTGCCTCAAGCTAATCAAGCTGAACCGCAACGAAACGGTCGACATGGCCACCGTCGACCTCGATGACCAGAGGACGTACGAGCAGGTCTTCCACAAGGCGCTGACCAGCGGCGTCTTCCAGTTCGAATCCGGAGGCATGCGCGATGTGCTGCGGCGCTACAAGCCGACTTCGGTCGAGGATCTCACCGCCCTCAATGCGTTGTACCGCCCCGGCCCGATCCAGGGCGGCATGATCGATGACTTCATCGAGCGCAAGTGGGGTCGGCGACCGGTCGAGTACATGTTCGTCGAGCTGGAAACGATCCTGAAAGAGACACTCGGCGTCATCGTGTATCAAGAGCAGGTGATGCAGATCTCCTCTGCGATTGCGGGCTACTCGCTGGGGGGCGCCGATCTGTTGCGTCGCGCGATGGGCAAAAAAGACCCTGCGGAAATGGCTAAGCAGCGCGACATCTTTATGGCTGGGGCCCTTCAACGCAAACACCCCAAGGACACCGCCGGCAAGCTTTTCGATTTGATGGAGCAGTTTGCCGGGTACGGCTTCAATAAATCGCATTCGGCGGCATACGC
>CAXTNA010000102.1:1460-3216 GCA_964245535.1 uncultured Acidobacteriaceae bacterium | reverse complement strand
GCGTATCACACGGCTTGGCTGAAAACGCACTACCCGGTGGAGTTCATGGCGGCGTTGCTCACGTCGGAAACCTCCAAACCTGAAAATGTGGTCAAGTACATCGGCGAGTGCCGTGAGATGAACATCGCCGTTGTGCCGCCCGACGTGCAGGTCTCGGACGCGAACTTCACCCCGGCAGCCGATGCGATTCGCTTCGGGCTGGCTGCGATTAAGAATGTCGGGCACAACGCGATCGAGTCAATTCAGAAAGCACGACTTGAACTCCAAGCGGCAGGGCTGGCTTCGGGAAGACCGGCGGGCTTCAGTTCGCTTTGGGAGTTTTGCGAAAAGGTCGATCTGCGGCTGATGAACAAGCGCGTGCTGGAGTCGCTTTGCAAAGCCGGCGCTTTGGACGCTTTCGGCAAACGCGCGGAGGTGATGGCCGCCGTCGATAAAGCGATGGAGCGTGCGCAGAAATCGCAACGCGATGCCGCCTCGGGCCAGCATGGGCTTTTCGGTATCTTTGATGACGAACCCTCCGCCACGAAGGCGCAGGATGATGCTTTGCCCGCGGCGCCGGAGTGGGATGAATACACGCGTCTTGCCAATGAAAAGGAGGTGCTGGGCTTCTTCGTCTCCGGGCACCCGCTGGACAAATACCGCGACAAGCTTCGCAATCTGAAGGGCGTTATCGATACCCAGACCGCGTGCGAGATGAAGCCGGAACCGGTCGTCTTTCGTCGCGGGCAGCAGGAGCAGGGCAACGAGATCACGGTGGCGGGCGTGATTACCGGGCTGAAGGTGGCCAAATCCAAGCGGTCCGGCGAAATGTATGCACAGGCTTGCCTGGAAGATGCAGTGGGCAAGATTGAACTGATCGCGTTTCCGCAAAGCTATGAAAAGCTGGCTGAAAAATTGAAGATCGACGTGCCGGTGCTGATCCGTGGATCGCTGCGCGGGGAAGAAGATTCAGCGCCGAAGATTGCGATCTCATCCATTCAGGCCTTGGAAGATGTGCAGGTTAAATTACCAGAGGCGTTACGCATCAAGGTACCGCTGCACAGCCCGGATGCGGCGCTGATGAGCAAGCTGGAAGCAATTTTCCGCGGTGCGCCGGGGCGCGGCAAGGTGCTGCTGAACCTTGAAGAGCCCGGCGAATTTTGCGCGGTGCTTGAACCGCAGGGCTATGCCGTCGCGGCCGATGTGCAGTTTATCGAAAGTGTGGAAGGGCTGGTCGGACGGGGTGCGGTTCAGGTGATCCACTAGCGCAAAACACTTCCTTTGGATTCACCAGTTTGCCGCTCTAGTCTGACCGTGTTGAACTTGCCGGGGTGAAACCCGCTACAATCAATAGCTGACTGTTATGCCGGAGATACCCCAGGGAAAGACAAGCCCCGCCGCCGCCACACCTGTTCCGGAGGCTTGGGCCAAGACGGAGGTCGCGCGGCATCCGCAACGACCGTATCCGCAGGACTATATCGAAGCGATCTTCACGGATTTCAGTGAAATCCATGGTGATCGGCAGTTCGGTGACGATCCCGCGATGACCGCCGGCATGGCCCGATTTCACGGTGACCCCGTGCTGGTGATCGGCAACCTGAAGGGCCGCACGTTGAAGGAGCGCGTAAAGCGCCGGTTCGGTTCGCCCGATCCGGAGGGCTACCGCAAAGCCTTGCGCGCGATGAAGATCGCAGAAAAGTTCCAACGGCCGATCTTTACATTCATCGACCTGGCCGGCGCCAATCCCGGCTTGGGTGCGGAGGAGCGTGGGCAGGGC
>CAXTNA010000102.1:0-1450 GCA_964245535.1 uncultured Acidobacteriaceae bacterium | reverse complement strand
AATGAGCCGTTTGCAGGTGCCCACGATCGCCACCATCACCGGGGAAGGCGGTTCCGGCGGCGCATTGGCATTGGCTGTGGCGGATCGTGTGCTGATGCTCGAGAATGCGATCTATTCCGTGATCTCGCCGGAAGGCTGCGCCAGCATCATGTGGAAAGATGCCGGCAAGAAGCAGCAGGCTGCCGCCGCGCTTCGCTATACAGCGTTTGATGTGCAGCGATTGGGCTGTGTGGATGATGTCGTGCCGGAGCCGGAGGGCGGCGCGCACGCTGACCCCGCTGCAGCGATGCAAATGGTGAACTATCGCGTGCAACGCCATTTCGCTGACCTGACCGGTCAACCTTTGGACGCGTTACTCGCCTGCCGGTACGAAAAATTTCGCAATATCGCTCAGTTTTATACCGTGGCCTGAGTGCTACGTCCCTTGGAGAGCACGTTTATTTTGGCAGATTCCCGCACAGACACGAAGCCGCCGCGCTCGTTGCACTTCGCGCTCTTTGCCATTGGGCTGCTGTGGCTGCTGGCTTCCAGGGTCGGTGCGGCAAACGCGGCGCAGGGCATTGCGCGTCTGCTCCGGGCTGACCTTCTGCAGCCCTTGCTGGAGCGGGTTTTTCAGCTGATTCTGCTACTCACTGGATTTACTGCGCTGAATTGGTTAGCCTCACGGAACGGCAGCATTCGGCTGACCAATGCGCTTCCTTTCCGCTCAACTGCCTCGCAGGAGTGGCAAAAAGGCGTAGCACTGGGATGGGCGCTGGTTCTTGCGGCGGTGTTGCCGATGGCATTGGTCGGTGACCTGCACCCCCAATTCGATAGCACGGCGCGAGCCTGGGGGCTCGGGAGTTTGTCGCTGCTAACGGCGCTCGCCGGTGCGCTGGCGACCGAGATTGCCTTCCGTGGCTTCCTGTTTCGCCGTCTCATCGGGGCGACTGGGCCAGTGATCGCGACTCTCGTACTCTCCGTGGTGTATGCCTTTGTGGCGACGTCCGCCCTGAATGTGACGCCGTTCAGCTTCGCCGTTGCCCTGTTGAGCGGCCTTCTCCTTTCCCTCGCATACCTGCGTACCCATGCGCTTTGGCTGGGTTGGGGATTGCACTTTGGCTGGCTTGCTTCCATGGGCATCCTGTTCGGCCTGCCTGTGGCCGGCTCGACCGAGCTTGCCGGTGTCGTCAGCACGGAAAGCTCCGGACGCGTCTGGTTTACGGGCGGTGCCTATGGCCCGGAAGGCGCGCTGTTTACAGCTTTTGTGCTAGTTGCAGGCGTAGGCGTGCTGTACCGCCTGACACGAGACTATGCATGGAGCTACACGCACCCATTGATTGTTGCAGGCGGCTACCCCATGGACGTGCCGCCGCCCGCTGCCCACACGGCTATGGAAGCGGCAGCACCGCCGCTGGTGCAGATTGGCGGCCTTCCACCGGTTCCTGCAGGGCCGTTACAAAACCCGCAG
>CAXTNA010000101.1:0-9994 GCA_964245535.1 uncultured Acidobacteriaceae bacterium | reverse complement strand
GGAAATTTACGCCAAACTCATGAGCTTTCGCGCGACCGAAACCCCAGGGTCCGCTGAAACCCTGAGCAACGCCATGACCCGCGGGAAGGTGTACGGCGTCGAAAGCACCTACACGCGAATGATGGGCATCACCGGCCTCACCTTGCGGGACAGCTACCACCTCGGCCAGACCATCGTGAACGATTACGGTCGCCCGTACGAACCCGGTTTCAATAACCTCACCGGCTTTTCCACCTTGAACGAGTGGGGCCGCTTTTCGTTGTACGTTCGTGGCGAATACGAGCATTCCTCTTCGGCTGTCGGTTATGACCTGGGACTCTCGACGCTGCTTTCCCTCAATGATGAGATCTCTCCCTTCGTACCCCCAAACGAACCTCAGGCGACCATTCCGTACGGCCCGCTGCCCTCGGTAAACCCATTCCGCTTGCAGGAGGCGAACTTCTCGTTCCATGCGCTTGGTCATGAGTTTTCCGCCGGCAAATCCGACGCATGGCTTGGACCCGCGCAGGGTGGGGCCATGGCTTGGAGTAACAACGCGGAAGATATTTACTCTTTCCGCATCAATCGCGTCGAGCCGTTGCATATCCCATACTTTTCAGCCCTTTTCGGCCGGGTGCGCTACGACTTCTTCGTTGGTACTTTAAAGGGACACACCTTTCCCAATAAGCCGTGGGTGCATTCGGAGATGGTCTCGCTGCGGCCAACCGATAACTTCGAGTTCAGCTTTCAAAGAACCGTCATCTGGGGTGGACGCGACCATGAGCCGGTAAACTTCTACACCTTTTTTCGCAGCTTCTTCTCGGTCAAGGACACTGAATCTGATCCAGCCAGTAAAAATTCCGCGAACGATCCCGGTGCACGTTATAGCGACTTCAGCTTCTCCTGGCGTCTGCCATACCTCCGCAAGCACGTCACGCTGTACACGGATTCCATTGCGCATGACGATGTTTCCCCGATCAGTGCACCTCGTCGAGCGGCCTATCGCCCCGGACTCTTCCTTTCCCAATTCCCAGGGCTTCCCAAGCTCGACCTCCGCGTGGAGGCTGCAAGTACCGATACCTCCACCCTGCGCAGTTTGAATGGCGCCTTCAACTACTTCGAAGCCATTCAGCGTCAAGGCTACACGAACAAAGGCTTCATCATGGGCGATTGGATCGGACGTGAAGCCAAAGGCGGTCAGGCCTGGCTTACCTACCATCTCTCAGCTGACGAGTGGGTTCAGCTTGAGTACCTGAATAAAAAAACGCCGAAGGACTTCATCCCCCTCGGCACCACGCAAAACCAGTTCAAGATCGATGTCGTGAAGCGATTGCGCCCGGATATCGAACTAAATGCCTGGTTCCAGTACGAGCACTGGCGCGCGCCGATCTACCAGGCCAATCCGCAAAGCGACACCGTCACGGCCGTTCAGATTACGTTCTATCCCAAGTTGCGCACAAGCGGCGCCTTGAATGGGAAGTAGAATGGGTTTCTTAGGACAAACTACCTGATGTATAGAGCTACTTGCTGTCATCCTGAGCGTAGGGAGGACCTTTGTATTCTGCCTGGATCGGATAGCCACCACGGAAGAATACCGAGGTCCATCGCTTCGCTCAGGATGACAACAGGGGTTCGGTAGAGCTCTAGAGGTCCAGCTGTACGGAACCCCTTCCACCGCGCAAAGCTGAAGTTATACGGCCACGGTAGCTTAACGTTCGGCAGCCACACAGTCCTGAAAATATGCCATCGAGCGCTGCAGACCTTCACGCAAAGGAACCTGCGGCTCCCATCCAAGCAGCCGCCTGGCTTTGCTGATATCCGGACGGCGCTGTTTGGGATCATCCTGCGGGAGGGGCCGGAAAACGATTTCGCGTTGGGATCCCAGCAGAGCTTGAATTTCGCGGGCACATTCCAGAATCGTCCACTCGACAGGGTTGCCGATGTTGGTCGGGTCATGCTCGTCACTCTTGGCGAGTTTCACAATGCCGGCGATCAAATCGGAAACGTAGCAAAAGGAACGCGTTTGCGAACCGTCGCCGTAGACGGTTAATGGCTCGTCGCGTAACGCTTGCATCATCAGATTCGAAATAACACGGCCATCATTGGCCTGCAGCCGCGGACCATAGGTGTTGAAGATGCGCACCATGTGCGTGTTCACGTTGTGATAACGGTGGTAAGCCGAAACAATCGCCTCGGAAAAGCGCTTGGCTTCGTCGTACACCGACCGGGGGCCGATGGGATTAACATTGCCCCAATAGCTTTCCACCTGCGGGTGAACTTCGGGATCGCCATAGCATTCTGAAGTTGAGGCGTGCAGAAAACCTGCACCGTAACGGCGCGCAATCTCAAGGGCATTACGTGTGCCTTCTGAACCGACCAGCAGTGTCTCGATCCCGAGCCGCATGTAGTCCACCGGACTGGCGGGCGAGGCAAAATTGAAGACGTAATCCACCCGTCCGACATCGAACGGCGTGCAGATATCCAGGGTCTCAAAACTAAAGCGCGGCTCGCGTTCGAGGTGACGCAAGTTCGCCGGATTGCCTGTGCAGAAGTTGTCAACGCCGATAACCCGGTGGCCTTCGGCCAGGAGCGCATCACTTAAGTGCGATCCCAGGAACCCAGCAGCCCCGGTGACGAGTATTTCACTTGGCTTTTCCAGCATCAGGCACCCACCGCGGCCGGCTCGCGCACCGGTGTCACTGCTGAGCGGCCCACACTGAGGTAAGTAAAGCCATTCTCTAGCATCACCTGCGGATCATAAAGGTTCCGGCCGTCGACTACGATCGGGTACCGCATGATGCCCTTCAGCCGAGCGAGGTCAAGTTTGGCAAAGTCGCTCCAATCGGTAAGAATCAGCAAGGCATCGGCATCTTTCGCAGCGTCTTCAACCGAACTCTTATAGCGCATCGTCGCCGACTCCGGCAGTTCCCCTTTGGCACGTTCCATCGCGGCGGGGTCATATACCTCGATGCAGCAACCTTCATTCAGCAGCATCTCGATCAAATCGATGGCTGGGGACTCACGCACATCATCGGTTTCGCCTTTGAAGGCAAGTCCGAGTACCGCTAACCGCTTGCCGCGCAGCGTCCATAGGGCGGAACGCACCTTGCCCAGAAAGCGCTTTTTCTGCTCGACATTGATCTTTTCGACCTCGTGCAGCAGGTTGAAATCCACACCAAGCTGCCCGGCGACGGAGCGAAACGCCGCCACATCCTTCGGGAAGCACGAGCCGCCGTACCCGATGCCGGGCCGGAGAAACTTCGGACCGATACGGGAATCGAGGCCGATACCGCGCGCGACCTGCTCCACATTCGCATCCGCCGCCTCGCAAAGGTTCGAAACCGCATTGATGAAAGAAATTTTCAGTGCCAAAAAAGCGTTGGACGCATGTTTGATGATTTCGGCGCTCTTGGTGGACGTCAGCAGCAACGGCGGGGGCGCCTGCATGGAGCAATCCCCGGCGATGGTGCCTTCCACCTCGTAGTACGCGCCGCTGGTCAAAGGCGCATAGATTGCAGAAAGCACACGGGCAGCTCGCGCGCTGTCGGCGCCCACCACGATCCGATCCGGATGCAGAAAATCGGCAACAGCAGTTCCCTCTCGCAGAAATTCCGGGTTCGAAACCACATCGAACATGTCACGGCGCACACCGCTACGTTCGATCACTCGCCGGATCCACTCATTGGTGTAAACCGGCACGGTGCTTTTCTCGATGATGACCTTATAGCTAGTGATGTGACGGGCAATCTCGCTCGCGACCGCCTCCACATACGACAAATCCGCATCGCCGGTCTCAGACTGCGGCGTGCCCACGGCGATAAAGATCGCTTCACTTTCCTGCGTGGCTTCCGCCAGGTCAGTCGTAAACCGGACGCGGCCGTTGCAATAGCGCGCCATCAGTTCCGGCAAATGGTTTTCGTGAATCAGGGTATCGCCGTTGCGCAACGCGGCGACTTTGCGCTCGTCATTGTCCACGCATACGACGTTGTGCCCCATCTCGGCGAAACACACGGCCGCCACAAGTCCTACATAGCCGGAGCCCACAACTGCAATTTGGTTTGTTGTTCCCATGTCCCTCAAATCCTGGGGAGATTATCTATCCTGGAGATGAGTTGATTGTATGTCACTCCCGTGGTACTGGCTACCCTGAACGGGTCAGAACGGCTCCGCGGTGCACCATTCTCGCGTAAACTCAAACCAATGAGTTCGCCGAGTTTTGTGTCCAGCACTGGGGCCCCGGACCCATCTTCGGTAGACTTGGCCGCGACCGACCGAAAAGCTGACACCACGCTCTCCGATTCGCTGCTCGTCATTCGCAAGCGCAAATGGCTCATTATTGCCGCCGCTCTGCTGGGCATCCTGTACGGCTTTTATAAAGCCTCCACGCAGCCCCGGCTCTTTGAAGCCTACGGCGATATCGAGATCCGCAGCGGTGCCGCCTCGGAATACCGCGTTGCCGCCGCCCCGCTGGCCGAAGATACGTACGACATCCCCACACAAACGGCGATCCTGAAAAGTGATGGTCTGCTGCTCAACGTCGCGCGCGATCTGGATCTTCCCAATAACCCCAGTTTCACCGGCGCCCGCGGCCCTTCAGCCCATGTCAGCCTCGATGATCCTGTCATACGCCAGGTCATCCTTAGTAATTTGCAGAACTCCATTGAGATCTCCCCCATCCCGAAAACGGATATCGTGCGCATTAGCTGCCGCACCCTGAACGCCCAGCTTTCCGCGGACATCGTCAATAAGCTGGTACGGGAATACATCCAGCGCAGCTTCCAATCCCGGTTCGACGCGACAAAAACAGTCTCCAACTGGCTTTCCAATCAGCTCGGCGACCTGAAGCAGCAGGTAGAAACCTCCCAGGCGCAGATGATCGATCTTGGCAAGCGCCTCGGTGTGCTCGGTTTTGACACCAGCCACAACGAGATCACCACCAGCATCGACGATCTGACCCGCGCCGCCGGCCAGGCGCAGATCAATCGCATCGTGGTGGAGTCACGCTATCGTGTGCTCACCGGCATGGACCCCAATGCCCTGGATGCCTCGATCGGCGCAGTCACGGGCACGTTTAGCCAGAATCTGAGCGGCCTGCGGTCGCAACGCGAAACCCTGTCGTCGCAGTTGGCCGGGCTCGACACGACAGCGGGACCCAACCTCCCACGCGAAAAAGCCGTTCGCGCGCAACTGAACGAAGTCGATCGTCAGATCGGCGAAGAACAGAAACGCATCCTGCTCCAGGCCAAAGAAGACCTCATCGCCGCGCAGGCCAATGAAACGCAAACCCGCGGCGCACTGGAACTGGCCAAGTCGAATGCCTACAAGCTCCGTGACGATCTCGTGGAATACACCATCCGGCAACGTGAGTTCGATTCCGAGCGCACGCTGTACGAGGGCCTCCTGCAGCGTCTTCGCACAGCCGGCGTCCAGGCTGGCCTGGAGTCGCAGGAAGTCGATGTGGTCGATAATGCCGTCCCTCCCATCGGCCCGTCACTGCAGCCGCGCGGCTCGATCATTCTTGTAGACACCTTTGTCGCGGTAGGTTTGGCGCTGATTCTCGCCTTCATTCTGGAAAGCCTCGACACCAGCCTGAGCAGCGTAGCCGAGATCGAAAGCATCTCCGGCCTTCCCTCACTGGCGCTCATTCCCAAGGCGCGCCGAACGGCGGATCAAACGTCGATGACCCCCGCGCAACGCAACCTGGTTGTGCTCACCAGTCCCAAATCGCAGTTCGCAGAGGCCTTTCGCGCGCTTCGTACCTCCCTGCTGCTTTCCGTGGCCGGCCGGGAGCCCCAGGTCCTGCTCTTGACCAGCGCGACGCCCTCCGAAGGCAAAACGACCGCCTCCCTCAATCTCGCGGCGGTGCTTGCGCAACGCGATGTGCGCGTTTTGCTGATCGACGCCGATCTACGCCGGCCTACGGTGCACCATCGCTTCGGCCTGAATGGCAAAATCGGCCTCACCTCCGTGTTGACCGGCAGCGTCACGCTGCAGGATGCCGTACAGAATGTCACCAGCTTGCCCTCGCTGGATGTACTGGCGAGTGGTCCGATCCCACCCTTTCCGACAGAGATGCTGAGCTCCGATACCATGCGGCAGCTGCTGCAGCAGGCGCGCGGCCTGTACACCCATATCGTCATGGATTCTCCGCCGCTGCTCTCTGTAACCGATAGTGTGGTGCTTGCCCGCGAGGCCGATACTGTGGTGCTGATCGTGCGCCATGGCAAATCCACCAAACACGCCGTGCGCCGCGCTCGCGATCTCCTTCTGCGTTCAGGGGCACGGTTGGCCGGGCTCGCGCTCAACGCGGTCGACCTCAGTTCGCCTGAGTACTACTCCTATTACGGATATTCCGGATACGCGGGATACGCTTCGGCGGGGGTCGACAGCAACGCCTGGGAGTCCCAGAACCCACCACGACCGGGGGACACGCAAGTATGACGATCACTCCTCCCGCGCATTCTTCCCGGCGCTTTCTACTTTTTTCGGCACTCCTTTGCCTGCTCACGACTCCCGGTTTCGCGCAATACAACGGTCCGCCCACGGCCCTTGACCGCAGCGGCGTCGCGGCGCAGACCAACGATTCATCGCTGCTCTTTCCTTCCACGCCGGACAGCGTGCTTACGGCGGGCGATCTCCTGTCGGTGCGCCTGTTTGGCGATCCCGAGTACACCGCCGCCTTGCGTATCGGTGTCGACGGAACGGCGCTTCTTCCTTTGATTGGACCCGTTCGGCTCAGCGGATTGAATGTGAGCAGTGCGGAACTGCTCATTGCGCAGAAGCTCGAAGCTGCAGGCATGTACCGCAATCCGCAGGTCATTCTTCAACTGACTGAGGGACCCACAGCCATCGTCACGCTGGGGGGCGAGATGCACGCCGTCGTTCCGGTGGTGGGTTCACGCAGTCTCTACTCCGTCATCGCCGCCGGCGGAGGCCTACCTTCCGGCGCCAGCCGCACCGTAACCTTGCTGCGGCCCGGTCAGGCGCAACCGATCTCCGTCGACCTCGGCAACGATCCGTTGCACAGCGGCGGTGCCAATATCCCCACCTTTCCCGGCGACACCATCATCGTGTCGCGCATCGGTGTCGTGTACGTCATGGGCGAGTTCCATAACCCCGGCGTGGTGTCCTTGACCAACTACGGCCCCCTTACCTTGACGCAGGTTTCCGCTCTGGTCGGCGGCCCCGTCTACGACGCAAAATATAGCGAGTTGCACATCATTCGCACCGTGGGCGACCACCGAACAGTCACCACGCTCAACATCAAGAATGTCCTCTACGGGCACGCGCCCGACCCCATCATGCAGCCCAACGACATCGTCTTCCTGCCACCGAGCGCGTTCAAAGAGTCCCTCATCAACGGCAGTCTAGGCTCGCTCCTCGGGATCGTTTCCTTTTCCGTCGCGGCGATCACCACCCTTCGGTAAGGCTGCGTGCTCCCCGTTCGCGCTCCGCGCACCGTCCGGCTGGCCTACGTGGTCAGCCATCCCATCCAGTACCAGGCACCGCTTTTGCGGCGTCTGGCGCAGGAGCCCGACATCGAGCTCACCGTATTCTTCGGTTCGGATCTATCCACGCGCGGCTACCAGGATCGCGGTTTCGGCGTGGAGGTCAAATGGGATACGCCGCTGCTTGAGGGCTACCGCTCGCGCTTTTTGCCCGCACTGCACGACCCCGGCACCGTGACTGCGACGACCCCGCTCAGCCGCAGCCTGTTGCGTGCCCTGCGACAGCCGGATGGGGCACCAGCCTTCGACGCCGTGTGGGTACACGGTTACGCCAGCGTGAACTCACTACGCGCCATCTTTGCCGCGGGCAGCCTCGGTCTCCCGGTGCTGCTGCGTGCGGAAAGCTGGCTGGGCGATCGGCCTCGGAGCTGGGCAAAACTTGCGGCAAAGCGGCAGTTCTTCCGTTTGCTGCGTTCTGTTATCACAGCTGTTTTGCCAATCGGGTCGCAGAATGCGGCCTATTGGCGCACGTACCTTGGCGACGCAGTGCCCCAGTTCCCGGTGCCCTACGCCGTCGACAATGCCTTTTTTCGCAACCGCACCGCGTCGGCTCATGCGGCCCTCCCGCAACTGCGTGCAGAACTTCGGCTGGAACACGGCCGGCCCGTTGCCCTGTTCGCCTCCAAGCTGCAACAGCGCAAGCGGACCGGCGATCTCATTGAGGCATTCCGCCGAACTTGCAGGGACGCCGTGCTCGCCTGCCGGCCTTACCTCGTCATTGTCGGCGACGGCGAGGAACGGGCGCGGCTCGAAGCACAAACGGCAGCTGCCGGTCTCGAGGACGTCCGCTTTGCCGGCTTTCGCAACCAGACCGAACTGCCCTTCTTTTTCGCGCTCGCGGACCTCTTTGTACTGCCGTCTCGGCACGAGCCGTGGGGCTTGATTGTGAACGAAGCCATGGCGTCCGGTTGCCCGGTCCTTGTCTCTTCGGAGGTCGGCGCTGCGGCGGATTTGGTCCAGGACGACATTACAGGATTCATTTTCCCGGCAGGCAACATCGACGCCCTCACCGCCGCGCTGGTCCGCGCTCTCGCGGACCCCGCCAGGTTGGCGCAAATGGGCGTCGCCGCCTCGCAACACATCGCTTCTTGGGATTTCGAAGCCGACGTGCGCGGCCTGCGCGCCGCCCTTGCCTATGCCACGCATGGGTTACTCGCCTGAGCCCTAACCCACATACCGAATTGCTATGCTGAACACGGCCGTCTTGATCAGCACGAAATGAGAATCTTGCACATCGTCGGCTCCATCAGTCCCGCTTGCGGCGGTCCCACCGAAGCCATCCGCATGCTGATCCGCTACGCTCCCGCTGGGTACACAGCGGAGGTGGTGACTCTCGACGACCCTGTCGCACCCTTTCTTCGCGAACTGCCATTTCCCGTGCAGGCGCTGGGCAGCGCGTCCAAATACTCGCCCAAACACGCGTCCAGACGTTGGTACGCGCCTGCGTTGTTGCCTTGGCTAAAACGCAATCGGCACCGCTTCGACGGCGTGATCGTGCATGGCCTGTGGGAGTACACCGGCCTGGCCGCCCGGCTCGCCTTTGCAGGGCGCCTGCCGTACGTTGTCTTTCCCCATGGCATGCTCGACCCATACTTCAAGCGTACTTTCCCCAACAAGCATCGCAAAAAGTGGTTGTACTGGTTTTGGGCGGAATACTGGGTGCTGCGCCGGGCTGCTCGCGTTCTCTTCACCACAAATGAAGAGCGCGACCTTGCGGCACAAAGCTTTTTTCTACACCGTTGGCAGTCGCTGGTTGTGCCGCTCGGCACAGACCCGCCCCCATCCGGCAAGGCCCGGCTGCAAACAGCCTTCGCGACCTGTGTTCCGGCGGTGACCGGTCAACGCTTTCTGCTTTTTTTAGGTCGCATCGACCCGAAAAAAGGTTGCGATCTGCTGCTCCAAGCCTTTGCAACGCTTGCGTCCCAGGCTCCCGATCTGCACCTGGTCATGGCCGGTCCCGATCCCAAAGGCTGGACGACGGAACTACAGGCGATCGCCGCACAGGCAGGGATAGCGCACCGCGTGCACTGGCCGGGCATGCTGCGCGGCGACGCCAAATGGGGTGCCTTCGCCGCCTGTGATGCCTTCATCCTCCCCTCGCATCAGGAGAACTTGCCAAACCCGTCAACATCGCACCGGACCTCGAAGGTGCCGGTTGCGCCCTGTTGGAGCCCGACACCGCGGAAGGAACCCGCTGCCTCATCGAACGCTGGCTCGCGCTCCCCGAAGCCGAACGCCTCGCCATGGGACAGCGTGCCTTGGCCGTCTTTCAGCAGTCATATGACATGCGCCACAACACTGAAGCCATCCTGCGGGTCTTTGACTCACTCGCCGGTACGTTACCCATCTCCACCGTTCCGTCGGTTCAGCCCACCGAAGCCGAGGCACGCTGATGGCCGCCACCGGCAAGCGCGCCCCGGAGTACCGTGCCTCCGACCACATCGGCCTGGAACACGGTCTAAAGTACAACCCAAACTACAACCCAGACGCGTACACCCGCCCTGCAG
>CAXTNA010000100.1:9015-10000 GCA_964245535.1 uncultured Acidobacteriaceae bacterium | reverse complement strand
CCCAAGACCAGCGTCAAAATGTGCGTGCGCGAAAAGGTGATGAGCACCGCCGCCGTCGACACGACATAAATAAATACCCGAACGCTCTTCCGTCGTAGAAGTCCCTGCTCCGGCAACCCCGCCCGGCGCGCAAGCAGCACCAAAATCAGAGGCACCATGGGCACAAAAGTCCCCGTACCCGTGATCTCCCGGTACGCATCCACACTCGAAGCCGCCGCCAGTGCCTCCCGATTCAGCGCTGCATGACCCAGCGACAACACGGCAATCGCGGTGCCTGCCAGCACCATTGGCTGCATCAGCCGCTGCCACTGCCCCACGCGCTCATACACCAGGTAGCCGACAGCCAGGTACACAATCGGCAGCGTGAAATACCAGCAATCCTTTAGGAAATCCGGCAGCGGATGGTTGTACACCCCATGCAGCATCACGCACAGCAACAGCAGGGGAAATACCAGCAGGTGCGCCAGCGGCCGCGGCACGGCAAACGGCTGCGCCCCTGCTTGCGCTCGCCTTCCAATCAGCACGAGACTGAGCGCCAAGGCCACGCCGTACGACAGCGTCTCCGTATACGGCAGCGAACTGCCGATCAGGTACAGGCCGACGACGATCAGCAGCGCCATCGTTTATTGCCGATACAAAAACGCCGAAGCCAGCGCGACCGCAATGCCGAGACCGCCGCCCTTCAGCGCCGCGCGCATCTTGTCCGTGGGAATAAACACAATGTCATCGGCAACCAGCACAGGATCAGGTCCCGCATGGTGCACCGCATCATAATAGTTAAACGAGATCTCGGTGCGCTTGCCGTCCATCGTTCGCACGATCTCGGCCTTGTCCGTAATTCCCTCGAAACCGGCACCCCCAGCCATGGCCACCGCCTCCGCCGCGGTGGTCGGCGTTTCGGTCTTCAATTTGTACACACCCGTCAGCTTCACCGCGCCCACAACGTACACGACGCCCACTGTACCAACGGTGATCGTGTCTCCGG
>CAXTNA010000100.1:5181-8941 GCA_964245535.1 uncultured Acidobacteriaceae bacterium | reverse complement strand
CACGGGAATCAGCCCCACGCGGGAAACCGATGGGTCAGCCCCCAGGTTCAGCGTGTACGCCTGCGTAGCGCTAAGGTTTGCCCCCGGGTTCGCATCAGACATGACACCGGCGGTATTCCCCACGGGACGAATCAACGTCACTGTGCGGCTCGCTACATCGCGCAGTCCCTGCGCCTGCGCCAGCACGCTCAACAGTGTAGGTGACCCGAACGCCGGAAACACACCCGGCTTCATCACATCGCCGCCCACGGTGATCACCTGCGAAGGCCGCTCCAACACCGTGACCTGCACATGCGGATCATTCACCATGCCGTCGTTCTGCAAACGGTGCGCGATGGCCAGCTCCGCCTGCTCCGCCGTGAGCCCGCGCACCGAAATCGACTTCACCAGCGGCATGCCTACTGTGCCATCGGTGTTCAGCCGTGTTTTGTACTGGTACCGTGCAATCTCAAAGATCTCAATCTGAATCTCATCGCCGGGCTCAAGCGTCAGCGCGGGCCGCGGCGCCGCTAACAGCGTAGCCACTACGTCCGAGCTTCCCGTCAACCCAGCCACGGGTGCGGGCTCATGTTGCGGCGCCGCCGCTTGGTATTGCGCGAGCGCAGGTCTTGCATCGAAGATCGCACAAGCCGAAAGCAGGCCGGCCAGAATCAGAATCAATGGCGTTTGACGGAAACTAGAGCGCATCTGCCTCCGACCCCTCGGCATAGCGCTCATAGCCGTAATAGCCATCCCGCCCGCCGTATTCGTGGTATTCCACCGAATTCTTGCGAACGCCGTTGAAGACAAAGCCCGGCAGATGCGCGCCCACCCGCACCAGCAGGCTGCTCACCCGCGCAATCATCTTGCGGTTGGCCACCCCGTCGCGCACCACCAGCAACACCGTCTCCACCATTGAGGCCAGGGTGCTCGCATCTGAAATCGCCAGCCCCGGCGGTGCATCCACCACCACAAAGTCATACTGCGCCGAAGCCGTCGCAATCAACGATCGCATTACATCAGAGGCAATGAGCTGCCCCGGCGAAGGCGCCGCCGGTCCGCTGGTGATGAGAAACAAGGTAGGTGCCGCGCTTGTCACCTGCACGCATTCTTCCAGCGTCGCCGTTCCTGTAAGAAAGCTGCTTAAACCCTTGCGATTGGACACCCCAAACCGCCGATGCTGGGTCGGCCGGCGCAAATCCACGTCGACCAGCAGCACCCGCGCATCGCTCTGCGCCAGCACACAGGCCAGATTTGCGCACACGGTCGACTTGCCCTCCTTGGGCATGGCGCTGGTAAACATCACACTGCGCGGCGGATGGCCCGGTTGTGCCAATAACAAACTCGAGCGCAGCAGCCGGATTCCCTCTGTGAACGGCGATAAGGGCGCGCGCAGCACCTCCAGCCCCGGCAAAGGTCCTGACCGTTCCACGTGTGCTGGTTGCGTCTTTCCGCGGCGCAGATTCTCTGAGGACCCAGCCACCTTTCCCGTACCGCCGTGTTTTCCTTCGAAACTCGGCAGAACCGCGAACGACGGCAAACCCATCTCGTGCTCCAACTGGTCTACGCTGTGCACGGACGTATCTATCGCTTCCACCAGCATGGCGAGAATGAATCCGAGCACCGATCCCAGTACCAGCGAAATCGCCAACAACGTAAGCCGGCCATACCCCGTGGGCGTCATCGGCAAGGTCGGCAAATCCACAAGCTCAATCTCACCCGACTCCAGCCCGGACACCACACCGGCTTCGCGCAACCGCTGTGTCAATCCCTCATACAACGTCCGGCTCGACTGGTAGTCATGGAGCAGAATCTCGTATTGCACCATATCGTTGCGCTTTGCCGAGGCTGTCGTTTGCGCCGCGCTCAGCGCGGCTTGCGTCATGCGTTGATTGTTCGCCGCGGCCTCATATGCGATCTTGGCCTGCTCCAGCACCCGAGCCTGCTCCTTGGCCACAGCTGCAGTCGCCTCGGCCAGCTCGGCTCGCAGCCGTTTGGTTTCCGGGTAATTCGGCCCAAACTGCTCGCTCACATTTGCATATTGCGATTGCAGCTGCGCCTCCGCAGCGCGCAGGGTTTGCAGCAACGATCCGGCCGTCTGGCCCTGCGTTGTTGACGATAACAACGGCGGTCCGCCCTCCACCAAATCCGGCCGCTCATCCTGCAAAATGCGATAACGCGCCTCCGCCGTAATCCGTGCAATGTCCGCCTGCTCGTTTGCCTTTGCCAGATCTTCCAGCTGCGAGGTGACGATGTTATGCGTATCGTCGAAACCCACCACTCCAAGCTTGCTCTGCAAATCCACCAGCTTCTGTTGGTCCGCTAGAATCTGGTTCTTCAAGTCATTCAGCTGCGTGCTCAAAAACTGCCCCGCTCGCTGCGTCGAACTGAACTGCGTTGTAAAAATCCGCTCCACATATTGGTTCATCAACGTGCTGACGATCTGCGTGGACAGCAGTGGCGAGGTGCTCGTGCAACTGATGGTGATGGTCTCGGTCTTCGGGATCCGCTCGACCTTAATCATGCGCGTCATCGCGCCCAGTACACGCGCTTGCACCGCCGGGTCGTCCATCGACGCACGCGGACTGGCCCCCTTACCCGCAACCGTTGGATTCGCTGCTAGGTGCAATTGCTCGGCCACTTTGGCGTACAACGACTTGCTTTCGAGCACCGAAACTTCCGATTCGATCCGGTCGTCGATATCCATGTCCACCGGCGACACATCGTTATTCTGGTAGCGAAACCGGTTCGTCGTGCCGGCCCTTACTTGCAAGGTACCGCTCGCAAGATATTTGCGCGGTCGCGTGGCTAAGAACAGCCCCGCCAGCAAAGCACAAGCGAGTACCGCAAACAGAATGAAACGCCGACGCAACAGAATGCGCCATAACGACACCAGGCTGATGTCGTTGCTATCGACACCGAGCCGCGCCTGGGGCGGCAGGTCGGCCCAGCTCGGAACTTGCGGAGAAAGTGGAGCGTTGGGCATCAATCGTTTCGGGGCCGCATATTGTCGTTCGCCAAGGCCTTCGCTGTAATCTCTTCTCCAAGCCAACGAGCAGGTTGGAGAGGTGAAACACGCTGAGTCTACCGCTCCCTTGCACCCGTGAAATACGCCCTGCGTTGTAGAACACGGGAAGGCACAGTCCCATTCCGGTACAGCGATCCCGGATGCATGAGCAGCCGGCTCCACCTTGCGGCACCTGCCATGTCGCAAACTCCTGCCGGGCGTACGATTTCCTCGGCTCACGCGAAGCGCTCCAACAGGCGTTCGTAATCCTGGTGCACCCGCCACAACGGAAACATACGCGCGTGGCGTTCAATGGAGGCTTGGCGCATGCCGCGCAACTCCTCCGGATTTCGCTCCAGCGCGGCTAGGACCTCCACCAACTCCGTTTCGTCCGCGAAGTACTTCGCCCTCGGCCCCGCCACCCATTCGTTGAAACGATTCCGCTGCGCCACAATCGGGCTTCCGTTTGACAGTGCCTCCACCAGCGACGGGTTGGTGCCCCCAACGCGGTGTCCATGCAGATAAAACTTCGCAAAAAAGCGCAGGGCGTTTACCGTGGGCTTGTCGTAAATTGCCCCAGGAAAAATCACCTCTTTGCTTGCCTCCGCCAACACGCGGCGATGGTACTCGTTTTCGTCCGGCTTGAAGTTCCCGAGAACCATCAACGGGTATCCATGAGGGCTCCTGGAAAAAGCACGCACGATCTCTAGAATCGAATTCTCCGGCTCCGGCCGTGCAATACACAAGGCAAACTGGTGCGGCATAAGCCCATAT
>CAXTNA010000100.1:0-5171 GCA_964245535.1 uncultured Acidobacteriaceae bacterium | reverse complement strand
ACCTGCCTCCGCCGCCTCGATGGCCTCGGCGCCATACGGAATCACCGTGATCTTTCGGCTGGGCGCAAGTTGCTGCAAATGCTTGCCGATCTCCGGGTGATCGGCAATCAGGTGCGTTGATAATTTGGCACCGAAAAACTCGTTGCAGCGCAACCAGAACTTTTCCGGCCACGACCACTTTTCCCGAGCCCACTCAATGCCGTCCATATTCATCAACGTATGTCGGCCGGAAGCAGCATACAGCAAGCTAAATACCGCGGTGTTGTAACCGAGTGTCAAAATCACACCATCGCGCGACCGCGCGTGGCATGCGGATCGCCAGTCGAAGAGAATCGTACCCTGCGGCCCGTGCGGTACATGGAAATTTACCCGCTGAATACCGCGCCAAACGTCTTCTCCAACACCCTTCGGATCGTCTGCTTGGCAGTACACGGTGACTTGATGGTCACGCTCCGTTAAATACAGCGCCAATTGTTCCGCGAAAGTCTCAAAACCGCCATGCTGCGCGGGCACCCCGCGGGTACCTAGAATCCGTATCTTCATCGGCGCACCGTCGAAGACTCCACCGGGCGTAAACCGTTTGCCAGCTGCGGTGAGACCCTGCACGCCGCAGCGCTTCGGCGTGCAGACGAACGCTTGCCGGCATCTTTCCCTCTCGACAGAAAGGCACGGTGGCTCGCAAGACTCCCGTCCGGGGGCTGGCGCTGTTTGTTTCTCGTCAAAGCTACCAAAGCAAATCCATACCGGCGAAAAGGTGTCCCATGTTCTGCGCTGCTGCCTTTTTCTTCACTGCATTGCTGCTTTTCTTTGCCGACGTGGCTGCGTCGCTTTCTGCGTTGCTACGTTGGTTTCTTATGCTTTCACCCGTTCTACCACACCTCGATCAACGCCGATCCACAGACATGCTTGTTGTCCTAACCCCACATTCCACAGAAGGGTGATTGCCGGCAGGGCGCGTCCGTGTCAAAGCATCCCTACACAATGCACCGTGGCCCGCTGCGGGCTGCGCGGGTCGGTGTTGCGCACCTGTACCTCCAGATAATCTGCACCTTGCTCCACAATGCCCTCCACACGTACCACCGCCTTCACGTCCACTGTCACACAGGACGCCGTGAAGTCTGGTGAAGGAAACGGAGCAGGGCTCCATACAAGAGGTATGGTCGCCGTACCGCCGGCGGGAATGAACTCGGAGACAGCCATCGCCTTGCGCCACCCTGCGGCATCAACGGAACCTGTAGCAGCTCCCACAGACCTGCCCGTTCCAACAGACCCAGCCCGCGCACCTGGGGCGCGAGTGTCGTAACTTGCTCCATTTTCCAGCGTACCGACAACAGCCACCACTGCTCCAGGCGGCGCGACGAGAAGGCTATCCGGCGGTGCCACTCCCCAGGCGAGTGTGTTGTGTGCGAACGTGACGCCTGCATCCTCCTTTGCCGACGCCAGCTTCAAACACCACCCGCCGTGTGTTTGCCGGTCATAGCAGGCGTTGGCGAGATAGTTGTGGTCAAACGTGAAACCACGCACGCCTTTGGCACCCAAAGTGGCCACCCTCTTTGCATTCTCGATCCAGCCATCGGTAAAGCGGATCGCCGTGCCGCCGCGAACGTCCAGACAGCTGTCGACCCACTCGCAAGTGACGCCCTCAAACCGCACCACGCCGGCACCGTCGATCAGCACCCCATTGCCAAGCTGGCTGTTGATCGCTCCATGGATTTGCCCGCCGGAAAACATGATCTGTGCATTTTGGCCCACTAGCCGTAGTCGATAGCTGTCCGGCGGCGGTCCGACGCCGGGTGCACCCCGGGCAGTCTGCAGTTCAAGATCTTCGAAAAACAGAAATTGATTCGGGTGCCTGTACTCACCCGTCCCGCCCTCGAGCGTGAACTCGTCTCCCCAGACACCTGAAACCTGCACATGCGCGAAGGTGGATTGCCACAGCCCGCCACCGGCCTGCCCGCTGCCGCGCGCCTTCAAGTAAAACCCACGCTGAGCCAACCGCGCCTCTTTGGGCGGAGGCAGATCGCCTTCCGTACCGTTGAGCGCCAAACGGCTCATCGAGATGGACTGCACCGGACCGTCGTCCAAGACCACACAGTCACGGATGGAAGGGGCACACACCAGCGCCGTCAGTTCAGGCGCGCCCCCTTCAACACTCATGTGACTGCGGAGCGTGAGCGAATGGCCGGCAAACAAAAATTGCCCCGCAGGAAACCAGCAAACTATTCCTCGCGCGGCGCTGGCATCCCAGCAACGCTGAATGGCATCGGCATTATCCGTACCGATACCGCCCGTTTGCGCATCCAGCGAATTCGCCGTCTCATCCAGCAGCGTCGCACTCGCACCATCGGCAGCCACCGCGACAATCTGCGAACTGACCGAAGCTGGCGCCCCATCCCTGCTCGTAAGCCCCATTACGAGCTTGCCCACATCGGCGGCGGAAAAGGTTCCTGCCTCCGCCTGCACGGAACGCGAGTCGGCTTTGAAAGAAAGGTGACCCACTGGCCGCAGATCCCCAATCGCGCCAAAGCTAGTCGCCAGCAATACCGACGGCGGTTGCGGCGCCTGTGCCTTCCCCTGTGCGTTCTGCACCCCCGTGCCGAGCGCGAAAAACCAAAGCGCCAGACAAACTCCAAGGCGCACGAAACGCCTGGTAAAAGCAAAAAACGCCAGAGCCAAGGGCGTTACCGTCCTCTTCATCGGAGCACCGCTTCTTCCTGGATCTGCGCGGGAACGCGTCCCGCATTTTCGACCAAAGGCAACGGACGTCGCGTACTCGGCTTGGGGGCAAGCTCCTTCCAACTGCGCAGCACATCCCAAAAACGCGCGAGTTTCCGCTGAAATGCAGGCTTGCGGGTCACCGCTGCCAACAAGCCAAAAACCAGCAGCCGCGGCAATAAGCCAAAGAGCAAAACCAGGTCAGCCCGGCGCTGCGTGCCGCGGTTGGATGAGGACGCATGAAAACGCCTGTATCCCGCGTACAGGTAATTCATCCGCTCCACGTTGTAGCCGCCAAAATGCAGGTACATCAGCTTCGCGCATTGCACGGTCAACAGCCCGCGTTGCAGCGTGTGTGCACAAAACTCCACATCCTCGGTGTACATGAAGCCGCTCTCATCCATGCCGCCGACGCCCTCCCAATTGCTGCGCCGCGTGAGCAGGAACGAGCCCTCCACCCAGTCATGGCGAAAAGCTGAAAGCGTCGGGTCGCCATAAGGCCGCGCAAACGGCGTGCTCCATTGCAGCGTAAACTTCCACAACCGCCAGGGCGCCGGGAAATGCCCTGTGTTGGCGCGCAACTCCCCTTGACCGCCGTACATGCGCGCCCCCACCACACCCACCTGCGGCTCCTGCTCCAGAATGCGCAGCCCCGGGTTGATATCGGTGAGTAGCACGGTATCGCAGTTCAACAGCAGCAGAAACTCGCCCCGTGCATTCCGCGCAGCGGCATTGTTTCCACCGGTGAAGCCAACATTCCTCTCACTCTCAACCACCCGCACCCAGGGGTAAGCCTTGCGCACAAACGCAGCTGTCCCGTCGCTCGAGCCGTTGTCCACCAGAACGACTTCAAACGGCACGCTGATATGCTTCCGCAACGATTCGAGACAGCCCTCCAGAAAGCGCCGCGAGTTGTACGAAACCAGCAGCACGGAAACACGCGGCCTTTCGCGTGCACCAGGGCCTTCCTGCACCACCGTCCTATCGCTGGGCTCGTGCATCACTCGGATCACCAGTCCTCACAACTGCATGTCGCGCTTGCTTCCATCCCATGCAGCATACCGCTCCTCCGCTACGCCAGAAATCCCAGATCGGTTGTAGAGAACCCGGCAAGAGTCGGAAAAATTGTTCCCATTTGGCTTGCGCCCACGCCGAACCACTTCGCCAGGGTGGCGCCGTATTGGCTGCTCGCCGTGGTTGGGATCCAGCGGCCGTTACCGCCGGAATCATCCGGACCGCCCAATGCAAGCGTCGGAAAATTACCATACATCGCTCCGCCCTTCACCGCCCCACCCACGACCAGATGATGCGATCCCCAAGCATGATCGGTGCCATCGACGGAATTGGGCTGCAGCGTACGGCTGAACTCACTCATGGTGAAGGTGGTCACGTTCTTCGTCAAGCCAAGTTCCACCGTAGCTTCTTGGAAGGCGACCAAGGCATCGTTAAGGTTTTGCAGCAGCAATGCTTGCATCTCGAGCTGACCGCCATGGGTATCGAAGCTGCCCAAATTGCAGAAGAAGATTTGCCGGCTTACGCCCAACGCTGCGCGAATTTGTAGGATCTGCGCCACCTGCTGCAATTGCTTGGCGATGCCGTTTGCCGGAAATTTGGTCTGCATCGGCTGCACAGATTGCGCGGCGCCGGCCAGCGCGGCGGCATACCGGAAGGCGTCGGTCGTGATGCGATGATCAGCCTGAACCAGCGAAATGCCGCTATCGAAGGAAAGCAATGCCTGCTGTGCGGCCGCTCGCGTGGCGCATAAGTCCCCGGCAGAACAAGTCCCCGTCCCGAGCTGTCCCGGGTTCACCGTCAGTGCGCTCGTGGAAACGCCGTCGCACAATAGCGCATCGCCACTTAGTGAGGTGATCATCGGAATGCTGGCGTTTGGGTTGTACACACGGCTTAAACCATCGGCGATACGCCCCGCCCAGCCGCTGTGCAATTCACTGCTGCTGCCGGCGTTTTGCCACTCCTGCTGCTGATCCAAATGGGAAAACAGGTTCCATGGCGCCGCGCCGCCGCTCAGGTATTGCGCGCGCGTCAGCGGCTGCACCAGCGTACCCACATTTACCACCGCTGCCGCCGCGCCGCTGTCGATCAGTGACCGTACCCCGCCCAGACTGGGATGCAACGCAAAGCCGGGCATTGCCGCTGAGGGCAGCAGGCTCGCTTGCGCGAGCGCCATGGAACCGCGGGCCGCCGCATATCCCGCATACCCATCCCGGTCGAACGGAACGATCATGTTGTTGGCATCGTTGCCGCCACTCAGAAAAATGCAGACAAGCGCCTTGTAATCATCACCCACGCCACTGCTTGTCGCGCTCTGCGCGAAGGCATTGAGCATCCCCATCGAGCCCAGCCCCGCGGCGTTTCCCGCTGCCAACAAGGCTGCCGATCGAACAAAGCTGCGCCGATTCATCTGCATCATCACCCCTCAATGACTGATCTTGTAT
>CAXTNA010000099.1:0-10099 GCA_964245535.1 uncultured Acidobacteriaceae bacterium | reverse complement strand
GCTTGCGGGGTTGACGATTATTTTCCTGCTCGCGGTGGTGACGTTGCAGCCGTTTGCGATGTACTCCGGCGCGCCGCAGACCGTATTTGTGTTGATTTCTTTGTTGGTTTGCCTGATTCCGACAACAATCGGCGGCTTGCTTTCCGCGATCGGCATCGCTGGCATGGACCGGCTGGTGCAGCACAATGTGTTAGCCACTTCAGGGCGCGCGGTGGAAGCCGCAGGCGATGTCAATACGCTGCTGCTCGATAAGACGGGAACCATTACGATCGGCAATCGCCAAGCGGCAGAGTTCCTACCCGCGCCCGGTGTTTCTGCCGACCAGCTTGCCGATGCCGCGCAGCTTTCTTCGCTTTCCGATGAAACGCCGGAAGGCCGATCGATTGTGGTGCTTGCGAAAGAGCGTTACAACCTGCGCGGAAGGGAACTCGGACAGATGAACGCGGAGTTTGTGCCCTTCTCCGCAACGACGCGCATGAGCGGTATTGAGGTGGATGGACGTTCGATTCGCAAGGGAGCGGTTGATGCACTTGGGCGCTACCTCATGGAGAAAGGCGCGCCCATGCCCGATGCGGTGCGTTCGTCCGTCGAAGACATCGCCCGCAAAGGGGGAACGCCGCTGGTAGTTGCGGAGAACGGCCGCGCACTGGGCGTGATTTATCTGAAGGATGTGGTCAAGGGTGGGATGAAGGAACGTTTCGAGCAGTTGCGCGCAATGGGCATTCGCACCGTCATGATCACTGGAGACAATCCGCTGACTGCGGCTGCAATTGCCCGCGAGGCCGGCGTTGATGATTTTCTCGCGGAGGCCAAGCCGAAGGACAAGATGGATTTGATCAAGCGTGAGCAGGCTGAGGGCAAGCTCGTGGCCATGACCGGTGACGGCACAAACGATGCACCCGCGCTGGCACAAGCCGATGTGGGTGTCGCGATGAACTCGGGGACGCAGGCGGCAAAGGAAGCCGGCAACATGGTCGATCTTGATTCGAACCCGACTAAGCTGATCGAGATTGTTGCGATCGGTAAACAGTTGCTGATGACGCGTGGCGCGCTGACGACCTTCTCCATTTCAAACGATGTGGCAAAGTACTTCGCAATCATCCCGGCGATGTTCGCGGGTGTATTTCCTGTGCTCAACGCGCTCAACGTGATGCATCTGCACAACGCAGAATCGGCAGTGCTGTCGGCGGTGATCTTTAATGCATTGATCATTGTGGGCTTGATTCCATTGGCGTTGCGGGGTGTTGCGTATCGGCCTATGTCCGCTGCGGCCCTGTTGCAACGCAACCTGCTCGTCTACGGTTTAGGCGGAATGATCATTCCGTTCATCGGGATCAAGCTGCTCGACATGCTGATTGTGGCGATGCACTTGGCCTGAACTGCTGTTCCTGTGTTGCTGTCCTTTTGGAGAACTTATGAAAAAGCATCTTGTTACCGCTTGCCTTTACACGATCATCACGGCAGTGCTCTTTGGGATCGGCTATCCGTTGTTGATTACTGGTGTGGCGCAGCTTGCCATGCGAGAAAAAGCGAATGGGCAAATAGTTTCGCGGGGTGGAGAGGCGGTCGGTTCGGCTTTGGTGGGGCAGCCCTTCACAGGGCCGGGCTTTTTTCATAGCCGCCCATCGGCTGCAGGCACTGGCTATGACGCATCAGCCTCTTCGGGCTCCAATCTAGGGCCGACGAGTAAGGCTCTGATCGATCGTGTGGACAGCAGCACAAAAACGGAAGACCAGGGGATGCCTGTGCCGGTGGATTTGGTAACAGCGTCCGGGTCCGGGCTGGATCCGGACATCACTCCAGCGGCGGCGTTGTACCAAGTACATCGTGTGGCGCAGGAGCGCCATGTGGCCGACTCCGCGGTGGAGGCACTGGTACGGCAAAGCACGACGCCTCGGCAACTCGGGTTGCTAGGCGAACCGCGGGTGAATGTATTGAGCCTGAATCTTGCGGTGCGGGATCTTCTGAAGAGCCGGTAAAGTCAATGGCTGCGTTATGCCGAGGCATGCGAGCCTTTCAAGAATGTCTTCTGGAAAGCCGGTTTTGATGCGGCGAGCTTCTATCCAGACGACAATGAAGCTTTGGCGGTGTGTCCTCACTGTGCGAAGCGCCCAGTGAGGCGATGAGGTGGCGCTCAAGCGATAAAGCGAGCGCCTGAATCTTCAATCTGTTGCAGGCGTGGAGAACAAGACGATTCGATCTTGTCGCGCCTTGCGCATTCTTGATTCTTTGGTTGCGGGGGTAGGATTTGAACCTACGACCTTTGGGTTATGAGCCCAACGAGCTACCGGGCTGCTCCACCCCGCACTTCCAAATATAAGGGGTCGCCAAGCGTGCGTCAATGTTGGCAAACAGTCCGCTGCACGTAAGCGAGGCTGCTTGTGGAGCAGTGGACGTGATTGGCGGGAAGGTGTCGACTCCCTGGAGGTTGTAGATCTTTCGATAGGCGGAGTTTGCCCGCTTGCATCTGAAAAGCAGGGCAGGGCAGCCAAGAGCAACAAGCAGGAAAGGCTGGCCGCGCCGGTTGCGCGGATCGGAACTTTTCTCCGCAACGTGCGTCTGTGTGTACGTGAACGGTGTACGCGAAGGGTTGCAACGGATCTGCGGGTACCCACGATGGTCGCGTACAGCTGATGAGGAGTTTATGGCAAAGCGGAAGAACAGTCTGACAGGGGGAAGTGCGATTTTGCTTGGGGGATTGGCGATAACAGTGGCATCGTCGCTGGCTCCCACCGAAGCGCTGGCGCAGAATGCGGGCGGCACGCCGGACGCGCAGATCGAATCGAATGTGCTGAAGGCCTTGGCGGCGGCCCCTGAACTTTCGACACAGAATATTCAGTCTTCCACCGTGTACGGCATTGTCACCCTGACCGGCAATGTGCAGACCGAAACCATGCGCACGCGTGCGGAAAATCTGGTGGCGCGGGCACCCGGCGTGAAGAAAGTAGTGGATGAGCTGAGCTTAGGCACCACGCCGCCCCCGGTGGGGGCCGATGCTGCGCCGGGAACATCGGAGAACGAAGGCAATCAGCCCGTGTTGCAGTCGGACGGCAGTTACACGCCTGCGGCTCCCGCGCAACCGGCGGCCCCATATCAGGGTCGAAGCGAGATGGGTGCAGGTGGATACCCAGAATCAAATGGAGCCAATGGGTCTCCGGGTGCGGCGACGCCCCCGCCCGGCTATGCGAACGGGCAGGAGGCCTATGGGCAGCAAGCGCCGGCCACGCAGGGTGGATATGGGCAGCAAGGCTATCCTGGTCAGCCGGGAGCAGGTCAGCCGGGAGCAGGACAGCCCGGAGTGTATGGGCAACAAAATGCCGGCCAGCCTGGGTATGGGCAGCAGGGTTACCCGTCGCCAAACAATGGTCAAGCAGGGTATGGGCAGCAGCCCTATAGCGGGCAATCCCAGTATGGACAACCGGGCGGCTACAACCAGCCTGGGGCCTACAGCCAGCCTGGTGGGTACGCGCAGCCGGGCTATTCGCAAGGAGCCTCGCAGCCGGCGCAAAGTCCCTACGGCCAGCCCGCGCCGGGATATCAACAGCCGTACCCACCGCAGGGCGTGTATGCGGCGCCGCAAGGCGGGCAGCAGGGTGGCGTCGATGTGCTTGTCCCAAGCGGTTCGCTGTTGCGGGTGCGCATCAATCGTGGGTTAGACGCGAATCATCTGCAAGTCGGCACTCCCTTTGACGGAACCGTGCTGAGCGACATTACCGCCGGTGGAGAAGTCGCGATTCCACGTGGCGCCAGCGTGCAAGGAGTGGTGGTCGATGCGAGAAAGGCGGGGGCTCTCAAGGGACAGGGAGAGCTTTCATTGCAGATTTCCAGCGTCACCCTGGGCGGTGTTACGTATCCGATCACGTCGGATGTTTGGGAGCGGCAAGGGCGCGATAAAACGGTGGGCACGGTGAATAGTGCGATCGGACTCGGTGCGATCGGCGCGATCATCGGCGGTGTTGCCGGTGGCGGCGCAGGAGCGGCGATCGGCGCCGGCGTAGGTGCAGGCGCGGGCGTAGCGGGTTCGGCTTCGACACCGGGTGGGCGCGTGGTCATTCCGCCGGAAGCGGTGCTGACATTCCATTTAGCGCAACCAGCACAGGTCCGCACGGTGTCCGAGCAGGAAATGCAGCGGCTGGCTTACGCCGCTGGGCCGGTACAGGGAGCGCCGCCGGTGGTACGGCGTCGGTACGCTTATCCGCCACCGCCGCCTGGTTACCCGTACCCGTACTGAGCAAATGTGATCGCGTTTATTGGGAAAGCCAGGGCCGAGGTCCTGGCTTTCGGGTTCTTGTGTGCGAAGGGACGCTCGCGCCTTCATCGAAACTTCCAAGACCGCAACTACGTGAGGTGGAGCAGGCAGCGGCCCATAGCATGTGATTTATACTTCAACAACCATGTGCGAACGCTTCGGCAGCTTGTGACCTGCTCTTGTCCGCCGTGCTAAGTCGATACGGATTTGTGTGCGCGATCCGTCCAGGAAGAAGGCTCGCCCTCCCTTATGCTCAGTTTGTTTCAAAAGGATAACCGCGCCACCAAGATCATCTTTGGCGTGATCATTGCCGCCGCAATTCTTTCGATGGTTGTCACGCTCGTGCCGGGCATTTTCGACAATGGAACCGGGGCGAACGGTACCGTTTTTGCAACGGTACGCGGGCCGGGCTTACTGGGCAGAATGTCTGGAGATAACACCTCGATCACGAATGCCGAGGTGGAAACGAGCGCCCGGGCACAGCTTCGCCAGCAGCAGATGCCCGACTATTACTTGCCGTTCATTCTGGCGCGGGCAGGGCAGCAGCAGGTGGAACGGGCGGTGCTGGTGCGGGAGGCAGATCGGCTGGGCCTGCAGGTCAGCAACGAGGATCTGCGGCGCGAGCTACAAACCGGTCCGTTAAGCCAGTACCTCTTTCCGGGTGGGCAGTTCATCGGTTCGGAGAAGTATGAAGGTTTCGTGGGGCAGTACTTCAATCTTTCGGTGGTGCGTTTCGAGTCTGAAGTAAAGCAGGACCTGGAACTGCAGCGTCTTGAGGCGTTGGTCACCGGCGCGGTCAGCGTTTCGGATGCGGCGGCACGGGACGCGTATCTGAAGCAGGGCGAGAAGGTGAGATTCGACTATGCTGTGCTTTCGCTGCCGGACATAAAGAAGACAGTGAACGCGACCGATGCAGAGTTGGAGCAGTATTTCAAAACCAACGCGGCACGGTATGCGACGGCAGTACCTGAGACGCGCAAGATTGCCTTTTTTCCGGTAGACACCTCAAACTTGCCGGGCGGCCCACCCAAGGCCACCGATGCCGATTTGCAGGCGTATTACAACGCGCATGCCGCGGAGTACCAGGTGCCCGAAGAGGTGAAGACGCGGCACATCCTGCTGACGGTGCCCAAAGGCGCGGATGCAAAGGTCGACGCGGCCGCCAAAGCGAAGGCGCAAGCGCTTCTACAGCAGATTAAAGGCGGAGCGAACTTTGCTGATCTGGCGAAGGCGAATTCCGATGACCCAGGCAGCAAAACGCAGGGCGGCGAGCTGCCGATGATCCCAACAACCAGCCTGGACCCGGCATACGCGAAGGCCGCGATGGCGCTCAGCCCGGGGCAGACATCGGATGTGGTGCGGTCGCAGTTTGGGTACCACATCATTCAGACTGAGGAGAAGCAAACGGCCCACGCGAAAAGCCTGGCCGAGGTGAAAGACGAAATCGCAGGCAAAGTTTCCGCGCAGAAGTTCACTGCCGCCCAGAGTGCATTTGCCAACCAGCTTGCGGCCGAGGCGGCGAAAAGGGGCATGGACGCCACGGCAAAGGCGCACAACCTGCAAATTGTGACAACGGATTACCTCAGCAGCACCGGAACCATTGCAAGCCTGCCGGATTCCGCGAGTTTGCTCGCGGCAGCATTTGGTGCCGCCAAAGGGGCCGCGCCGCAGGCTGCTTCTACGGGCGAGGGTTCGGCGATTTTCCAGGTGGTGGGAGTCCAGGCCGCGCATGCCCCGGCCTTTGCTGACTGGAGGGACCATGTGCTCGAGGACTACCGTGACGAGCGCGCGCCGGCACTGTTGAACGCGCAGTTGCACAAGCTGGATGACCGTGCAAAGCAACTCGGCGATCTGCACAAAGCCGCGGCGGAGATGAATGTACCGGTAAAGACCAGCGACCTGGTGGGACGCGATGCGCAGGTGCAGGATCTTGGCGCTCTGAGCGGCGATGCGGCTGCGATTTTCAGCCTGCCCAAGGGCGGCATCTCTGGACCGATCAATGAGGGCCCAAACGGCGCCGTGGCGCAGGTGCTCGAAGTGCAGCAGCCGACAGCCGACGATATCGCGCAGCACCTTGCCGCGACGAAAGATAAGCTGTTGGACGATCAGCGCAAAGAGGTGTTCAACGTGTTCGCAGGAACGCTGATGGACCGCTACGAGCGCGCGGGAGCGATCGTGTATAGCCGCAAGCCGACAGGTCTACCGTTGGGCAGCTGATGTTTGTGGGTAGACCAAGGCGCATGGTGTAAAAGTGATGCCGGGTCTTTATGGCCCGGCATCTTCTATTTCAGCCTGCACGTCCTACGGGTTGGCTCGCAGCCTATTCACGCAAGAAACATGGGGGAAGGATTTAATGAACGCTGAACGCATTTCCGGCGTGTTGCTGCATGTAACTTCGTTGCCTTCGTATGGGGGCATCGGCGACTTCGGACCGGCGGCGTATGGCTTCGTAGACTTTCTGGCAGCCGCGAAACAGCGGCTTTGGCAGGTGCTGCCGCTCAGTCCGACCGGGTATGGCAGTTCGCCCTATTCAGCGCTTTCTGCGTTTGCAGGCAATCCGCTGTTGATCAGCCTGGAGCGGCTGGTAGATGCGGGATGGATCGGCGCTGACAGGATTGCCGGGCTGCCGGGGCACAATGGACCTTGCGATTTTGAAGTGGCTTTCGCGTTGAAACAGCCCTTGCTGGAAGAAGCTGCGGCGGGGTTTCTGGATAAGGCCGGGCCGGAAGATCGCGCACGCTTTCAGCGTTTTGCTCAGGAAAACACCTCATGGCTGACAGATTGGGCTTTGTTTTCTGTGTTGCGCCGGCGGTTCGAATATAAGAGTTGGATCGACTGGCCGGCAGAGTTTGCGTTTCGGAAGCAAACGGCGATTTCCAGCTTGATGCGGGATTGCGGCCGCGAGCTTGCAGTGGAGCAGGTATTGCAGTTCTTTTTCCAAGAGCAGTGGTCGGCGTTGCGGGCTTACTGCAGTGAGAAAAAAGTGCGCATCCTTGGCGACGTGGCCATCTTTGTGTCCTATGACAGTGCCGATGTGTGGATGCATCCGGAGATCTTTGAATTGGACGAGCAGCGGAAGCCGGTGCGCGTTTCGGGTGTGCCGCCCGATTACTTTTCGGAAACGGGCCAGCGCTGGGGTAATCCGCTGTACCGATGGGACCTGCTGGAGGAGCGTGGCTTTGACTGGTGGGTTGCCCGTTTTCGCCGCGCGCTGGCGTTGTACAACAGTGTGCGCCTGGATCACTTTCGGGGCTTTGAGGCGTACTGGTCGATTGACGTTGCGGCGGAAACGGCCGTCGATGGTCACTGGGTAAAGGCACCAGGGCGGGCACTATTTCAGCGACTGAAAGAGACGCTGGGAGAGTTGCCTTTTCTTGCCGAGGATCTAGGGCTGATCACGCCCGAGGTGGACGAACTGCGGGAATTTTTCGGCATGCCGGGGATGCGGATTCTGCAATTTGGCTTTGCGGAACGCGGCGGACATTTGTATCTGCCGCATCGCTATGTCACCAACACTGTGGTGTACACGGGAACGCACGATAACAACACCACATTGGGGTGGTGGCAGGAAGACGCCACAGCGGTGGAACGCGAACAGGTGCAGGTATACACGCGGACGATCAAGCATGATCCCGAAATCGATTGGACCTTTATCAAGCTGGCGGCGAGCTCTGTGGCAAACACCTGTGTTTTTCCACTACAGGATGTGTTGCACCTGGGCAGCGAGGCACGCATGAACAAGCCGGCTGCTACGGAGGGGAACTGGACGTGGCGCTATGACTTGCAGGCGTTGCATCCGGATTTTGCGACCAAGCTTGCAGCCATCACGGAGATGACAGATCGGGACGGGAAGCGGGAAAAGCTGGAGGGTCCTGGGGGCGGCGGACCTACCGAGGAAGCGCATTTGGGTTTGGAGGAGGAGCTTACCCACGAGAGCCGATAGCGGACATCCGGCAGCTGGAACTATGCGTCATTCCACTACGCGGACGACAGGACCGTCGACTCCGGTTGAGAGGACACTTGATTGGTGGAACTCAGGCTGCACGGCGTTGCTACAACCGGGTACACTGGAGCTATCGAAGGAGATTTGCTGTGCCCCTGTCTGGAGAAGCTATTCGCACCATGAATTACGTCGACGATATCTCGACCACCCTGCGGCGGATTTTGTCAGTGATGCCGATTCTTACGCCGGAAGAACGGGAACGCGTATCCGAGCATATCCGTCAATCGGACCCAAGCTATGCTTCGGTGATCACTGCTTTGGAAGCGAAGTAGCCCGGCTACCGTGGATGCGACGAACGCCCAAGCGACGTCCGTGGCAGGTTCCGCGCATGCAATCAGAACGGTTGCTGTAATCGGTGCGGGGGAGCAGGGTAGAAGCTTTGCACTCCGGTGTGCTCGCAGTGGATTTCAAACCGTGTTGGAGGATGTGATGCCGGCGCGGTTGCGCCGCGCGCAGGAGGAACTGAGCAGCTTATCGGACCCGGAGGTGGTGCACCGGTTGCGGTTTTCGCTTACCGTTGAAAACGCCGTGCGAGAAGCCGATTTGGCAATCGATTTTGTTCCCGACGAGCTCGAATCGAAGCTGGAAATCTTCAGCATGGTGGATCGGATGGCGCCTCCGCGCACCATCCTCTGTACACCCACGCGGGTGCTGAGCATCAGCGATCTTGCTGCCTGCACCTACCGTGCCGATCGCTGTATCGCCTTACGCGCCAGCGGGGCGGACATGCTGGGAGGCGAGTTGATAGTGGTGCCTGCCGGGACTACCGCGCCTTGGGTGCTAGAGGAGATGAAGCGGTGGCTGGAAGAGATGGGCGTAAGCGTGGTGCTGGGAATGGATGTTGCCTTCTGAGCAGGAGTTCCATGGCGTATGTTTCTTCGGCTTTTCGCCCGACGCGAAACGCTGGGTCTACCGCGATGGTGCAGGTGCTGAACGGTGTGCGCTGCTGTAGCTGATGAGGTTCTACAACGATGGTTTTTCGGTCCCATGTCGATGGTGATTGCGTAGGGCTGATGCGCCTGCTCTAATCAGGATTCGACAGTAAGCTTCACCGAAGCATTTGGAAATCACATTTTGGTTCTGATTCACACGATCTTCGCCGTGATCAAAGCCTGCCTGGCCGCTGCCGTAGCGGCGCTGGTGGCGGGTGTTTCGTTGGTGGTGACGATTGTGGTTCTGGTGATCGTGGTAGGGATCGCTGTCACCGGAGCCTTCGGTCTGGGTGGGTCCAAGCTCGCGGCTCGACGCCGAGCCAAGCGCGAAAATTAGGACAGGATCGGCAGGGGACTGGATTACCTTGGGCATGCGGTAAGCCGGCCGCAGATTCCTTTCGGGATTGATAAAGCAGTGAGAGTTACTCGCCTGTTTGCGGGGCCTGGTAGGGCTTTTGCAGAAGCGAGCGGGCTTCGTTAACGGCGCCCTGGGTGTTGTCGTTGGTCTGGACCGCCTGACGATATTCGTTCACCGCGCGTTCACGTTGGCCGGTGACGTCGAAGATTTTGCCCAGGTTGATATGGCTCCAGACTTCGGTCCACTTCGGATCGTTGTCGCCACGCAGGGCGTCGCGGAAGCTATTGGCGGCAGACTGGTAGTTCTTCTGCATCATGAAGACCTCGGCAAGCCGGTAGTTGGCGAGAGATGAGCCGCGGTTTGAATCGAGCGCTTTCTGATACTCCGCTACCGCGCCCAGCAGGTCGCCCTGCTGCACATCCTGCTGTCCGCGCAGGACAGCCACACGCACATTGAGATCGGGCGTCGATTTCAAGAGCCAGTTGTCGGGGTCGATGGTGATGCGGCGCGGGCGACCGAAGGTTTCGATGGCGTAAGGTGATTCGGTACCGGATAGA
>CAXTNA010000098.1:0-10322 GCA_964245535.1 uncultured Acidobacteriaceae bacterium | reverse complement strand
CTTCCGGGTGTGGCGGGCGGGGTTGGTGGTGTGCCCGGCGGTGCCGTGGAGGGCGCGTCAGGCGTGGTGACCGGCGCGGAAGGAAGGGTGGAAGGCAACGTACCCGTGGTGGGCACCGAAAGCGGCGCGGTGCCGGCAGGCGCCGATGCCGGGGACGATCCTGATAAGGAACCCGGCGTGGTGCCCGTTGTCGCAGGCAGAGTGGGACTGCTTTCGGGCGAAGTCACCGCGGGTGCGGCAGTTAGGCCGGGAACCGGGCCCGCGGGCACCGCCGAGATCGTAGCGGCAAGCCACTCGGTAAGCGTGCCTTCCTGGCGTAGCAGGGAAACCTCGGCCTGGCGTAGCTGCAGCTCCGTTGAAAGCTGCTCCAGGCTCCGCTGCCGTTCGGCGAGGCGGGCGTTTTCCGCATCTTTGGGGGTGAGTTGATCGCCGCCGGCAACCCCGGCAGCCGCCCGCAAACGCACAAGAATCGCATCGAGCTGATCCTGGGAGAGCGTGTGATCGAGCGAAGCGAGATCTGCCCGGGCGGCGAGTTCGGCAGCACTGTGCCGCAGCTTTTGCCGGCCCTCCAGAAAGGTGTTCTGCTGCAATTGCGCGTCAAAGCGCAGATGCGCGGCATCGGCGGCAATCTCCTGCGCACGCGCCCGATGAACCATGTCCAAGAGCGGTACCGTGAGCTGCACGCCCACGCTGAAAGAGTTAAAGCTGTTCAGCTGGCCATTAGCGCGCTGCCGAAAACCCGGGTAGTAGAAATCGTACGAACTGAATGCATCGTCCAAACGGCTGTATTGAATAGAAAAGCCGAGTTGCGGGCGAAACAGATAACGTTTTTCGCCGTGGGCGGTGTATTCCCGGGCACGCGCGGAGGCAAACGCAGCCGAAATGCCCTGCGTCTGCCGTGGATCGGTAGTCGCCGCGGCGTCGGGCACCGTGGGCGGGCGAAAGGCGGGAATGGAAGCAGGCACGGTCTTCCAGCCGGCCGCAGGCATGCCGGTCAGCATGGCGAGGTGTTCGATGTTCGTGGCGATCTCATCGTCGACCAGAAGCGCCTGGAGGCGCAGCTGCGCGGCGGTTCGCTGCGCTTTGGTTAGCTCGATGTGGGGGTCGACTCCGGCAGCATAACGATCTTCCACGATCGCCACCAGGCGACTGGCGATGGCAAGGGCCTCGCGTTCAACGGCCTGACGCTCGCGGGCGTTATCCAAAGCGATGTAGCTGGTCGTGGCATCTTCCGCGACGTCGGTGCGGGCAACTTGCAGGGCGAGCTGCGCGGCGTACACGCCGGCCCGCGCGGCACGGATGTAATCAGGCTGCGAAAAGCTAAAAACCAAAGACTGTGCGGCGATGCTGAAAACTACCGGGGGCGAAAGCGGCGCACCGGTTGCCCGGCCTACGCCGGCGGTGGTGGACACGGCAGGTATGTAGGCGTCTCGGGTTTGCGCAAGCACCGCCTGCGCTTTGGTCAGGTCGGCCTGCGCCATGCGGACGCGTGGATTGTTTTCAAGCGCAAGGTTGACGGCGGTTGAAAGGGAGATCTGCGCAGACGCCGGACAGATAGTACACAGGGCGAGGCAAGCGCAAAAAGTCAGCACCAGCGAGCGCATGACCACCGCAGCCGTTGAAAAAGACGGAATGGAGCGGAGCAGAGGCATCACAGCGCGGCCAAACCTTTCTGTGCCGGAGCGTACTGCGCCGCCAGGGCCAAGGCCTGCTTGAATTCGTCGCGCGCGGCTGCCTTCTCGCCACGATGCGCAAGCAGGGTCCCGAGCTGCGTATGCACGGCAAAGGCCGGCGCGCGATCGCTTTTCAGGCCATGGCTAAGATAGCTACGCAGGGCGGCCTCGGCGAGGTCGGGCCTGCCGGCGTCAGAAAGCACACCGGCAGCTTCGACCACGTTTTCGTCGACGAGACGGTCACGCGCAATGACGGTTTGCGCGACGCTGACGGCCTTCGCCGTTTGTCCGCGACGGCCGTAGTACGTGGCGAGGTCGATCAGAGCGCCCGGGCGTTGGGTCACGGCAGCTTCGGCCTGGAACTCGTGTTCGGCGGTCAGGGGATCGTCACGCTTTTCCGCAGCCATGGCGCGGATGCGATGTGCAATTTCGGGCATCGCGCGCTCGATGCGGGCGGCCAAGGCGAGCGCTTTATCGTTGCCGCCGCCGACAAGGGACGGCGCGCTGGTGTAGTACTGGCCGAGATCGACGGCTGCGGCTTCACTGCCTGGGTTCAGGCTGAAAGCGGTTTCGAAAGCGGAGCGTACCGCGCCTGCAAGCCGCAAGCCGGAAAGCATGCCGGCATGGGCTGCCCGGGCGCCCAGCGCGCGCCCTGCCCAGTCTTGTGCATCGCTGTTCTTGGCAAGGCCGTTGCCGAGCGCGGACTCGCATTCCGTCGCGGCCGGCGTCGAAAAATCTTCGGAAAGATAGACCCGGCAAAGCAGCAGATGGGCGGCGCCATTGCCCGTGTTTGTCGCGAGCATCGCTTGCAAGAGGTTGGCGGCCTCGTCGGCGCGGCCGGCGAGAAGAAGGTGTTCGGCGGTGTCAAGATTCTTCGCAGTAGCGGGAGCGGCCTGCGCCGGCGCGTTGGTAACCGAAACGCTGAAGGCCAGCGCGCAGACGATGACGGCCATGGACCGAAACAAGGCTCTGCAAGCGGTTTGAAGCGCAGCAAAACTCCACGCTGAACGCGCGTGCACGGCGGATCGACTGAGATACGGTCGAGCATCACACGCTGGTGGCAGGGAACCGCGCATCAGGGCTGCATCCGCACGGGAAGCCCGTTTTGCAGTTCGGTATCGGTGGGGGAGCGCACGGCGACGACCTCGCCCGCCGAGAGGCCCTCCCGGATCTCGAAGCGAACCAGGTTCGATAAACCCACGGAGACGGGCGTGCGTACCAGCTTGCCGTCCACGATGCGAAACACGTAATTTCTAGTGCCTTCGGTGTGTAAGGCTTCCCGGGGAAGGCTGAGTACGTTGCGGCGCTGCAGCGTGGTCACCGTGACCGTGACGTTGGTGTTCGGGAGGAGATCCCCCTGTGCATCTTCGACACTGATCAGGCATTCCCCGACATTGCGTGTACCCACACTGACGACCGTGGTGGGTGCCTGCGTGACGTGGCCGTGCCAGGTGCGGTCGAGCTTGGCGTCCCAGACAATCTTTACCGGCTCGCCAGCGGCAAGATTGCCGATCTCGGGTTCATCGAAGAAGGCGCGGACCTGAAGCTTGTGCAAATCCGCCACGCTAAGCAAAGTCTGTCCTGGACTGACGTAATCGTAGCGGGCGATCGGCAGCGAATAGACCGTGCCGCTGAAGGGACTGTGCACGTTCAAGCCGGCAAGTCCGCTTTGCGCCGTGGCGAGCTCCTGGCGATCGCGACTCAATTGCGACCGGCTGACGGCATAATCGCCCGTCCCGTAGCGGCTTGCAAGCCGTGACTGCAGCTGATTGACGCGCGCCTGTGCATCCACAACACGTGCCTGGGCCGCCGCCACCTCGTTGGAGGAAGCGGCACCCTTGGCTTGTAAAGCTTGCAGCGAACTCAGGCTGGTCGAGGCGTCTTTGAGCTGCGCCTGCGCGCTGCTCAGATTTGCCCGTTCTGTCAGCAGCTCGTCTTGTGTGCCGCCCTTCTGAAGGTTTTGCAGATCTTGGTTGTGAACCGTTAATGCATTCTTTGCATTTGCGATGCGCAACTCCGCATCGGTCGCGTCGAGTTTCAGCAGAAGCTGGCCCCGGGTGACCTGCTGCCCCAAACGAACCTGCAAATCTTCCACAGTGCTGGCCGTGGGTGCGTGGGCTTGAAAATCGGCGAGCGGTTCGACCTTGCCGTTGGTGGTGAACATCTTGGCGAGATCATCTCGCTCAACCTTCGCTGTTTCTACGACGACGCGGTCGCGTGTACCAGGCAGAAAAAAGTACAACGAAGCAGCCAAAACGATCAGAAGGGAAACAATCCAGATCCAAGTTCGGCTTCGGGTGCTTTTCGTTTCTGCCATACGCGAAAGTTCAGTATATAAGAGCACCCCCGCTTTCTTTGGTTGCGAAAAGTGTAGGAAATTGTTTGGGCAAAAAAGCCTAGCGCTGCCCAGGGGAGCGCGCTTCCGTTGCAAGCACCTCCAACTCCCAGCCGCCGAAGTCCGGGTGCCAGTTGCGCCGCAAACGACAAGCGAGGTCGAACATGGTGCCCTGCATCCAGCCCTCTTCGCCCGCACGCGCAACCCAATCTGTGCGACGACTCCAGGCCGTGGCGCGGAAGCGGCGCCCGCTTGCGGGCTCTTCCAGTTGCAGCCCGAGGTGCCGCTCGGCAATGACGCGGGGCGGGGCGGCAAGGCGAATGCCTTCTGCGAAAAACACAGGCTCCGGATGGCCGTTGCCGAAGGGTTCAAAGCGCTCATACGCGTGGAAGAAAGCAGGGGTGAGGTCGGCAAAACGGATGGTCGCATCGCAGGGGGTGCGCCCGTCGGGCGTGGGCAGGGTGCCCTCCCGTGCGGTGAACTCTTCCAGGCGTGAACGCAGCTCCGGAACACGAAGGGATGGCAGGGCGAAGCCGGCGGCCTGGGCGTGTCCGCCAAACCGGGAAAAGAGCGGGGTTTCGGCTTCGAGGTGCACGGCGGTGAGCGCATCGAGCAGGTGGAAGCCGGCGATGGAACGGGCAGAACCGTGGGCCTCCCCGTCCTCATGGGTGAGCACCAGCGCGGGGCGTCCCGTACGCTCGACGACGCGCGAAGCGAGGATACCGACGACGCCGCGGTGCCAGGGTGCGGCGGGGGTGTCATCGAGCACCAGACAGCCCGCGAGGCCCTCGGCACCAGCGGCAAGCTGCATCAGGCGTGCTTCGATTTCCTCCAGGGCGCGGGCCTCGGTGGCGCGGCGGTCGTCATTCAGCCGATGCAGCTTTTCTGCCAACGCCCGGGCGAGCGCCGGGTCGCGGGCAAGAAACAGGTCGACCACATCGGAGGCAATATCCATGCGTCCGGCGGCGTTGATGCGAGGGCCGAGGCGGAAGCCGACATCGATGGCCGATAAGGGCCGGCTGAGGTCGATCCCGGCAAGCTCCATGAGCGCTTGCAGACCGGACTGCGCAGGTTGGCGGAGCGCGCGGAGCCCTAGCGCCGCGATGATGCGGTTTTCGCCCGTCAGCGGCACCGCATCGGCTACCGTAGCGATGGCCAGCAGCTTCAGGAACGAGGGCAGCGTCTTTTCGCGGAGCCGCGCGAGCTCCGCGGCATCCCGGGCGGTGCTTTCAAGCAGTGCCTGGGCGAGCTTAAAGGCAACGCCGGCACCACAAAGCTCCTTGCAGGGATAGGCGCAGCCGGCCTGGTTGGGGTTCAGGACCGCGAGTGCCGCGGGGACGCCGTCCCTGTCAGGGAGGTGATGGTCGGTGACGATGAGGTCCAGCCCGAGCCGGGCCGCCTCGTCCGCTGCGGCAAAGGCGCGGATGCCGGTATCAACGGAAACGACCAGGCGAACGCCTTCCGCGGCTGCATCGGCGATGCGCCCTTCGCGCATGCCATAGCCTTCCCGAATGCGGTGCGGGATGTGGTAACGGACGTCCGGCGTCACACCGAGGGAGACCGCCGCGCGCTCGAGGGCTGTCTTCAGCAGCACCGTCGCGACCGTGCCGTCGACATCGTAGTCGCCATAGATGAGAATGGACTCGCCGCGGATGAGGGCACGACGCAGCCGCTCGACCGCCGTGGAAAGCCCCTGCATGCTATGGGGTGGGTGGAGATGCGCGGCGGATGGATGCAGAAAGGTGTGCGCTGCTTCGGGTGTTCCGATCCCGCGGCAGAGCAGGATCTGGGCAAGCGGCAGAGGGAGGCCGGTGGCCTCGGCCAGTTGAGCCGCCGCGCGGGTGTCGGCCGTGTCGGAGGCGATCTTCCAGCGCGCCGGTCCCATGGCGGTAAGTGCGGCCATCGCCTTTCTACTCGTCGTCGTGGTCGTCCACGATGATGCCGCCTAGCTCCTGTACCGTGTCGAGCAGGTTTTGAAAGCGGTCGTACCATTCCGTTGCAGTCTCGTAGAGGAACACAACCCCGCCGTGCGCAAAGCCGAGTTGCAGATAGCCGGTCTTGCCGACGTGGCGCATGAGGGCCTGCGCTTCTTCGAGGTCCGAAGCGTCGGGATCGGGGTAGTTCGAATCCCGCAGTTGTGCGATCAGAGCGGCGACATCTTCGGGCTCGAGCAGCACGTCATTCATGGTTACAAAAGGGACGCTGGCAGCCTTGGCGTGCTCGACAAAGTCCTTCCAGCCGTCCACATCGTCATCTTCAAAGGAGACGCTGGGCACGTCTTCGGGCACAAAGGCATTCATGCGGCGCAGCCCATGCCCGGCGATGAAGGCGACCATGTCGTCTTTCAATGTGGTCAGATCGTCAAAGGTCATCATCGTCTATTTTCGCAGATGGAGGGGTCGCGCGTGGGGCACTGCTGTATTTTGTGCTGTGCGCGAGTCTGCTACCCTGAAGTTCCCATGATCTTCTCCAAAGACTATATCGGGTATCTGGCGCGGGAAACGACAAAACACCTCGTCGCAGCGAAGATGATCCGAACGGAAAAACCTGCGCTCGTGAACGAGCGTGTGACCGCCGGCATGATCGAGGAGTTGTCGCTCGAAGATCGCATCAACGAAGAGGTTCGCGTCATTCTGGAAGCCTTTCAAGGCGACATGCTGAAGAGCGGAGCAAGCTACCCGGAGATGTTTAAGAAGGTAAAGCAGGAACTCGCCCGCAAGTACAAGGCGGTGCTATGAGAATCAGCCGCGACAAGTTGAACAAGCTGGCGCACACCGTGGCCGACACGTTGGCAGAGATTCCCGAGGTGGATTTTCTTGAAGACCGCAACACGATCCGCCAGGAAGCCCGGAAAGCGCTCGAAAAGCTGCTGATGGAGGAACTGAAGATCGATCAGGCGGCGCGGCTGAAGATCAGTTCGCAACGCAAGATCATTTTGGAAGGCTCGCAGGAATGGGACATCCTGTACCGGAAGTACTACACGGACGAGGTGAAGAAGTTGGGGTTGTAAAGGCAGGGGTGAGGGATTAGGGCACAGGGACCAGGTTTGGGGATCAGATCCAAGGGTTTCATCGCCTTTGTATCCGGGCCCGGCTGGCATGTCTGAGCTGCTTTTCGCCGTGGCCCGATTTTGTTATAGTGAGGAAGTTGCAGCGGATTACCCCTAATCCGCCCGTGGCGATATGGTGTAACTGGTTAACACGTCGCCCTCTCAAGGCGAAGAGTTCGGGTTCGAGCCCCGATATCGCTACCAATCTCCTCCATCCGATCCGTCAAAGGGTTTCGCGGTCATGGCGGGCCGGCACAGAGGGCTGCTATGCGCCAGAGTAGGCGTGATCGTGGGTTCCACTCTCCCGTTTCATACTCCAGTCCACTCCGCTGTAAGTTGAGCAGACGAAAAGACAAAAAGAGCTGTTGACGAATGTTCCTTGCAAGGTATAGGTTCGTCGCACTGTAAGACTGTGTCACTCTTCGTGTTGGCCGCTGCTAGCTATTTGTCTGCTAAAGGAGATGTACATGAGAGTTCCGAGAACCACTACGTTCCGTTTAGGGATGTACCCCCGTATGACAGCGATCGGCGCCGCTGTCTTTCTGCTGTTATTTTCCACACAGAATCTGCTCGCGACGAACTTCACAGTCGTGAACAAGTGTAGTTACACCGTCTACCCTGGGATTTATCCCGCTGTGTATGACAACGGCGGCTGGCAACTCAACTCAGGAGCTTCCGTTACCTTCTCAGTCGCCAATAACTTTAACGGCCGTATCTGGGGCCGCTTGGGATGCAACAGCGCCAGCCCGGCCGTGTGCTCCACAGGCCAATGCGGCGGGACGGGGTTGCAGTGCGCCGGTACAACCGGGGTTTCCGGCACGTCGCTTGCCGAATTTAACCTTAGTGCCAACGGCACCGACTACTACGATGTAAGTTATGTGGACGGTTTCGATAACCCCATCGGCATTTCTATCTCGAACGCAAGCTGCAAGTCGCCGAACACCTGCACGATTGCGCCCAAAACAAACTGCCCGGCGGGCGAGTTGAGTAATGGAGACTGCCTCAGTCCGTGCTCGGTATACAACACAGACCAGTACTGCTGCCGCGGCAACTACGGCACGTCCGCGACCTGCGTGGTCGCAAACTGGCCGCAGCCCGAGCAGTCCTATGTCACCAATATCCACAGCAGCTGTCCTTCGGAGTACGCCTATGCCTATGACGATAGCAACGGCTTGCTGACTTGCCCCACGGGTTCTAACTACACCGTCACCTTTTGCCCAAATGGGAGCACCGCGCCGGCCAGTTTGAACGGCAGCCACGTACTCACACCCCAAAATGCCACCGGCTCACGCTTGGACGATTATGCAGCCAGCACCACAGCCGGAAACCAGATCGACATCTACACGGCTAATGGAACCGCCGCCCAGAGCTTTGTTTTTTCGAACAGCGGGGTTTCGCCCGCCGGAGCGTATAACATCGCGACTTCGCTGGGACCTTACTGCTTAACCGCATCCGGCACGGCTAGCACATCGGCGGTTGTGCTCGAACCTTGCAATGGATCCTCTGCACAGGCATGGACCGCGAAGGCCTCTGGAAGTTTCTACACCTTTAATCCAGCCAATAACCCGAGTCTTTGTTTGGATGTGCGCGGCGATCAAACAGCCAATTTGACCATTGTGCAAGCGTACACCTGCAACGGCGGACCGAACGAGCAATGGGCTGTAAATTAAAGATAGCGGGGTTCAGCGAGGTGAT
This sequence comes from uncultured Acidobacteriaceae bacterium, assembly GCA_964245535.1. Taxonomy (GTDB): domain Bacteria; phylum Acidobacteriota; class Terriglobia; order Terriglobales; family Acidobacteriaceae; genus Granulicella. Next base: position 1,570 of record CAXTNA010000098.1, on the reverse strand, counting down.
GGTGATCCCCGTTCTATCTCCTGTCTGATGTTAGCTCGCAATGACAAAAGACATTTCCGCGTATCTGCTTGTAACGATGAGCCGTGCTACTTATGTCTTGAGGTTTTATGCGTAAATCGTATCTTCCCGAATGTGAAATCAGCTGGACGGGCCGGTTCCTTGTCTGCGGCCTTTTTGCAGCTTCTTTGTTCGCGGCTCCTGCCCTGGCACAACAGCCCGCTCCTACCCAGGCGGATATGGTAAGTCTGCGCAACGAGGTGCAGACCCTGAAGCAGCAGCAGCAACTGATTTTGGACCGCCTGGACGATTTAAAGAGGATGATGCGAGCCGGCCCGAACGCCCCTCCGGAAATCAAGGTGCCAAGCAGCCTGACGATCCAGGGCGAGCAGTTCCGAGGCGCGGCTACGGCACCGGTCGTCATCATCGAGTACGGTGACTTTGAATGCCCCTTCTGCCGCCGCTTTCAACAGGCTGTTTATCCGCAACTCCTCGATACCTACATCAAAACGGGTAAGGTGCGGTATATCTACCGGGACATGCCGCTGCCCTTTCACGAACACGCCATGCCGGCGGCGCAGGTAGCGAACTGCGCCGGGGAACAAGGCAAGTATTGGCAAATGTATGACAGTCTGTTTACCGACCAGATCGCGCAAAGTTCAACGGAGCTGGATGAGCGCGCAAAAAAGGCCGGCCTTGACACAGCCAAGTTAGATAGCTGTGTCGCGAGTGCGCGCTTTGTTCCAGCGATTCAGCGCAGCGCAGCCGAGGCCGCGAAGATGGAGATCAGCGGCACCCCCACCTTTGTGATCGGTACGGCGGCTCCGGACGGCCAAATGGTGAGCGTGAAGACGACGGTGATCGGAGCGCAGCCGTTTGCCGCGTTTCGGTCGGCCCTCGACCCGCTGCTCACGCAGACGAAGACCGTGAACGCGGCTCCGGGACTTCCTAACGCTTCCAGGCACGCCGGTGCCGATCGGTAACCAAACGAAGGCATCGCATCTGCCGAAAGTTCGGGACTGCCGGTCTCTTGCCCGGCGGTTCCGGACGCCCTCTTCGAGAACCGCAACACTCTCCTATACTAGAAGGGTGAGTAAAACCTTTTACATCGAAACATTCGGCTGCCAAATGAATGCGCACGACTCGGAAAAGGTCGTCGGCACGTTGCAGAGCGAAGGCTATGCGCAGGTGACCGATGAGGCTGCGGCGGACCTGATCCTGTACAACACGTGCTCCATTCGCGATAAAGCGGAGCAGAAGGTATTCCATCGGCTGAACGAGTACAAGCGCATGCAGGGTGAGGGCAAGAAGTTTGCCGTGCTCGGCTGTGTGGCGCAGCAGGAAGGCGAGCGGATCTTCGAAAAGGCGCCGTATGTGTCGATGGTGGCGGGGTCGGCGTCGTACCGGCATCTGCCGGCGATGCTGGCGCGGTTGGAGGCGGGGGAAAACCGCATTACCGGGCTCGATGACCGGCAGACCGAAGAGACCTTCGATACGGAGTTCACGAGCCGGTCAAATCCGCATCGCGGCTACATCACCATCATCGAGGGGTGCGACAAGTTTTGCGCGTACT
>CAXTNA010000097.1:0-10409 GCA_964245535.1 uncultured Acidobacteriaceae bacterium | reverse complement strand
GGATTGGTGCAGCCTGCAGGTTCGGGGGTACGTTTTGTTGCTTCCGGTCAGATGGCGGGGCCGGGTGGCTTTCCTGTAGAAAAGGCCGCGGCCGGTCCGCTTTCGTTGTCGCTCGACGATGCGGTTTCCCTCGCGCTCGAGCGCAATGCGCGGCTGCGCTTTCAGAAAGCAAACCAGCAGCTGGTGCGCGGGTATATCGGCCAGGTAACCAATGCGTTGATTCCGAATTTGCAGTTCCGGGCATCTGCCAGCGCGCAGGAAATCAACCTGCTGGCGCTTGGCTTTAAACCGTCACTGGTCGGCTCCATCCCTGGATTTGCCGGCTTAACATTCCCGTCGATTGTGAAGGTGGACACCACCTCCGTGCAGATTAGTCTCGATCAGACCGTGTTCAATTTGCCGGAACTTGAGCTGTATCGCGCGGTAAAGCCCGAAGAGCGCTCGGTGAACCTGACGATTCAGGACAACAATGAGCAGGTGGTGGAAGCCGTGACCACGGCATACCTGCAGGTGCTTGCGGACCAGGCGAACCTGAACAACAGCGTCGCGCAGGAGGCTGCGGCGAAGCTGTTATTCGAGCAGGCGACCGCGCGCGATCAGGCCGGTATCGGCATTCGGCTGGATGTGCTGCGGGCACAGGTGGAATACCAGCAGCGGCAGCAGCAGCATGTATCCGCCGACGCGCAGCTGGATAAGGATGGCATCCAGCTCAATCGCATCATGGGCATCCCGGCCGGGCAAGAGCTCGACCTGACCAACGATGCGCCCTTTTCCGAGCTCGGCGAACTGAACTTCGACCAGGCGCGACAAACGGCGTACACACGCCGGAGCGATCTGTTGGCGCTCGAAGCGTCACTCGAAGTAGCGGCGCGCGAGGTACACGCAGCGCGTTATCAACGGCTGCCGACGGTAGCGGTGAACGGGTTTTACGGCATTCTTGGGCAGGATACCGGCATCTTCCATGGTGTATTTACAGCCGAAGGCTCGCTCCGCTTTCCCATTTTCCGGGAAGCGGCGCAGCGAGGCGAAGAGCAAAGTGCCGTGGCGCAGTTGATGACGCTCCATGCGCAGGAAAGCAGTCTCCGGGGCACGATCGACTCCCAAATCCGTAACAGCCTGCTGGACATCACGTCCTCTCGCCAGCTGGTGACGGTCTCGCAAAGCAATGTGGACCTGGCGCAGCAGGAGCTTTCGGATGCACGCGACCGTTTTGCGGCAGGCGTTTCCGACAATCTGGAGGTTGTCGACGCGCTGGCGACGGTGACCGGGGCGCAGGCGCAGTTGGTCAGCGCGCTGTATCAATACAACACCGCGAAGGTCGCCTTGGCGCGTGGCACGGGCGTGCTGCAAACACGCTATCGGGCATTTTTAGGAATGTGATTCGTATGAAGGGATCGCGTTACGGATTGTGATTGCGAAGGTGCCCGTTTCGCCTTACCATCGCCTCAGGTGAAATCCCCGTTCCATCCCCGCAAGCCGTTTTCTGGAGAGGATAAGAGATCCAGCGGCTCCGAACCCGAGCGCCTGGTTTTTGCCGGTGCCCTGGAGGACGATGCGCAGTTTGAATTGAAGCTGCGGCCGCACCGGCTGAACGAATTTATTGGACAGACCAAGGTCAAAGAGCAACTGCGCATTGCGCTTGAGGCCGCCAAGGCGCGCGGCGAAGCACTGGACCATGTGCTGCTTTCCGGTCCGCCGGGACTGGGAAAAACTACGCTGGCCACCATCATCGCCAACGAGCTTGAGGTGGGGTATCAGCAGACCTCCGCGCCGGCCCTGCAGGTGCAGGGTGATGTAGCGGCCATTCTCACGAACGTGAAGCCGCTTGACGATAACACGCTCGACATCATGATCGGGACGGGGCCTTCGGCGCGCATCCATGGCGTTACGCTGCACCCGGTCACGCTGGGAGGCGCGACGACGCGACCGGGGCTGCTAAGCTCGCCGCTGCGGGCGCGGTTCGGCATTCCGCTGCGGCTGGATTTTTACACAGAAGACGAGCTGCGTTTCATCGTCGAGCGTTCGGCGGAGGTACTGGGCGTGGTCACGGACCGCGACGGGGCCGCTGAGATTGCAGTCCGTTCGCGAGGAACGCCGCGCATCGCCAATCGTCTGCTGCGACGGGTGCGCGACTATGCGCAGGTGCGTGCGGCGGGCCGGATCGACCGCGAGACTGCCATGCGCGCGCTCGATATGCTGGAAATCGACGCGCATGGGTTTGATGAACTCGACCGGCGGCTATTGCGAACCATTATTGAAAAATATGATGGCGGACCGGTTGGATTGAACACGCTTGCGGCGGCCCTGGCCGAAGACGAGGACGCGCTGGAAGCAGTGTATGAGCCATTTTTAATCCAGATCGGGTTTCTCGACCGCACCCCGCGCGGGCGGGTAGCGACTAGATTGGCGTATGGACATTTTGGGCTGGAAATGCCGCAGCGGCAGATGAGTGCGCCGACATTGTTTTCGTGAAAGCTTAGTCTTTGAGGCCTAGTCTCGTGAAAGCTCAGCCGAGTTCGATCGCGCCTAGGTGCTCTGGAAGGCAGGCAAGTACTAAGGATGTGCTCTGAGATGCGAGGGGCTTGGCCTGCCTAAGCTAAACCTTCCCATGGCCCAGAACATCCGCTTGCGCCCCGATGACGCGCTGTTCGGCTGATTGCTGTTTGCGGGTGGATTCGGAATCGATTTCGCGCTCAAGAAAGTAGTTCAGCGCAGTGCGGATCGCGGCGATGGCAGCGAGTTTTTCGATGTCGCCCCAACTGGGGGTGACGGCCGTATTCAGGATGTCGGCAGCAAGTTCGAACTCGAGTGCCAGCGCAAGCCAGCGCGCCATGGTCAACCGGACCTCGTTCTTCTGAGCCGGGGTGGCATTGCGGCGATAAAACAACAGCAATGCCTTCACGGTGGCTTGCAACGCGGCGAGCCCTATGACCAGCGCGGCGGCAAACTCAACCGCGCGTGCGGCAAACTCGATCATGGCCTTGGAAAGCTCGAGAAGATGCCCGCTCACAGCCGTTGGATGCACGAAGGGCGGCCGAACGGGTAGGATGAGCGTGAGAAAGCCCGGGTAGGCCGGGCTTTCTTGTCGCTCACTTGCGCATAGCTAATCTCATCTGGGGCCATAACCTGGGCCGGAGCCGTAGATGTGACGAACGCCGACGTCATAGCCGCGACGGAAGCCTTGGCGGTAATCGTGGCGATCGGGGCCGGGAACGTGTGGGTTGCGGAACTCGTCGCGGTTGTTCACGTTGGGCGGACGGTGGTTTTGAAAATCGCGGCGCGCGCCTTCCACGCCGTCATGAAAGCCGCGTTGCATCGCGGCGCGGAACTCGGCCGGGGGTACATCCCAACCACCACCGCCGCCGTAACCGCCCTGGCCGTAACCGCCCTGACCGTAACCCTGTGGCGGTGGGGGACCGTAACCCTGCGGCTGGGCGTTGGCTGCTCCTGCACACAGGACAAGGGAAAGAAGGGGCAATGCAAATCGTGTCGGTTTCATGATATCTCCTCGATCAAGAACATGGTTTTCGGAGTGTGCCGGCACTCGCCCTGTTGCTTGTGTGAACCCAGGTCGGTGCGGCAAGTTGCAGAGCGTTCCCGGAAGCACTCCTTAGGCAAGCGCGACACGCAAACGACCGGCTGCCTGCGCCAGCCTAGCTTCAGCGGCGGACCGGTCAAGGCCGAGTCGCTCCATGAGGATGGCCACTTTTACGTTCCTATCGGCAGCTTGGAGCAGGTCGTGCGCCTCCGACGCCGTGCAGCCGGCGGCTTCGGCAATGATGCGCTCGGCGCGGTCGACCAGCTTGGCATTGGTGGGGCGCACATTGACCATTAGATTGCCGAAGGTCGCGCCGGTGCGCACCATCACACCCGTGGAAAGCATATTGAGCACCAGCTTGGTGGCCGTACCGGCCTTCAAGCGCGTGGAGCCCGTGAGCACTTCGGGGCCGGTCGCCGGCGTGATGGCAATGTCTGCTGCTTGCGCCAGGGCCGAATCGGGCACGCAACTGAGGCCGACCGTAAGTGTGCCCAGCGTCTTCGCGTACTGCACGGCACCGAGTACATACGGCGTGCGCCCGCTGGCGGCGATGCCGACGAGCGTATCGGGCCGATCCTGCGCGCCGAAGCCGGCTGCCTGAAGGTCCGCTGCGCCCTGCTCGGGGGAGTCCTCGGAGTGTTCGCTCGAAAGCCGCAGCGCCCGGTCGCCGCCGGCGATAATCCCCTGCACGAGATCGGCGGAAACGGAGAACGTCGGCGGACACTCGCTGGCGTCAAGCACGCCCAGGCGACCGCTGGTGCCCGCGCCAAGGTAGAAAAGCCGGCCGCCGCGATCAAAGCGCTCCACGAGGCTGTCGATCGCCTGGGCGATTTGGGGCAATTGCCGACGGACGGCTGAGGCCACCTTGGCGTCCTCGTCGTTCAGCAGGCCGAGCAGGTCGAGGGTCGAAAGCTCGTCGAGGTGTTCGCTGGCGGGATTGCGTGTTTCGGTAGCAAGCTGTCCGAGGATTTCTGCCGGGGAAGTGCCTGCCTGGCTTATGGGATTAGCCACGCTTGTCGAACGCATCCATTCGCGCTTCAAGCTTGCCGGTGAGATGGTAAAACTGGCGCAGGTCAGCGTCGATGCGGCCGAGGTGATCTTCCACTTTGTTGAAGCGGGAGATGATCTCTCCGCGGGTGTCTCGAAGCTCGGCACGTAAGCCGGAAACATCACTTCGATTGAAGAGTATGCCAGCCAAGATCGCAACAAGAGGAACAGCGACGATAATTACGTCGTGCATGGCGGAATCACACTCCACTGAAGAACGGTTTGAACCACAGCGTCAGACTATGGAAGAGGTCAGTATGCCGCACATCGATACGCGGCATACTGACCTCTAGAATTGCAGAACACTACCATTTAGTGAGCGGCCCACTCGATCTTCGTCAGGTCGATACCTTCCTTGACCATCTCGTACAGCGGCGAAAGCTCGCGCAGCTTGGACACCACGTCGATCAGTTTATCGGCCACATAGTCGACCTCTTCCCGAGTATTGAAACGGCCCAGGCCGAAGCGAATGGAGCTGTGCGCGACGTCGTCGCCGAGGCCAAGCGACTTCAGCACATACGAAGGCTCAAGTGTGGCCGAGGTGCAGGCCGAACCGGAGCTGACCGCGATGTCGTTGATGCCCATCAGCAGCGATTCGCCTTCGACATAGATGAAGCTGATGTTCAGGTTGCCGGGCAGATGGTGATCCATGTTGCCATTGACCTGCGTGTAGTCGAGCGCCGACTCGAGCTTGTGCTTGAGGTAGTCGCGCAGCTCACGTTCGCGGACGGCCTCAGCAGCCATTTCGTTGCCGGCGATCTCGCATGCCGCGCCCAGGCCAACGATACCGGGAACATTCAGCGTGCCGCTGCGCATACCGCGCTCGTGCCCGCCGCCGTTCTGCTGCTCGGAAATCTGCACACGGGGGTTGCGACGGCGAACGTACAACGCACCCACGCCCTTGGGCCCATAAACCTTGTGGCCGGAGAACGAAAGCACATCGATGTTGTCCGCGATGACGTTGACAGGAATCTTGCCGACGGCCTGTACGGCATCGGTATGGAAGATGACGCCCTTCTTATGGCAGAGCTCGCCGATCTCCTTGACCGGCTGAATCACGCCGATCTCGTTGTTGGCATACATGATCGAGACCAGGATGGTCTGGTCGTCCATCGCGCGCTCGAGCTCTTCGAGGTCGACGAGGCCATCGCCCTTGACGGGGAGGTACGTGACGCGGAAGCCCTGCTTTTCGAGCTTCTTACAGGTATCCAGCACGGCTTTGTGCTCGGTCACTTCGGTGATGATGTGGTTGCCGCGCTCGCGGTACATTTCCGCAATGCCCTTGATGGCGAGGTTATTGGATTCTGTCGCGCCGGAGGTGAAGATGATCTCCTTCGCGGTCGCACCGATGAGCTTGGCAATCTGCTCGCGCGCCTTTTCGACGCCCTGCTCCGCTTCCCAACCGAAGGAGTGATTGCGGCTGGCGGCGTTGCCGAAGATGCCGGTCATGTAGGGCATCATCGCTTCGAGCACGCGCGGGTCGAGCGGCGTGGTCGCGTGGTTATCCATGTAGATCGGCAGCTTGACCCCGGCCGGCAGCGGACCGCTGGCCTGCGTGATGCCAAGACCATTGGCGGTCATGGCGCTGGAAGGCTCAAGTTCATTGATGGCGGTTTCGGACATGGTGTTCACTCCTCAAAGTCGGGGTCCTCACAGGGACGATGGAACGGGAAAAGCACATTTTCTAAATGGCGCTAAACGGCAATCGTGACCAGCCCGGCAGCCATCGGCGTTTCGCTCAGGGTACCGCTTGTTTCGGCCGGCTCGACCAGATCGGCAATGCGAATCGCGCTGAGCAGATCTTTGAGCGAATCGTTTACTTTGCGCAACGGTTCTTTGATGGTACAGGTACCGTGGAGGTCGCAGGTGCCGTGAATTGTGATGCAGCTGGTAATAAACAAGGGACCGTCGATGGCACGAATTACTTCAAAGGCCGAGATGTCCTGCCCAGAGCGCGCCAACGCGTAGCCGCCGTTGGTGCCGGCTGTGGAGATCAGCATGCCGGCGCGGGTCAAGGTTTGCAGGATTTTAGCCAGCAGCTGAGGCGGAATTTGGTAAGCGTCGGCGATGTCCTTGGCCGATTGCGCGCCGCGATCGGCGTGCTCGGCCAGGTACTTCAGGGCCATTAGCCCATAATCCGCTTTTTTGGTGAGCCGCAGCATAGGGTGTAGTTGGGTCCGGCATTGCGGGTCCAGTATTGACAGGAAACAGGCCGAAGAGAAAAAGGAGGTACTGAATCGCCTGAAATAGCCGAGACTCTTTCAGTGTACGGCGGCGCCGTGGGCCGCGCAATGGAGAAGATAGTGCAGGCGGGGCGGTTGAACGCACCCGCTCCCGGCAGTACAGTTTCTTTCATGGAAATCAAGCGCGTAGGATCGCAGCCCTCAGGCGAGGGCCCGGGGGAGTGGTTCACCGGCACGGTGCGCATCGACCCCCTGTTTCAAGCGCCGGAACCGGCGCGGGTAGGCGGCGCGAGCGTCACCTTTGAGCCGGGCGCGCGCACGGCCTGGCACACCCATCCGCTCGGCCAGACGCTTCTTGTCACTGCAGGCTGCGGCTGGGCGCAGTGCGAGGGCGGCGTGGTTGAAGAGATCCATCCCGGCGATGTTTTGTGGTTCGCGCCCGGCGAAAAGCATTGGCACGGCGCCACGCCCACGACAGCCATGACTCACATCGCTATCCAGGAACGGCTGGAGGGCAAGGCCGTGGACTGGATGGAGCAGGTTACGGACGCGGAATACGCTCGCTGAATCCGGAGCTCACCCTGACCGGTGCCAATAGTTCTACCGCTCGGCGATGCCGGCGTGCATCCTACCCCACAGTGACCGCGCACCGATCGAATTTGGACCAAGGGGCGCGCATTGTGCTGACCTGCGTCGGTTCGTTGGGCGACCTGCATCCCTATCTGGCGCTTGCTGTGGAGCTTGCCAGGCGCGGGCACCGGCCGGTGGTGGCCACTTCGGAGACCTTTCGCCCGCATGTGCAGGCAGCGGGTTTAGCTTTCTGCCCGATACGCGCGGTGACGACCGAAACCGCCAACGCCGAGTTGATCCATCGTGTGTTCAATGGGCGCAGAGGCGTGGAATACATTATCCGCCAGTTGATCTTGCCGGCCCTGCGCACCGCCTATGCAGACACGCTCGAAGCCACGGAAGACGCGGATCTGCTTATCGGGCATCCGCTTACCTTTGCCACGCGGCTGGTTGCGGAAACGCGCAACATTCCGTGGATCTCAACGCAACTGGCGCCGACGGGCATGCTTTCTGTGAATGATCCGCCGGTCTTGCCGGGGGTGGCGTGGATGCACCGGTTGCGGCCTTCCCCAGCGGCCTACCGGCTCTTTTTCAAGCTCGCCGAACGGGGCACGCATCGGTGGTTTGGGGTGTACCGGCAAATGCGGGCGGAGCTGGAACTGCCGGTTGCGGGCAATCCGCTGTTTGCGGGCGGGCATGCCCCCAGGGGCGAACTGGCACTCTTTTCGCCGCTGCTGAGCGCACCCCAGCCGGACTGGCCCCCGCAGACCCTTGCCACCGGTTTTGTATTCTTCGATCAGCCTGGAACGCCTTCACCGGAGTTGATGCGGTTCCTGGCCGAGGGCGCTCCTCCGGTGGTCTTCACCCTGGGCTCTTCGGCCGTGATGGACCCGGGCGATTTCTTTCGCGAAAGCGCCCTGGCCGCGCGCATGCTTGGCGTGCGAGCGCTGCTGCTTGGCGCCCCGCCCGAGGCGCAATTCAGCATGGCGCACGGTGATGATGCAGGAGGACCACATGCCGCCTTGGCGTGCCCGTACGCCTCCTACGCGCAGGTCTTCCCCGCCGCAGCCGCGATCGTGCACCAGGGCGGTGTGGGCACCACGGCCGAGGCCATGCGCGCGGGCCGGCCCATGTTGGTGGTGCCCTGGGGCGTGGACCAGCCGGACAACGCCGCCCGGGTGGTGCACATGGGGGTAGCGCGCACCTTGCATCGCAAGGCGTATCGAGCGGCGCGGGTCGTGCAGGCGCTACGACCCCTGTTGGAGCAATCATCTTATGCCCGGCGCGCTGCGGACGTGGGAGCGGCCATCCGCGCCGAGAACGGCACGGCGATCGCGTGCGATGCAATCGAGCGGGTGTTACGCGGAGCAACCCTCACGCGCTGAGGCTCCTCATGCACTGAGGCTCCTCATGTACTGGGGCTCCGCATGCGCGAAGTACTCTCCTCGCGTCCCAGCCATCCTGTGAGTGTCAAGCTGGAAAGGGGAGCCGTTGGGCTACCATGCAGACGCACCCTTTTTCCCCATGCCCGATCTTCGCCAATTTCGTGCGCTGCCCAACCTCTTGACCATGCTGCGGCTGTTTACGCTGCCGTTTCTGGTCATCGAAGTGCTGGATGGGCATTGGACGCTGGCCTTTGCGCTGCTTTGGATCGCCGGCATTTCCGACGGGCTGGATGGCTTGCTGGCCCGCAAGCTGGGCCAACATACCACGCTGGGGCTGTACCTGGACCCCATTGCGGATAAGGCTCTGCTGAGCACGCTGTTTTTGGTGCTGACGCATGTGGGCGTGATTCCGCGCTATGTAACGGTGCTGGTGTTCAGCCGCGATCTAGGCATTCTGGTGATCTCGACGCTGCTCTACATCACCGGTATTTTGCGTGACTTCCGTCCCAGCTGGTTGGGCAAAGTAAGTACCGCCGTGCAGATTTTGACCGTGCTGACGGTGATGACCGTGCAGGTGAGTGGTGTCGCGGGACTCGCGGAGTGCAAACTCCTGTTGCTGCGTGCCGTGGCGGTGTTGGCACCGCTTTCGGCGGCACAATACGCCTGGATCACGCTGCGCAAGGTGCAGCGGGAAGGCGAAACGGCTGGGCCTGCGGCTGTGTCTGCGGTGGAGGCAGTGGAAGAGCGTTCTTTACGCCTTTGAATCACCGATGGCTACCGGGTTACATGCCCGGAAGGAGTTTGCGCGCGAGTGCGTGTCCGGTTACACTGACTTGTACGCATCGTAGGCGCGTAGCTCAGTTGGTTAGAGCGCTACCTTGACACGGTAGAGGTCGTTGGTTCGAATCCAATCGTGCCTACCACTTCTTCGGCCGGCTGATTTGCTGCCAAAGCCCAATCTGTCGGGCTGAGTCGTGATGTTTGCGTACCCATTTTTGGTTTGTTGGTCGTCTGGAGAGACTTCGATGGCACAGGTTTGTGAGCTTTGCGGCAAGGGACCGCAGTTCGGTAACAACATCTCGCACGCGCACAACGTCACCCGCCGGCGCTGGAACCCGAATCTGCAGCAGGTGAAAGCGGTGGTAAGCGCCGGGGTGAACAAGCGCATCAAGGTATGCACCACCTGCATCAAGAGCGGCAAAATTGTCAAAGCCCGACCGCAGCAGGTAGCGGCCGTGAAAGCGTAGCAGGACGGGTAAACAGCAACGCCCCGATACTTTCATCGGGGCGTTGCTGTTTGTACGAGTGCTTCTTCACATTGGCCGACGACCCCTGCCGCTAATGACATGGGCTAAGGTTGTGCGGACAAAGAATACTTCCTACCGTTCGCCAACCGTCGAGCCGTCCGGCTGAAAGCCCAATGAGGCCGAGTTGATACAAAAGCGCTGGCCGGTCGGCTTGGGGCCATCTGGAAACACATGGCCGAGGTGCGATCCGCACGCGGCACAGGTGGCCTCCACACGGCGCATCCCATAGCTGCGATCTTCGTGAAGTTCGACGGCGTGTGGCGACACGGGTTCATAGAAACTCGGCCAGCCTGAGCCCGATTCGAACTTGGCATCGGACTTAAACAGCGGGGCATTGCAGGCGCCGCAATGGTAGAGCCCATCAGCATGGTTGTTGTAG
>CAXTNA010000096.1:0-10518 GCA_964245535.1 uncultured Acidobacteriaceae bacterium | reverse complement strand
ACGAGCAGACGGACCGGCGCCGGATGCATGGTAGCCAATTCGGCCAACTCCTGTTGCGGGGGCTTTGGCGGATCGATCTCCTTCGCGATCCGCGCGAACTCAGCCTGATTCCGGTGCAAATCATCGAGTCCGATCTGCAACAGACGATCGAGCGGCGTATCCACCATCTCATTGTCCCCGAGAGCCTTCGCAAACGTGGACGCGCCATAGCGGAAGTCCCCGTTCGAGCGCGGCAGCAGGTCGGCTTTTAACCACTGCCCATAGTTCTGCAAAGCCGAAATCACGGCCGCGTTGGTTGTGGCGAACTCGGCTTTGGCCTGCGCATCATCGGCAGCGGCAAAGGCTTCCGGTACGTCATGCTGAAAGAAGCTGACTAAGCCGCCGATCTGTTCGAGCGCGACTTCGGTATAAATCTTCGGCGGGTTCTTCAGATTGACACGCGCATCGGCAAACACCTGCGGAATTTGCCGCTCACGCGCGATCGCCACACGCAACCGCGTGTTTACCGGCGCGTACGGCCGCTCCATGATGGTGAACACTGCATTGGTGACGCCGCTGGAGTAGGTGTCAGGGTTCTTTTCCGCCGGCCGGATCACCTCCAACGTCAACAAAGACGAACGGATCTGGTGCAGCAGGATCTCACGATCCGCCGCTGCATCGGCATCGAGCGCTCCCGGATCGATAGCGCCGATCTTCCGCTCCCACGCATGCAGCGCGGCGACTTCGGCCTGTATATTTTTTGCGGAATAGTTTTCCAGCTGCGCGTCATACTGATGAAAACCAGCCGCTGTACCCGCGGTCGGCGCGTATCGGAAGTACACCTGATCGAAATACTGGTTCGCAAGATAGTCGAGCGTTTGCGCCGCACCATCGGCGGTCACACGTTGGGCGAAAGAAGGGATGGTTAATCCGCAGAAAATAATGAGGGCCGCAGCAAAACCTTTGCGCATGAGGTCGAGTTTAAAGCCACACCCGGTTGGACCGTAGATGACGCTTCCTGTACTGTTAGCGATTACCGTCAACCAGAGGAAAACCATGGTTTCGCATTTTGGAGCAACCTCCACGACCGAAGATGTCCTCGCAGGTGTTGACCTGCGTGGTAAACGCGTTTTAGTGACGGGCGTTTCTGCCGGCATCGGCGTGGAAATGGCGCGTGCCCTGGTAGCGCATGGCTCGAGCGTAGTCGGCACTGCGCGCGATCTGGCAAAGGCGCAAGCTGCGACAGAACACGTCCGCGCTCAAGCCACTTCAGGCGGGAGTCTGGAATTGGTTGAACTCGACCTGGCTTCGCTCGTGAGCGTCCGGTCCTGCGCTGATGCACTCCTGGCAAAGGGTGAGGTCTTCGACTTGATTATTACCAATGCGGGCGTCATGGCTGTGCCAGAGGGAAAAACCGCGGACGGTTTCGAAATCCACTTTGGAACCAATCACCTTGGACACTTTGTCCTTACCAATCGCATCGCCGGTCTCTTGAGACCGGGTGGACGTCTCGTGAATGTCTCTTCAGCAGGCCATCGACGCGCTGATGTCGATCTCCAGGATCCCAATTTCGAGCGAACCCCTTACAACCCGCTAACGGCATACGGACGTTCCAAGACGGCGACCATCCTGTTTGCGGCCGAGTTCGACCGACGTTATCAGTCCAGGGCCCTTCGAGCTACGGCGGTTCATCCAGGTGCGATCAAAACGGAAACCGTTCAAGAACTGATCCAGAAAATGGATAAAGCCAATCCGAGTTCGGGCGCTTCGGCCGCGTCAGCTTTCCAGTGGAAGACCCTCCCCCAAGGGGCCGCGACCTCGGTGTGGGCGGCAAGCATAGCGCCCGCTGATGAAGTCGGAGGGAAGTACTGTGAAGACTGTCACGCTGCGGAGATCAACGACGATCCTGCCGCAACCACTGGTGTGCGTTCCTACGCTCTTCATCCTGAGCACGCAAAAGCGCTGTGGGAAAGGAGTGAGGAGATGGTGGGCGAGCGTTTCTCCTGAATCGTTCCTCGTCCTACGGAAACTGACGAGCCATGATTCCTTACGGAGAGGCGTCCCGAAATCGGGGTGAAATGACGGGCGCTGCAGCATGCGGGCACAAAAACTGTCGCCAGAGCTACACTCCGCCGCTCAGTTCCAGCGCCGCCAGCAGATCCCGCGTCTCGCGAATCACATCCTCCGCCTTGGCGCTGGTCAGCGGCCAGCGCAGCACGCCCTGCGGCGTCAGCTGTGCCCCATCTTTGGCATTGCGCCCCACGAGCTTCATCAGCGCGCCCACATTCACACCCTTGCCGGGCTCCGCAGGCGCGGCGTGCAGCTTTTCGCTGAAGCTCAGAAACAGCATGTCGCGCATGGCTTTCATCTGCCCGGCTTTGGCCGTCGGCGCGTCAGCAGGACGCGGAGCAACGGCCTCGCGCACGGCCTTGGCCGCGTTGCTGGAGGAAGCATTGTTCAGCGCCGCCCGACCCGAAAAATTCAGCGCCGCCACCTGCGGGGCCTGCCCATGCCGCCCCGCCAGCGGCTGCTGCGGCTGCGAGGGCTGCACGGGTTGCATACCAAACCGCGACGGCACAGGCACGCGGGACCCCGGGTGCCCCACGTCTCGCCTTTGAGACGTGGGTTGCGGCACGGCAACCTTCTTCGGCTCCTCCACCGCCACCCGCTTTCGCTCCAAATTGGCTATGCCCAGACGCTCACACAACAATCGAATCTCACCCACGGCCAGCAGGTGCAGCACGGTCTCGGGCGGCTTGCCATAGCGATCCTCGAGCTCCGCCCGCACATCGGTCAGCACAGCCTCAGACTCCGCGCCCGCGATGCGCTTGTACATCCGTAGCCGCTGATTTTCTTCGCCGATGTACGTGTCATCGATCCGCAACGACACACCCAGATTCACCGTGACCGACGGCCGCTCCTCGCGCCCTTCGCCCTTCATCCGGCTCACGGCTTCTTCGAGCATCTGCGTGTACATTTCAAAGCCGATCGCCTCGATATGCCCGCTCTGCTCGCCGCCGAGCATGTTGCCCGCCCCGCGCAACTCCAGATCCAGCGCGGCAATCTTGAAGCCCGCACCGAGATCGGAGAACTCTTTCAGCGCCGATAAACGACGCCGTGCAATCTCCGTCAACTGCTGTTCTTGAGGAATCAAGAGATACGCATATGCGCGCTTGTTCGACCGGCCCACACGTCCGCGCAACTGGTACAACTCACTTAATCCATGCCGGTCCGCGCGGTTGATGATGATCGTGTTCGCGCGCGACACGTCGAGCCCGTTCTCCACAATCGACGTCGCGCACAATACATCGAAATCACCGTTCATGAACCCCAGCATCACGCGCTCGAGTTCGGCCTCAGCCATCTGTCCGTGCCCCACGGCCACACGCGCCTGCGGCACCAGCTCGCGAATGCGCTCGGACATCTCGTAGATCGTTTCCACGCGATTGGATACGAAATACGTCTGCCCCCCGCGCTCCAGTTCGACTTCAATCGCCGTGCGCACCAGCTTTTCATCGAACTTCGCCACCACCGTTTGGATCGCCATGCGGTCCTTGGGCGGCGTCTCGATCACGCTCATATCGCGCAACCCCACCAGGCTCATATGCAGCGTGCGCGGGATCGGCGTAGCGCTCATCGCCAGCACATCGACCGACGCACGCATCTTCTTCAGCCGCTCCTTGTGCCGCACACCAAAGCGCTGCTCCTCATCGACTACCAGCAGCCCGAGATCCTGAAAATGCACATTCTCCGCCAGCACCGCATGCGTGCCGATCAGGATGTCCACCTTGCCGTCAGCGGTTTGCTCCAGCACGTCCCTCTTTTCCTTCGCGGTACGGAAGCGCGAGATCATCTCCACCTTCACCGGAAAGTTGGCAAAGCGCTTCTTGAAGCTCTCGAAGTGCTGAAAACACAGCACCGTCGTCGGGGTCAGCACAGCGACCTGCTTGGAATCCTGGATGGCCTTGAAGGCCGCGCGCATCGCCACTTCCGTTTTGCCGTAGCCCACATCGCCGCACAACAGGCGATCCATCGGCTGCACGTTTTCCATGTCGCGCTTGATGTCCGAGATGGCGTTCAACTGATCGTCAGTCTCGTTGTAATCGAACGCATCTTCAAACTCCCGCATCATCGCGGTGTCTTCTGAAAAGGCAAACCCCAACGCCGATTTGCGCTGCGCGTAAAGCTTCAGCAACTCTTCAGCCATGTCCTGCATGGCCTTCTTCACCCGCGCTTTGGTCTTCTGCCACGCCGGGTTGCCAAGCCGGTTCAGCTGCGGCGCCGGCCCGCCTTCCGCCGAACGGTACTTCTGAATCAGGTCTAGTCGCGTCAACGGCACATATAACTTTGCGTCGTTCTCGAAGTTGAGGATCATCAACTCCAACACCGTACCGTCGGGTTGATCCAACGACCGCAGCCCTTCATAGCGCGCAATGCCATGCTCCACGTGCACCACATAGTCGCCCACGGCAAGATCGCGAAAATCCGAGATAAAGGCCGCGGTCTTTGATTTACGCTGCGCCGGACGCGCATTTACATCGGCATCGTCGCTGAGATCGTTCGCGCCAAAGACAACGAATTGCCGTGCGGTACGGGGCTCGATGTCCAACACCTGCACCCCGTTAGCCACGGCCGCGCGCACAATCACCGGCGTGCGCAGATCGCCCGCCAGATAGCTCGACTCCGAGTACACCGTTGCCGACGCACCCGCCGTCGAATCCGCCCGCCAGCCCAGCCGGTAGGGCACGCCGTACTCCTGCAGCAGGCCCGCCAGCCGCTCCACCTCACCCTGATTCGGCGCGGCAATCAGGATGCGCGCCTCCGCTTCCATCAGCTTGCGCAGCTCATCCACCATCGCCGGAATCGAGCCATGAAAACGCATCGTCGGCCGTGTCGCAAACTCGATCTCCGAGCCCTCGTTCGTGTCGCCCTCAAGCACATCGACCGCGCCCAACTGGTCCAACTCGCAACCGGGCATCTTGCGCACGCGATCAGTCAGGTCCCATGGCGAAAGGTATAAATCTTCCGCGCGCACCAGCGATCCAATCCCCGAACGCTCGTGCCGCTGCTCCACCTTGTTCCACCAGCGTTCGCTCTGGTTGGTCACCATCGCGGGCTCTTCCACAAACACCCGCGTCTGCGGCCCCAGCAGGTCCAGCAGCGTAGATTTCGCTCCGGCCACCGGTGCATAAAACTCCCACCCCGGAAAAATGGTGGCGACGTGCCGCGCGAGTTGCAGACCCATGTGGCGCACGTCGCCACCATCGAGCATCGCACCTGCCGCGGAGCCCGTGCGCGTCAACCGCGCATTGATGGCCTCCAGCAGCTTTTCCGTCGCCGGCGTTTCGGTCAACGGCAGCAACAACACATGATCGACCGGGTTCGACGACCGTTGCGTATCCGGATCAAAACGCCGGATCGACTCGATCTCATCGCCGAAGAACTCCACCCGCACCGGCCGGTCCATCTCCGGCCCATACACATCCAGAATGCCGCCGCGCACGGTCACCTGCCCGGCCATCTCAACCACATCCACACGCGTATACCCGACTGAAAGCAGGTGCTCCAACAGCATCTCGGGGATGTGCTCTTCGCCGCGGCGCAGCTCCAGCGCCAGGGCCGCGTAATGCTCGCGCCCAAACAGGCGCATGCACGCAGCCTCCACCGGCGCGATCACCAACCGTGCCTGCCCGCTGGCAATCTTCCACAACGTCGCCGCGCGCTGCTCCTGAATCTCTCCGTGCGGCGACAGGTTTTCAAACGGCAACACATCATGCGCAGGCAGCCGCAGCACCTCGTGCGGCTTCAGCGCGCCGGTCAGGTCGCAGGCCGCCAGCACCGCCGTGTGCAGCGCCTCCGCCGTCTTATTATCGGAAACCAGCAGGAGCGAGGGCGCCGTGGCGGCGCGCGTAAAGAACGGCAGAAAGAGAGCCCGCGCGGTAGCCGTAAGCCCGGACACACGTAGGCGTCCCGCGCCGCCCGCAAGATGCCGGCGCACACGCCCAAATGCGTCTCCACTTTCCAAATCCGCCAGGAGCTCGCGGACAAACGGAAGAATCATGCAAGGTCCAGTGTAGCAATGCGCTCTGTCGGCTTGCTAGAATGACGCTATGGCGACCATGATCAAACCGACGTACCCCAAATTCACTGACAAAACACCGTCCAAAGGGGCGAGCAGTGACATTCGTGGTTTTAAAAGTTCCATTCCCGCAAATGCGGTGCGGCCAAAACCAGTCATCATTCCCACACCTAAAGGGAAGTAGAAACCTCCCATACCGGGCAAGGTTGAAGCGCTTGGTATTTTTCTGCTACTCCTACCAGGTTTCACCTGCGCCTATGTGGCGCAATACCTAGCTGTCAGACGCGATCAAACCGAGTTGGATAAAGTCATTGAAGCACTGCTATTTAGCTTTCTTCTTTACCTTGTGACGCTTCCGTTTTTCGGATACGTCCTTCCTGTGTCATGGGGCTTTGGAAGCGACGGGCAATACCACATCGTATTGCGCTATGGATTTTTATTCCTTCTCTTTTTCTTATCGATAGGGTTTGGCGCGTTGTAGGCAGCCAACATCAATCATGATTGGGCATTGAGTTTCTTAAGCAAGATTGGCGTTACGGAACGCACAGCGCACAGCACTGTATGGCACGACGCTTTTCTGGAAACGGGGGATGGGTGCAGGTTTCCCTAAAAAGTGGCAAGCAGGCGTTGGGTTGGGTTCGTTACTACGCGGATGACGAGGAAGACCGTTCACTCTTTCTAGAAAAGGCTGCGTGGATCGACGAAAGCGGCGGAGAACAGCTAATACCGGGAGCCGGTCTATTTCTCACAAAGAACTCTGAAATTGAATCAATCATGTTCCTGGGCTCTCAACATAACGAGTAGTTTCGTAAAATACCCCTGAATCCACAGCACTTCTTTACGCCGCCGTTTCCGTCCGTTGCGGTGCTACCAGCGCCCGGTGCTGCGGCTTACCTGCTGGCGCCTCCGTCACCCAGTCCAGCGTCGCATCCTGCAGTGTGCTTGCGAGGAAGTTCGAACGCCCCAGCAGGCCCTTCGGCGTTGCGAGAAACCGCGACGCCGCGCATAGCAAAGCCGCTTGCGGCCCGTGACGCCGCACCACCAGATCCGCAATCGGCTGCTGCTCAAACGCATGCCGCATGGTGTGCGGCGTGCCGCCGTAAATCAGCAGCTGCTCCGCCCCACGGCCGATCTCAGACTCCAAGAAGAACGACCGCATCACCGTACCGATCGAATGCTTTTCCAACCCGGCCGCGTTCATCTGCCAGTGCAGCACCGTGATACTGCCCTGCCGCCAGCCTCCAATCAAACTGAGCCACCGCCCATCCAGGCTGCGCAGCCCGCAAAGAAAGCTGCCCGGCAACTCCGACGCACTGCGTACGCGCCGCCCGAACTCCGCCGCTGTCACAGGATTCAACGCAGACGCGTTGATCGCCTGCAGATCCGCACCTACCAGCGCAGCGGCCGCCCCAGGCACATACTCGATCGCCATAATTTTCTCCAACCGGCGCCGGTAATAGCGCAGGTTGAATCGTGTGCTTTTGCCCATCTGCGCCAGCGTCGCATCCAGGGTGGGCTTTAAGCGCAGCGTGCGTTCCACCTGGCGCTGGCGCGCAGCCAGCGACACCCCCGAGAAATCGGCAAAGATGCCGCGCGGCTGCGTGTCCTTGTACCCTTCATAGGTCGCCAGCACAACGCTCGCCCCGCGTTCCACCAGCGCGCGCGCAGCAACAGCGGCCACACGCGTTCGTTCGCGCGAAGGTGCAATCACACTGTTGAAGCCGACGGCATCGGCAGTGGCCACAGCACCGGTCCGCAAGCCGAAAAGACGATATTCAAAGAACAACGCCGCCGCTTCCACCCCATCTGCCGTCAGCGAGCGGCCCTGATCCTCCTCCGGCCGCAGCAGCAGAACAAGAAACGGCGCGCGACGGCTTCCAGCGGCTTTATCTAGAAAGTAGGGCAGCCAATGCATGGCTCCCGGCTGCCCGCAGCGCTCGGCCAGGCTCTGCAACAGCGGGGCAAGATCAAGAATGGCCTCGCGGTTGTCGAGCACAAGCAAAGGCGGTTGCACATGGGGCCGATAGGCTTGCAGCATGGGAGCAAAATTCCTCTACTCCCAACCTAGTCAGCCCCTGAGCGGAGTGACATTCCACAGATGGGTTACCGATCCACACATCCATGCACGCGTTCGTTCTTTTGTGGTAAAGCAACGCTTAATTTTTCGCGGAAATGAAACTTCGAAACAAAACCGTTCACGAAGCGCTGGGACGATCACCGATCGCCTGGATCACCGATCGCCTGATCGATCGCCCCTCCATAAATCGCCTGTCCATACTCGAGCAGCGTCACCATCAGCACGCCCCCGCAGATGTTACCCGTCACGGCCGGTCCCAGCCAGCGCGGGTAGCGCCACCAGGGCGTCGCACCGGTCAACACCGCGCACAAAATCTCGCCGGAGGTCGCAATGCAATGCGCAAAGCTCCCCAGGCCCACCACAAAGGTCAGGATCCAGATGATCATCACCGATCCGGTAATGGAGTGCGATCCGGAAACCAGCCATGCCGTCGTCGCAATGATCCATCCGCCGATCACCCCCGACCAGAACACGGTCGAGGCCGGGTAAGCCACTGCCTCCACCCCCAGTTGGGCGACTGCATGCACAATATTCGGTGCCAAAGCGTGGGTCAGTGAGATCAACGCCGCAAACGCCAGCGCACCGAAGACATTGCTGGGCAACACAATCGCCCACAGCCGCAGGGTGTTCCAGATCTGCTTCTTTTCGGCCAAAATGAGCGCGACGGGGTATAGCGTGTTTTCAGTGAACAGCTGCGACCTCCCCAGGATCACCACAATGAATCCCAGCGGATAAAACATGCGCGAAAGCACAAACGCACGCGGAGAGTTGCCCAGCAGCGCCAATATGATGCCCACCCCAAGCGCTGAAAATCCCATAAACGTGCCGCCTGTGAAACCCGAGATGGCCAGTGAAATCGACGACCGCTTCAGCTCTTCTTTCGCATTCCGCGCAACCTGCTTATAGATTTCCTCCGCCGACGGCCGGGCAAGGTTCTTCTGCGCGGCGCTTTCCGGCTCCATCGCCGCGCTGGCCGCATTGCCTGTCGCTTCTTCGCTGCCATTCCCATCCGCACCGTTCCCATTCCGAGGTAACGGCGGGTGCTCGAACGCTACACCGCGTGCTGTCGCTTGTTGGTCCTCAACCATTCATCTATCCCCCGGTAAAGCCTTTCAGATGCAGGCTAGGCAACATGAAGGGGGGTGCCTGGACGGCAGGGCGGTGCGTCAATCTTCTTCTTGGCTTTCTTCGGGCTTATCGGGCTGCGAGCCGTACACCTCTTCCACCCGCGCCAGCGTGTCAATCTCGTCGAGCGGCTTATCATCCCGCAGCCTGAGAATCCGCGGAAAGCGCAGCGCGAAACCTGAACTGTGACGCGGCGAACGCATCACATTATTGAAAGCGACCTCGATGATCCGGATCGGCTCGACCGTGCGGAAATGGCCGAAATCTTCCAGCGTGTGCGCCTTCAACCATTCCGTCAATTCCACGATCTCGGCATCCGTCACGCCCTGGTAGGCTTTGCCAAGGTTGAGCAGTTCGCCCCCGGGCCCGCGCACTGCAAAGGTGTAATCGCTCAACAGCTGCGCGCGTTTGCCGCTGCCGTACTCCGCCCCGGTAATCACCACATCCAGCGTCGCCAGTTCGCGTTTCAACTTCAACCACGCCAGGCCGCGCCGCCCCGGCAAATACGCCGAACCCGCCGCTTTTAGCATCACGCCTTCATTCGACCGCGCCCGGGCATCGCGATAGCCCTGGTCCACCCCTTCCGCGCTTTCGACCATCTGCGCGCGCGACAGTAGCAGCCGCTGCAGCCCCACTCTCGGCTCCCGGCCCACTCCCCCAGCCGCCACGTAGGCAGCGCTGCTTTCCGCAGAGGTGCTCCCCTGGATCACTTCGGGCGACGCTCGCTCTGCGTCCATTTTTCCAGCTTCGGATCGCGGTTTCTCCCTTGCTTCCGGGGCAAACAGGTTTCCTTGCCGCCCCCGCTTCTTCGCTTCGAGCGTTGCCACGGTCCTTGGCAGCAGCGCCGCCGTCACAGCCTCCAGCCGCGCGCGCCGCTCCCGCAAAGGCCGCGGCAGCAGCAGTTCCCCGTCGGCAAACATCAGATCGAACGCCATAAACACCACTGGCACCGCCTTCCGCGTGGCATCATCCACGCGCTTACGTCCGATCCGTCGCGCCAGCACAGCAAACGGCAACGCCTTATCGCCCACGAGATCCCATCCCAGGATTTCGCCATCGAAGATAAGACCATTCGGCGGCAGTTCGACAGAACCGAAAGCCTCCGCCAGCTCCGGGAAGCTCTCGGTAATGTCTTCCCGCGACCGTGAATATACCGCCACGCGTCCCGGTTGCGCCGGATCGCCGCAATGCACCTGGGCCCGGATGCCATCGAACTTGTCCTCCAGCAACGCATGAATCCCACCAGCCACTCCAGCCC
>CAXTNA010000095.1:0-10787 GCA_964245535.1 uncultured Acidobacteriaceae bacterium | reverse complement strand
GGGCTTCCAAAGAACGGCCCGCTCACGCTTCGATGCCTCAAACCTCCATGCTGAACAGAACCACTCAACCCTCAGCCAAGCAAGGCCCCGACTACCTCCGACGCCGTCGCGAGCGCTCCATCAAGCGCCGCGACCTCGCTGCCGCCCGCCTCGGCGAGGTCCGGCCGCCCCCCGCCCTTGCCGCCAACGCGCGCAGCAATCTGACCGACAATTTTGCCGGCCTGCACGCGCCCGAGGAGGTCCTTGGTTACGCCCACAATCAACGACACCTTGCCCTCCGGCGTCGCGGCACCGAGCACCACCACACCGGAGCCCAGTTTGCCGCGTAGTTCATCCACAAGGTTGCGCATCTGCGACTTGGCCTCCGCCGACTGCCCGAGCGCATCGACGCGCAACGCCAGCACCTTTACGCCCTTTACCTCGGTCGCCGCTGAGGCCGACTTTGCGCGCATTTGTTCCAACTCGCGGCGTAGCTTCTTCAGCTCTTCATCGCTTTGGGCGAGTTTGGCCTGCAATGTTTCCGCACTCAGGTCGCCGCCGACGATCTGCCCCGCTACGCGCGCCACATTTGCATCCCGCCGGAAGAGCTGCAGCGAACCCGTCCCCGTTACGGCTTCCACGCGCCGCACACCGCTCGAAACCGAGCTTTCGCCCAGCAGCTTCAGCAAGCCGATCTCGCCTGTGGCGGCTGTATGTGTGCCCCCGCACAACTCAGTCGAAAAATCCCCGATCTTCACCACGCGCACAAACTCGCCGTATTTCTCGCCGAACAGCGCCGTTGCCCCAAGCTCATGCACAGCCACATCGATCGGCACATCGACCATGGTTTCGACAGGCTCATTCGCCAGCACCTGCGCGTTCACCAGGCTCTCAATCTCTTCAAGCTCCTCCGGCGCCACGCCTGCGAAATGGTTAAAGTCGAACCGCAGCCGCGTTGCATCGTTCAGCGATCCAGCCTGCTTCACATGCCGCCCCAACACCTCGCGCAGCGCCGCATGCACCAGATGCGTGCCGGTGTGATTGCGCGTCGTCGCCTGCCGCACACCGGCGTTCACGACCGTGTCGAGCGTGTCGCCAACCGCGATGGGATGCAGGGCGACGACCTGATGCGCAAACACACCCTGCACGGGTTTTTTGCAGCTCGTCACATTCGCAACAGCCGTGATGTGATCGCTTGCATAAAGCCAACCCACATCGCCCACCTGCCCGCCGGAATCCGCATAAAAGCTGGTAGCGTCGAGCACGACCTCACCGGTTTCGCCGGGCTTAAATTCGTCCGTGCCCACACCGTCCTTCACCAGCGCGAGTACGCGTGCGCCGTCGAGGCGTGTGGCACCGTAGCCGACAAACTCGGTCTTGCTCAGCTCGCGGTAGACAGGTGCTGCGGACTTTTGTGAGCCACCTTTCCATGAGGCGCGCGCGCGGCCCTGCTCTTCCTGCATGGCACGCTCGAAACCTTCGGTATCGAAGGCAATACCCGCATCACGTGCGGCATCGACCATGAAATCCATGGGCATGCCGAAGGTTTCGTACAAGCGAAACGCCTCGCGCCCAGAACGCAGGACATCCTCGTTCATCTGCCGCAAACCTAGTTCAAGTGTGCGGGCAAATTGCTGTTCTTCCGCGAGCACCACCTTGCTCACCCGCTCCGCCACATCCTTCAGCTCCGGGTAAGCTGCCTGCATTTCATCCCGCACCGCAAAGACCATCTCGTGCATGAACGGCTTTTCCTGTGCCAGCAAGCGCCCATGCCGAATCCCACGCCGCAGAATCTTGCGCAACACATAGCCGCGATGTTCATTGCTCGGCAGCAGGCCATCGGCGATAAGGAAGGTAGCTGCCCGTGCATGATCGGCGATGATGCGCAGCGAAGCCGCACCCTTCTCGTCGCTTACCGCCAAGCGGTCAATCTCGGCTGAAGAAAATACAGGGGTCTCTCCACTGCGGCCTGCGGCCTCCGGTCGAGATGACGCGTCTTGGGTGAGCGAGGAACCCGGGTGCCCCATCTTCGCGACAGCTTCATCGTCGCTAAGGCGGGCTCCGCCAAACCGTGTCAGCCGCACAGCCGCGGCAAGCAACGGCGTAAACAGATCACTCTCATAATTTGATAACTTACCCTGCAGTACAGCCGCAATCCGTTCCAACCCCATACCCGTATCGATCGAGGGCTTCGGCAACAGCGTGAGCGTGCCATCCGAAGCACGGTCAAACTGCATGAAGACTAAATTCCAAATTTCCACATACCGCTGATCGTCCTGCGGAAACGGCCTATCTTCCCCAGCTATCTCGGCAGCCCCAAGCCCTAAGTCATAAAAAATCTCCGAGCAAGGCCCACAGGGTCCGGTATCGCCCATCTGCCAGAAGTTATCCTTGGCCGGCATGCCGAAGACACGGTCCTTGGGCACGCCAATCTCGATCCAGAACTGCTCTGCTTCATCATCACGAGGTACGCTTTCATTGCCTTCAAAGATGGTCACATACAACTTCGACGGCTCGATCCCAAACCACTCCGGCGACGTCAATAACTCCCACGCATACGCAATCGCTTCGCGCTTAAAGTAGTCGCCGAAGCTGAAGTTCCCAAGCATCTCGAAAAACGTGTGGTGCCGCCGCGTAAAACCCACATTTTCCAGATCATTATGCTTGCCACCCGCCCGCACGCACTTCTGCGAGCTAGCCGCACGCGTGTAGTCCCGCCGCTCCGCCCCAAGAAACACATCCTTGAATTGATTCATGCCCGCATTGGTAAACAACAGGGTCGGGTCATTGGCCGGCACCAGGGAAGACGAGTGCACGCGACGGTGCCCTTTTATCTCAAAAAAACGAAGAAAATCCTCACGAATCTGATTGCCGGACAGGGAGCGCATAGACCCCCAGTTTAGCAGCGGCTACCGAATGCCCTATGTACTACAATCATGGTCGGAGGGCACCATGCGCGAGGTTCCTTCGCGTGAAGCCAATCAGAACTTTTCCGCCTGCATCGCCGAAGTGGAAGCCGGGGAACGGCTTGTGCTAACTCGCCGCGGCGAGCCTATCGCAGAAATTGTGCCCTATAGCGGCGAAAAGCTCGACCCCAAGCGGGAAGCCGCCCGGAAACGTCTCCTGGCGTTGATGGATGCCGGGCTCGATCTGGGAGGCAAACCCTTTACTTACGAAGAGCGGCATGGGCGCTGAACGCTACACCTTCGACACAAATATTCTGTTCTATGCCATCGAGTACAGCACAGATCGCAAGCACGCGTTGGCACGAAGACTGGTTGGACTTGCTAACCCGAAACAGGTTCCCGTGCTGCTGCAGACCCTGGGAGAGCTCTGCAATTCCTTTACCAAACGTCGGCGCGACTTGTTACCGCAAGCGGAAGAGTTCGTGCTGTCCGCGACGGAACTATTTGAGATTGTTGCAGCCGACAGTGCCGACCTGCTGGAAGCTTGCATGCACACCAGCACCACGGACTGCCGTACTGGGATGCCGTACTTTGGGCCACAACCCGCAGACTCGGGTGCAGTCTGTTCCTTACCGAGGATCTGCAAGACGGAAGAACTTTGGGCGGAGTTACTTTTCGCAATCCATTCACGATGACCGAAGCTGAGCTCACCCAGTTGCTGCTCTAATCCACCCCCGGCCGCCACGTGTCGCCCTCCAGCCGCAGCACCAAATCCTGCGTAGCCCGCAGCACTGGAAACCCCTCTACCTCCCGCACCATCTCCAGCGTGCTCACCAGTGCGTCGAAGGCATCTTCCGAGCCCTCCGCCCTTTTCATCACTGCCCGGCCTACGTGCGTAAACAACGGGTCCTCACGCCGGCGTTGCGTCAGGTAGCGCTTGCGGGCCGTGGCATTGCTTTTGGCGACAGCGCCCGTCATCAGGCGCGTGTACATTTCCACCAGCAACGGCTTTGCTTCAGGCCCGTCGAGCGCCGCGTCTTCAAAGGGCCACACACGCCATCCTGCGTTGTGTAATTGCAACAGCATCGGCATCGCGCGCAGCGAACCCGTGCCGACCGAACCCGAACCGCCAATCTGGAACGGCGACTTCGGCGTAATCCCCTTCATCTTGGCCGCGCGTTCCGCATCGCCACCTTCGAGCGCCTGGGCGATCTTGTTGTCATAATCGGTTTGCCGAAACATGCGGCGCAGGCCATCGCCGGAAAACACCGCTGGTCGTTTGTGCGGCTTGCCCCAAAAGCGTATATCCCTTGCGGCTTCTGCGGGCGATTCACCTGCCACACGCGTCAGCCAGCGTTCGCCCGATCCCTCCGCTACCAGATGCCAAAAGTGGAACACATCCGCGCAGCCGAGTTCGGCCAAGAACCATGCAGGAAAACTGAAACAGCAGTCGATGCCGACCACCATGCGCGGCGTTTCCACAGCAAGCTGCACGAGCCACGCTGCGACTTCCTCACGGGTGCGCCCGGCCTCCAGCTGCACGGTCACCTTGCCCGTGGCGGAAATTGTCCATACGCCCGCCCAGATATGCCGCCGCTGCCCGGCAGCGTCGACGCGGCCTGACCAGTCGATGCCGACAAAACGCTGCACGACGCCCGGCGTCTGCGTTTCTCCGCTTTTCTGGTTGTCATTCCCGAAGGGAATCTGCGTTTCAATCGGTTTCGGTGGCACTACGATTCGATGCCCGGCTCATCGTCTGCGACGTCGATCTCTTCCACCCCTTCTACCGCAGCGCCCCAGCTGCGCAGCACGGCCCAGATCGCCTTTGATCCGAAGCCCGCGGCTAGCAAGCGCCGCATCGCGCGTGCCGTTTCCTTTTCATCGGTCGGCTTGCGCATGCGTTTACGCGCGACATACGCCCGCGCCAGTGCCACCTCGTCGATCTCGTCATAGGCCTGGCCCACAGCCTCCTGCACGGTGGCCGCGGCAACACCCTTTTGCATGAGCCCCTGCTGCACGCGGCGGCGGCCGAACTTTTCGTTCTCCTGGCGCAGCCGTGTGTAGTCAGCCGCAAACCGCTCATCGCTCAGGTAGCCAAGCTCGCGCAGCTTCGCCATCACGGCGTCCATGGCGCGGGCGCCCTCTTCGCCGGGGTCCGCGCGTTGCGCCATCAACCGGCGCAGGTCGCGCTCGCTTTTCATGCGGCTGGCGAGCGAGCGCACGGCGTACTCCAGCAGCCCTGCCTCGTCCAGCGGCGGTTTCGCTGATTTCGCGCGCCCAAAACTCATGCTTTAGTATCGCCCGACTTTGGCCGGCACAGGAGGGTGACAAACGCCAGCGAAGCCTTTCGCTCGGCAGCGGCGTCTACTCAAGAAGGTTATGCGCTTTCGCCCATTCACGCTCGCTCTCTTCGCTGCTGCCGGAACACTTCCGCTTTATGCCCAGCAAACGCCGACGCCCTCAAACATTGCCGGCTTCGGCCCGCTCGATCCTGCGCCCCCTGCCGGCATCACGATCCCGAAGATCATCGAGCGCATGGGCCAGCGTGAGGCGGAGTTTGAGCACGCCCGCAACCAGTACACCTTTCGACAGACAGTGAAGATGGACACCGTGTCGGAAGACACCGGCAAACCTGACGGCGAGTTTCAGGATGTCGAAGACATCACCTTTGACAACGCCGGGCATCGCGTGGAGCACGTGGTGTTTGCGCCGCAAAATACCCTCGAACGCGTCATCATGACCGAAAGCGATGTGAACGACGTCAAGCAACGCTTGCCTTTCATTCTCACCACCGCGCAGTTGCCGGAATACAACCTCACCTACGCCGGTCGCCAGCACGTTGATACGCTCGACACCTATGTTTTTGAGGTTGCGCCGAAGGAGCTCGTCAAGGGTCATCGTTATTTTCAAGGCAAGGTCTGGGTCGACCAGCAGGATCTCGAAATTGTGATGGTGAACGGCCTAAATGTACCGCAGGACACGCGGCGCGGACACGAGGACCTGTCGCCGCCCTTCACGACGTATTACCAGCAGATCGACGGCAAGTACTGGTTCCCGACCTACACGCGCGCTGAAGGCGTGCTGCACTTTGCCGCGCAGAATGGGGCGCTCTCGCAAGATGTGCACATGCGCGACACCGTCCGCTACACCGACTACAAGCGCTATCACACCAGCGTCACCATCGAGTATGCCGGGCAGGAAGTACAGTCCGACCCTGGGGCCCAAACCGGTACCCAGACCGGCGCCAAGACGGAGGCGCAGCCCAAAGCGGGTTCCACGAACGCATCGAAGCCCCAGCCATAGGTTCCCCGCACTTCGTGCCGGGAGCCATGTGCTTTACGGTGCTGACCTCTCGGCTTTTCGAAAGCACGTTGCGTTACTCTGCAACCATGTCGTTGTTTCGTTGCCTTCCGCTTGTCGCGGTTTTTTGTCTCCCATCCTTGGCACAAACGGTGCCGCCTCACGCCAAAGCACCGGTCAAGGCAAGCGCTGCCGCTCCAAGCACAAACGGCCGTCCCGTTCCCCCAGCGCTGCAGCCTTACTTGAGCTGCAAACTACCTGTCGGACCCGATCTGCTGCAACACGCCTCCTTACCGGAAGCGCCGATGACGCGTGCCGCACAAACCCTTACCGGACCAAAGAAAATACGTCTTGTGGATGGCATCTTCGCCGCGTACGGCTATCCGAACTCCGCGCCGTTTGCCAACGTAAAAGTCGAGCAGCTTCCCGCAACGGGTTACCTAGCCGAGAAGGCAGACCTCATCAGCGAGTTCGACAAGATCAACGCCACCGGAGAAGATACCCAGCGTAACTATGCACTGAAGCCGACCCTGAACGGCTTCGAGATCTACGGCTTCGATCGCACGGCGCTCGATGGCAAGGTGTTGGGAATCTATCTTTTTTTCGATAATCCACGCCACGTTGCGACTACCGCCTACTTTTTGAATGCACCTGAAGGCCAAAGGAAATTCAACAACATCATGGAATACAACGGTCTCCGTGAGGGATTTTTGAATGCCTACACGGTATGCCTGCGCGGGAAGCTTGGCGGGGGCGCGACGGGGTCCGGCACCAAAGCGCCCGCAAAACCTGCCGCGAAAGCCATGACGCATGGCCAGGCGCGCTAAGCGATTGCGCGCGGAACGCACGATTGCTCTGGGAACCCTATGAAAAATTTGCAACCCATCGAAACCATCGCGGCCAAGCTCAACCTGCCCGCATCGGCCTATGAAAAGCGCAGTCCGGTCAGCGCAAAGCTCAGTCTTGATCTGCTCACACACGAACCGGTTGAAGGCAAGTTCGGCAAGCTGATTCTTGTTACGGCCACCACCCCGACTGCCTCCGGCGAGGGCAAAACTGTTACGTCCATCGGCTTGGTGCAGGGACTCGAGGCTATCGGCAAGCGCGCCATCATCACCTCCCGCGAGCCCTCGCTGGGCCCCGTCTTCGGCATGAAGGGCGGAGCCGCCGGCGGGGGGCGGTCGCAGATCGAGCCGAGCGAAAAAATCAACCTGCACTTTCATGGCGATCTCCATGCAATCACCTCCGCGCACAACCTGCTCGCGGCCCTGATCGATGCGCATCTATTCCATGGCAACGAGCTTGACCTCGACCCAGCCGGCATTACCTGGCCGCGTTCGCTGGACATGAACGACCGCGCACTGCGCCGCATCACGCTCAGCGTGACGCCGCCGTCCGCCGATCCCGCAAAGCCGCTACGCGATGGGAGCAAACGTCCTTCCGGCTTCGTCATCACGGCTGCCTCCGAGATCATGGCGATCCTGGCGCTTGCGCAGGATCGCCACGATCTGCGCCGTAGGCTCAGCGCGATCGTCATCGGCGCGAACCGGGCCGGCGAGCCCGTACGCGCCACGGATCTGGGAGCGGTCGGCGCGATGATGGCGCTGCTCGCAGAAGCCCTGCTGCCCAATCTCGTGCAAACGACCGACGGCACGCCGGCGATGGTGCACTGCGGCCCGTTTGCCAATATCGCTCACGGCACCAGTTCGGTAGTTTCGCAGCAGATCGGCCGGCGTTTGGCCGATTACGTCGTCAACGAAACCGGCTTTGCCTCCGATCTCGGCTTTGAAAAATACATGGATCTCGTCGTACCCTCGTCCGGCATCAAGCCGTCCATGGCGGTGCTGGTCACCACGGTGCAGAGCGTTCGTCTGCAGGGCGAAGGCGATCTGGAACGCGGGCTCGCGAACCTCGCGAAACACATCGACATTGTGCGTGGCTTCCGTTTGCCGGCCGTGGTCGCCATCAATCGCTTTCCCAAAGACATCGATACCGACCTGGCGCGGCTTGAAGCGTTCTGCCTTGCGCGCGGTGCGGAGTTCGCGCTCTCGGAGGCCTTCAGCAAAGGCGGGGAAGGTGCGGTGCCGCTGGCGCGCAAAGTGGTCGCGGTGCTTGAAAAGAATCCCGATGTGCAGCCAACGACCACCTACGCAAGCAATGACACGGCTCTCGAGAAGATCACCAAGGTGGCGCGCTCGGTATACGGTGCTGAAGGCGTTTTCTTCAGCGAGCGCGCGGAAGCCGATCTGGCGCGTTACGAACGTTGGGGCTTCGGCCACTTGCCTGTTTGCATCGCAAAAACGCAGTACTCGCTTTCCGACGATCCCAAACGCATGGGCGCACCCACGGGCTGGACGATGCATGTGAAGGAAGTTTCACTTTCCGCAGGTGCAGGATTTCTCGTGGTGATCTGCGGCAATATGGTGCTGATGCCGGGGCTACCGAAGCTGTCGCGGGCACTCGATATTGATGTGGATGCGGAGGGCGAGATTACCGGAATGGCATAGAATCGCGCGTTTCGCGCCTTCACCCGCTCGTCATCCTGAGCGCAGCGAAGGACCTCGGTATTCCTTCGGTGCGACAGGAAGTCCGAGCAAAATACCGAGGTCCTTCCCCTTCGACAAGCTCAGGGTCAGGATGACAAGCTTAGGTCATGCGGAGTAAGCGCAACCCTCAATCTGCCGCGACCTCCTCCGTTTCTTCAACCTCCTCCACCACCTCACCTACATCCTCGCTCGCCTGCTGTGCATCGACGCCGTACCGCACCGCCAAATCCGGCGCGTAGCGGGCCATATCGTTGCGCAGCCGGATAAGCGACAAGTCCTTTGACTTCGACTCGAGCATGACGTCCGTATCGATGTGCTGGATCGCACGCAAAAACGTGATCGTTTCGAATGGATTGTTATAGTCTGCGTGACCGGTCCAGATGGGTGGCTGCAACACCATTTCGAGCTTGCCGGTTTTGCGATTTTTCCGCCTGATCTCGCGCATTTCCGTGCGCGCACAGCTGAAGTGCATTTTCGGCCGCACGCCGCTGGGCCAGGTCTTACAGAAACGGTCCAAAGTCTCGACCATCGGCAGCCCTTCCGGGTTGAAGCACCAGTGGTGCTGATAGTCGAAGACGCACTTGACGCCCGTGGCCTCATGCACCTTCAACACATCCGCAGCCGAATAGCGGATATCGTCATTTTCCAGCACCAACCGCCGCCGCACGGGCTCGCCCAGCCGCTTCCACGTTTCCGCCCAGCGCCGCCAGCCGGATTCGCGATCGCCATAGGCTCCGCCGACATGCACGACCATCACGGCTTCGGGGCCGCACTCCATCCGATCGAGCATCTCGGCTTGTGAATCGAGATCCCACATGCTCTTCACGGTCAGCTTTTCGTTTTCGCTATTCAGCACGATGAACTGCGACGGGTGGAAGCTGAGCCGCACATCGGCTTCCCGCGCGAGCCGTCCAAAGCGGGCGAGATCGCTTGCCGAGTCCTTCACCATCGAGTGAAACTGCGGCATATCCGGATGTGTGGCGTAAGGCGCAATATCGGACGACATGCGATACATGTGAATGCCGTGCTTGCGCAGGTAGCCGATGACCTCGCATAGATAGCCAAGCGAAACGCGCAGGTGCGGATCGGCCTGCCAGCGCCGCGTGTCGCTGGTCTTGATGCCGCCACCGCCCATGATCTTTACGGGAAATCCGAGACGCATGGCTGCCGGTGGAAAGATGAGCTGCGGCTGGCTCTCCAAGGCATCGCACTGTGCCGTCGGCCGCGTGAGCATGCGCTCGAGGTCGGCTTCGGCAAGCTCTTTCTTTGTAGGCGGCTTTGGTTTGGCTTTCTTCCTGGCTTTTTTCTTCGCTGCGGATTTCACAGCCCCCTTGTCCTCTTTATCGGCTTTGTTGATCTTCTTCCCCAATTTGTCCTCCGGCAGCGCAGCGGAGGGATCTGCTGTCTTTTTCGGCCGTCCCGGACGTTTCGCGTTCACCACGTCAGCCATTACTCGCCCACCTCCGCCAGTTCAGGCATGCTATCCCCTGCAACAAGAGGTGCCGCAGCAGACACCGCTTCTTCCACCACCATCTCCCTACCGAACCCGATCTCCTGGATCCAGCGATTCCATACCGCCACCGGCAACGACCCACCCGAGGCCTGGTTATGCCCGAGGCCATAGGTTGTGTCGGCCTCCGGCGGCCGATGCCGCGCCAGAAAGTCGATAAGATTGACGCCCGCCGGGGCACGTCCGGAGAAACTCACCCAGCCCGGCCGGTAGCCCGTGTTCACGCCGAAGACCACACTCTTCGCGAAGCGCCCACGCCACTGTTGTGCCACGAGTGGATGCACCTGACAACCCGTGTGCATACGAATCGCCACCAGGTCTGCCCCCAGCTCCTCACGCACGGCCTTGGAAAAGCGCGGCGGCTGCTTGCGCGCCACAGCCAATGCCTCGGCGACCTCGTCTTTGGCTCGCTGCAGCTCCGCCGTTTCAGGGTGCACGCCGCTGGTCACCTCTTTCGGGTTCGCCGCCTTCACCAGCAGCGCCAGCGCGGCATCGGCGCGACCTTCGGCGGTGCGCCGCGGCGCATTCAAGGCACTGGTGGCATCC
>CAXTNA010000094.1:10344-10802 GCA_964245535.1 uncultured Acidobacteriaceae bacterium | reverse complement strand
CACCCCATGCGAGCGCAGCGTAAACTCCTGGTAAAAATGCACATTCGGACTGCTATGCCGCTTGTGGCTCGGAAATCCGGTCGCAATCAGCGACTCCTGTAGCAGCTTCGTCCGCGACACCCGCATCGGCTCGCCATTCAGCCATGCCCCGTGCCCGCGTGCCGCCGAGAACAACTCATCCCGCAGCGGATCGTAGATCACACCCGCAACCATCGTGCCATCCTGCTCGGCCGACAGACCGGCAGGCCGGTGCTCACACCCCAGCACCACACAAAACGCCGGAAACCCATGAGCAAAGTTCGTCGTGCCGTCAAGCGGATCGACATACCACCGGTACTCGCTTTCGAGTGCCGACCGCGTTCCCTCTTCCCCATAAATCCCATGCTCCGGAAACGCCGACCGCAGCCGCTCCGAGATGAGCTGCTCGCTCGCCCGGTCCGCCTCGGTCACGATGTCCA
>CAXTNA010000094.1:0-10334 GCA_964245535.1 uncultured Acidobacteriaceae bacterium | reverse complement strand
CACATCGCCCTTGTACTCCGCCCGCACGCCACGCCGATAGAGGTCACGCAACAGCGATCCCGCTTCCCGGGTAATCTCTCCAGCCACCTCAACCAGCTCCGGCAAACCAATCCTCCCCGAACACACACAAGACCATTCAACATCGCGAGCGCAGCAAACATTCAGCGAGCGGCGCCCTCTTCACGGCCCAGCCCGCGCCGCACACCCGGCCCGGTGCTTTCCGTCACGGTGCGGATCTGCGCTTTATAGATGAAAAGATTCGGCTTGCCTTCGCGCGTCAACCGCACCATGGTCTCGTCAAAGTACTCAATCCAGCCGCCCACGACCTCGCCGTCGCGCAGCTTGATCGTCACCGGCACCTGCCGCTCGCTGAGCGACTTCAAATAAAGCGCCTCTTGCCCGGTGTCGCCCGACGGAGCTCCCTTGCCTTGCCGCTTTCTGCTGACCATGCCCCGATTGTAAGGGCTCGCGCCGCGGTGGTCGTCAACCGCCCGTGAACTGTCCCGTTTACCGCTTCGTGTAATACGCCGTACGATACCGCAGCGTGTACCGTGCCCGCAGCGCCGGGTCCTTCAACTGCACGCCAATCTGCCGCAGCCCCGCCGCGTTCCCGCCCGTTTGCGGCGCATAATAGCCGACCGTGTATTGCGTCCGTAGATCTTCCGACACATGCGCAAAGGCCGGCGCCAGATCGTGCTTGTCTTCAACGTAGTAGTACTTGCCGCCGGTATCATGCGCCATCTGAATCAGCGCGTGCTCCCCGCCTTCATTGCGTCCGGCATCGGCCGCCACCGGCACCACGATCAACGAATAAATCATCGCCCCGGCCCGCTCCGCCTGCTCAAGCGCCGCATCGTAGCTGCCATGGCGTGCCGTATTTTCGCCATCGGTAATCAACACCACTACCCGGCGCTCCCCGGCAACCGGCGGCGCTTCCGTCAAGCGTTGGCTTGCAAGGAAGATCGCATCGTAAAGCGCCGTCGACGCCCCACGCTGGATGTGCCCGATCCCACTATCCACCGCATGGATGTCATTGGTAAACGAGACCACCTCATCGACGTTATCGGAAAAACTCATTAAATCCACACGATCCTGCGAACGCACCAGGCCCTTCAAAAAACCTTTGGCTGCCTGCCGTTCCAGATTGGCATCGCTCAGCACACTTTCACTCGCATCCAGCGCAAGAATGATGCTGAGCGGCGTGGAGGACTCCTTTTCAAAGATCGCGATACGCTGTGCTTTGCCGTCTTCGCTTACCTCGAAATCTTCTTTCGTCAACCCGCCCACCGGCGTGCCATGCTCATCCAACACATTCAATGCCACATTCACAAGACGGCTTTCCACGCGAATGGTCGTAATCGGCTCCTGCGTCGGCGCACGCCGCTCTACAGGTGCCTGGTCCTGCGCCCTCGCCGGCAAGGGCACCATGACCCACAGCATGCCAAAGATGCCGGTAGCGATTCGGGCACCGATCTTGGCGCGCCATCTCACGGCAAGATCCCCGCGATCTCTTCCGGAAAGGGCTCGCCATCGGACCACACCGCGCCGTCGACAAACTGCTCATGCTTCCAAATCGGTACGGTCTTCTTCAGCGTATCGATGATCCATCGACAGGCATCGAAACCAGCGCCACGATGCGCCGAAGCCACGGCAATTAGCACGCTTGTTTCCCCTACCACGAGTCTGCCAAGCCGATGCACTAAGGCCACTTCGCGCACACCGAAACGCGTAATCGCCTCCATCCGCAATCCCTGCATCTGACGCAACGCCATCTCCTCATACGCCTCATACTCGAGGTGCAGCGTCTTCCGGCCTTTGGTGTTATCCCGCACGATGCCGTCGAAAAGACAAACAGCTCCATCGCCGCCGGACTTAACCGCCGCCAGAATTTGGTCGGTGGCAATCGGCTCCCGTGTAATCTCCACCATGGACGCGAAGCCGCTGCCTGCACCCCCACTGACCGGCGGCAGAATGGCCACCTCGTCCCCCTCAGCGAGCACGTGCGTCACAGACCTGTACTCCTGATTGACAGCCACCGCCGCGGACCGCAACGCATCCGGCAGAAACCGTCCTTCCGCTCGCAATGTTGCGAGCAGATCGGCGACGGAAGCACCCCCGGCGATCTCCCGCCATTCACCGCCCGGCGGCAACAGTGAGCGCCATGGGCCAAAGGACAATAGCCGAATCCGCACACTTGTTGGACGCATCCCGCAAGCATACGTCAGGGGTCCATGCACTGCCAGAGGCTGACAGTGCTCCGGCTAAGCGATACCGCCACGATCCTTGCTACAGGACCGCCCTTCCCTGTTCAGCTCGATGGTGATATGCGTCGCTGCCTCGGATGGTCTACGTCGCCTACCGCTTGAGGTGGGCCGCCGAAGGGAAGATCCGTGAGAAGAGGCGCTTCAACTTCTCAGAGCCGCTTCTTCGGATGCTTTCTTCAGCGCACCGGAGGCTACCGATTTTCTGTAGCGGCTTTCTTTGTTACAGCTTTCTTTGTTACAGCTTTCTTCGTTACAGCTTTCTTTGTCACGGCTTTCTTCGCTGCTTTCTTTGTCACGGCTTTCTTCGCTGCTTTGGCTTTGGGCTCCTTGGCTACGCCTTCTTTCGCCTCGTGGTATTCCTCAAGCAGTTCATGACCTTCGTCCGCCAGCTTCTTGGCATCGTCCATGGATTCGGGCACGGGTTCACCCCAGGCGTGCGCGCTCAGCGCCAGCCGGGTAGGCTCACCTTTCGCATCCTTCATCGGCCCACGTGGGTTGGCGAAATGCCGCCGCAGGAAAGAACCCTTTCGCAACATCTTTTCCGGTGTATCGGCCGGTCCCTGAACTCCGGGCCGCAGATGTGCCCCTTCCTTCTCTGCAAAAAACGCGCGGCCCGCGGCCGTGAGGCCTCCCTTGGGATCTTTTCCGCCTTTAGGCATGGAGGGCTTACTCGCATCCGATGTCCCTTTTGCGCTCTTTTTCGCCGCACTTTTCGCTGTCTTCGTTACCTGAGCTTTCTTCGTCGCCATACGCCGGATCACCTTTGTGTATGTTGAAGCAGAGTAAGGACAGGCTGTTGCCTGCAGCAGAGCATATCGGAAGAAAGTAACCGCGCAGCGTGGAAAGTTGTGTGTCCGATACCGCTTTTTGCCCTGCGGTATACTCGCCGCAGTTTCTTCACGAGTAATTTCGCTTCGATAAGGATCGCCATGCTCAAAGGCTTCCGTGATTTCATACTGCGCGGCAATGTAATGGACCTAGCGGTTGCCGTTATCATCGGCGCTGCCTTTACCGCGATCGTCACCGCGCTTACAACCGACATCATCAACCCCTTGTTGGGCGCCATCGTCGGAAAGCCGAACTTCGATTACCTCGTCGCGCATGTGCACGGGGGTGTGATCGAGTACGGCAAATTTCTTACCGCCATCGTGAATTTTCTTCTGATTGCCGCCGTCGTTTACTTCTTCCTCGTCGCGCCCACACAGTATCTGCTAAAACGGTTCAACCCGCCCAAGGCGGAACCACCCTCCACGCGCGCCTGTCCACAGTGCCTCGGCGAGATTCCCCTGGCAGCAAGCCGCTGCAAGTACTGCGCTCAGCCGGTCACCGGCACTGCCGTTCTCTAAACCATGCAGCCCGTCTTGGGAGGTTTCATGATGCGTCTTCGGACGGCTTCGGCTGTCGCTTTGCTTGCCGCTGCAGCACACGGCATGGGTGGAAGTGTTTCGGCCCAGACTTCAACGCAAAATCCGGCGTCACCGCAAACCGTCTTCGGTTTTCGTGACTTCAGCCCGCAAGCAAAGTGGGATCAAACCTTTCTGGCGGTGCCGGATGCCAAGCTCGCCGGTCAACACTTGAAAGAGCTCACCAAGGCGCCGCACTGGGCCAGTTCGCCAGAAGATTACGCCACCGCTGAGTATGTTGCGAGCAAGTTCAAAGCCGCCGGGCTCCAGACCGAGATCGTTCCTTACAAGGTGTTGCTCAATAAACCGGTCAAGATCGAGATTACGGCAACTGAGGCGCACGGCAAGCAGCTCATGGCCGGTCCCACGCCCGAGCATGTCGATCCCCAGGAGTACGGCGGGGATCCCTTCCAAAACGATCCGCGCATCCTGCCGGCCTTCAACGGTTCCTCGGCTTCAGGCGATGTGACTGCAGCGGCTGTGTATGCAAACTACGGCACCCTGGACGACTTCAAGCAGCTCGCCAAACTCGGCGTCGATGTGAAAGGCAAAATCGTTCTGGTTCGCTATGGGCAAAACTTCCGCGGCGTGAAGGCCTATATCGCCCAACAATACGGCGCTGCGGGTGTCATCATCTTTTCCGACCCGCAGGACGACGGCTATGACCGAGGTGACAAGTATCCGCGCGGTCCCATGCGGCCCGACTCTGCCGTACAGCGCGGTTCCGTCCAGTTCCTTCCGCTCTATCCTGGCGATCCTGAAACGCCCGGCGTGGCTTCTACGCCCGACCTGCCCGACAGCCAGCGCATCACCGATCCGGCCAAGATGAACCAGCCGTCGATCCCGGTAAACCCCCTCAGCTACAAAGACGCCGCTCCCATTCTTCAAGCGCTCGCCGGTGCGGCCGTTCCGCACGAGTGGCAAGGCGGTCTCCCGTTCACCTATCACCTCGGTGGCACCGATGCGGTGAAGGTCCACATGCATCTCGAGCAGGACTACAAGCTCCGCACGATCTGGGATGTGATCGGCACCATTGACGGTACGGACACAACGAATAAAGATGCCTGGGTAGTCGCCGGGAACCATCGGGATGCTTGGGTGTATGGTGCCGTCGACCCAAACAGCGGCACAGCCGCCATGCTCGAAACCGTACATGGCTTGGGCGAGCTGCTGAAGACCGGCTGGAAACCCAAACGCCGCATCGTGATTGGCAGCTGGGACGCCGAAGAAGAAGGGCTCATGGGCTCGACCGAATGGGCGGAGGCGCATGCCGATCATCTCGCCCACGCCGTGGCTTACTTCAATATGGACGTGGGTGTTTCCGGTCCGAACTTCAACGCCTCCGCCGTGCCCTCACTGAAGGCCTTTCTGCGCGACGTGACCCGCGAGGTTCCCAGCCCCAAGGGCGGCACCGTGTATGAGCAGTGGCGCAAGGATCAGACCGAAAATCCGCGTCGCCGGGGCACTGCCGCCAATCCCTTCAGTGCGCCTTCCAACTCGACCGCGAGCACAGACGATGTGCGCGTGGGCGATCTCGGCTCCGGATCCGACTACACGCCCTTTATCCAGCACCTCGGCGTTCCATCCACCGATATGGGCTCCGATGGGCCGTACGGCGTATATCACTCGGTTTTTGATAACTACAACTGGTTCATCCGCAACGCCGACCCAACCTTCATCTATGAACAGCAGCAGGCACGTGTCTTCGGTCTCGAAGTGCTGCACATGGCCGATGCCGATGTGTTGCCCTACGATTACCGTCTGTACGGTCGCGAGGTGGTGAGCTACCTGGCTGCCGCGCAAAAACATGCAGCCGCCGCAGGGCTCAAAGTCAGCTTCGAGGCAGCAAACGGAGCCGCTGCACGCTTCGCCACCGCCGGCGACCGTATCTTTTTGAGACAGTCAGCCCTTACCACCGCCACCTCGAGCGGAAATCCACAGGCCACCGAGGCCCTGAATGTCGCGTTACGGGACGCTGAAACAGCACTGCTCAGTGACGCGGGCCTTCCCAAGCGTCCCTGGTTCAAACACTTAATCTATGCTCCGGGCGAGTACACCGGCTATGCGGCTGTGGTCATCCCCGGTGTGAATGAGGGCATAGACACTGAAGATTCCGCACGAACGCAAACGCAGCTGGACGCACTCGCCGCGGCGCTGACGCGCTCCGCCACCGTTCTCGAGACCGCTTCGATGTAGTTACCTTCGTGTATCCCCAGGCAGAGGCAGTGAAGAAAAATCGTGTTCTGCCGATGATGACTGTGCGGGCGAACTGCTGACACCCCGCGGAGGTCATCATGTACACACTCATTCTTCTTCTCTGCATCCTCGCCGTCGTGCTTTCGCCCGTCTTCATCGACATGTTCCTCAACGCCCGGGAAGCACGAGAGGAACGCCGGGTTCGCCGCCCCTTCGGGATCACGCAGAAGAAAGGCCCACATCTGGTGTAGGCCTCGCCGCGTCTTCAGTAGGGTCTAGGGAACTAGCCCCGCAATGCCATCTGCTCTGTGACAATCTGCGTCAGGTCCGGCTTCTTCAAGCCGTGGAACTCTTCGTTGAACTTATCGACTTTGCTCGACCAGTTCATGGAACAGAACTTCGGTCCACACATAGAGCAGAACGCCGCTTCCTTGTAATAGTCGTCCGGCAGCGTTTCGTCGTGCATGCCGCGTGCCGTTTCGGGGTCTAGCGAAAGCGCAAACTGTTTGTCCCAATCGAAGGTATACCGCGCGTGAGAAATCGCATCATCTCGATCCCTTGCCCCCGGCCGGTGCCGTGCAATATCGGCCGCATGTGCAGAGATCTTGTATGCGATGATGCCGTCCTTAACGTCCTTCTCG
Source organism: uncultured Acidobacteriaceae bacterium (assembly GCA_964245535.1). Classification (GTDB taxonomy): domain Bacteria; phylum Acidobacteriota; class Terriglobia; order Terriglobales; family Acidobacteriaceae; genus Granulicella. The sequence goes on along the minus strand of CAXTNA010000094.1, from coordinate 3,830 downwards.
TTCGGAAGCCCGAGATGCTCCTTGGGCGTTACATAGCAGAGCATCGCCGCGCCGTGCCAGCCGATCATGGCCGCGCCGATGGCGGAGGTAATGTGATCGTAACCCGGAGCGATATCGGTCACCAGCGGCCCGAGCACGTAAAACGGCGCCCCGTCGCAAAGCTCGACTTCTTTCTCTACCTGCTCTTTGATTTTGTCCATCGGGACGTGACCCGGGCCCTCGATCATCACCTGCACGTCGTCCTTCCAGGCCTGCCGTGTCAGTTCCCCCAAAGTCTTCAGCTCGGCAAACTGTGCTTCGTCACTCGCATCCGCTACCGATCCCGGCCGCAGCCCATCGCCAAGCGAATAGCTGACGTCGTACTTGGCCATGATCTTCGTGATCCGATCAAAGTTCTCATAAAGGAAGTTCTGTTTGTGATGCGCCGTCATCCACTGCGCCATAATGGCCCCGCCGCGGCTCACAATACCGGTGATCCGCTTCGAGACCATCGGAATGTACTGCACCAGTACCCCGGCATGGATGGTGAAATAATCTACCCCCTGCTGGGCCTGCTCTTCGATGACCTCGAGATACAGATCAATGTTCAGGTCCTCGACACGTTTCACTCGGCCAAGCGCCTCATACAAAGGCACCGTCCCGATCGGCACTGGCGAGTGCCGCAGAATCGCCTCGCGAATCATCGGAATATCGCCGCCGGTCGAAAGATCCATCACCGTATCGGCGCCGTAGTGCACAGCCGTGTGCAGTTTCCGCAACTCCTCATCTACATTCGACACGATCGCCGAATTGCCGATATTCGCATTGATTTTGCACAAACTCTCAACGCCGATGCACATCGGCTCCAACTCAGGATGATTGATGTTTGCGGGAATGATCATCGTTCCCTTCGCAATCTCCGAGCGGATCAGCTCCGGTGCCAACTTCTCCTTGTGCGCAACAAACGCCATCTCTTCGGTGATCAAGCCGAGGCGCGCAAAATGCATCTGGCTCATATTGGTGTCGCCGGTCCGCGCAGATTCTTTCCGACGTTTCACAATCCAATCTTTCCGCGGCTGCGGCACGCCGTAGCGTGTCTCGGCATCTGCAGAAGACTGACCCAAGCTGCTGCCGTTTGCGATCGCGATACCATTCTCGACTGTGCTCATCTGATTCGATCTCCTCAAATCTTCTGCTTGGCTTCTGCTTGGTTGGCTGCTTCAGCCGCCGCCGAAGGGACCGCCCGGCCACTCGCCAAAGTATACCCCTCAGCATCGGCATGTATCCTAAAACCCATGTTACGGCTAGCTCGTGTGACCGTCGGTTTTCTTGCTCTTTCTCCTTTCCTCCAAGCTCCTTCTCTCCAAGCGCAAACAACAAGCATCCCTGGCGACTGGCGCGAACCGGGAGGTTCGGTCATTCGCATCGCCATGTGCGGTCCCGATCTTTGCGCCCGTTTGGTGCAGATTCGCCCAACGGCTCCATCGCTCCTCGACGACCACAATCCAGATGCCTCGAAACGTGCGACGCACCTGTGCGGCCTGCAAATCGGCTACGGCTTTCATCCCTCCGGTTCGGACAAGGCCGAAGACGGTCTCCTGTACGACCCCAAAAACGGCAAAACCTACCATGGCGCGATGAAGGTCGAAGGCGACACACTTCATCTGCGCGGCTATGTCGGTATCAAGGCCTTCGGCAGGACTGAGGACTGGACCCGCGTTGCGGATCCGAAGCCGAGTTGCAGCTGACGAAAACAGAGGGTGCTTTCTCTTGCTACAGTGTTGCTGTGGGCAGCACTTCTTCCCGACCAGGTCTTCTGCAACTTCCGCTCGGCTTTCAATGGGGTTCGGCCACCGCCGGAATCAAGGTGAGCGGCAAACCGGACGTGGCACTGGCCTATTGCCGCGAAGGCGCCAATGCGGCAGCCATGTTTACGGGCAACCAGGTAGTTGCCGCTCCGATCCTCGTCGGCCGTCGGCACTTAGCTGCCACCGGGGGCCGCGTGATGGCCGTTCTGGTCAACTCCGGCAATGCCAACTGCGCCACAGGCGAGGCAGGCATCGCTGCGTGCCGCGACACCTGTGTCGCCGTCGCGGAACAGTTCGGCTGTGTGTTCGACGAAATTATTCCGTCCTCCACGGGCATCATCGGTGTGCCGTTTCCCGCGCAAAAAATTACTGCGGCAATGCCGAAAGCCAAAGCTGCCTTGGGCGATGCCGCCGAGAACATGCTCGCCTTCGCCAACGCCATTCTCACCACCGATACCAAACGCAAGGTCGCGCGCGCCACCCTCGAAGACGAACACGGCCGCCCCATCCGGCTGTTCGGTTGCGCCAAGGGTGCCGGCATGATCGGCCCGCAACTGATTCCCCACGCCACTATGCTGGTGTATCTTTTCACCGACCTTGACGCCTCACCAGCGCAGCTTCGATCTGTGCTGGTCCCGGCAGTTGAAAGCAGCTTTAACTCCATGTCCATCGATGGCGACACCTCCACCAATGACACCGTGCTGCTACTCGCCAGCGGTAAAAGCGCCGTGCAGGCGAACGACAAGATCCTGACTGCCTTTGCAGAGGCGTTGCGGCTTGTCTGCGACTCGCTCGCACATCAGATCATCGATGACGGCGAAGGGGTCGGGCACGTGGTTACGCTTGAGGTGACAGGCGCTCGAACAGATGCCGAAGCCCGGGAAATTGCACGCAACATCGCGCGTTCACCCTTGTGCAAGACGGCTTGGTCCTCTGCCGATCCCAATTGGGGACGGGTGCTCTGCGCGGCCGGCTACGCGGGCGTTCCTTTCGCCCCGGCAGATGTGTCCATCTCCATTGCCGGCCTGCCGGTCTTCGCACACGGCACACGTTCCCCACACTTTGACGAAGCGGCGACGCACGCCGCCATGCGTGCCCGCGAGTACACCATCGCCCTCGATCTCAGCCAGGGGGCCGGCCGTTGCCGCTTCCTTACGTGTGACCTCACGCACGAATACGTCACCATCAATGCGGACTACTCGACCTGATCGTCGCCATGCAGCATGGCAACTAGCTCGTTTCGCTGCCTGACAGAAGAGCACTCACCCGTTCCGTACTCGCTTGCGCCCAAGCTGTATTGGAAAGCCAGCCGAGCATCAACACGGCAAAGCCGCACCCCGCCATCAGCCACCAGATCGGATGCGTGGCTTGCGCGAACGCCGCGCCTTTGGCATGCGTTGCGCCGACTACGGTGCCGGCGATCGCCACGCCAAATGCGGCGCCGACCTGCCGGCCGGTGGACGCGATCGCAGCCGCAACGCCGGCTTGCGACAGGGGCATGCCGGCAACGGCACTGTTGGTGATCGCCGGATTGATCATGCCCAGGCCGGCACCGAAAAGTGCGTACGCTCCCAGCAGCACCGTAAGGGGGGTCTCGACACGCAAATGCGTGAGCATCAGGGTGCTCAGCAACAAGCCCGTGCCTGCTACCAGCAGTGAGGGCCGGGTGCCGCGGCTGCCGATGAGCCGTCCTGACCAGGGCGCACAGACCATCATGAAAATAGCCAGCGGCAGCGTACACATTCCGGTGGTAAATGCAGAAAAACCTCGTGCCTGTTGCAGATACAGCACATTCAGAAAGAGAAACCCCGCAAAACAGGCGAACGCGAAAAATGCTAACAGCGTAGCAATGGCAAACGGCACGCTACGAAAGAACCGCAAATCCACCAACGGTTCGTTCCGGCGCGGTTCATAAAGCAGGAAAACTCCCCAGGCGACAGCCGACACGGCAAAAAGGCTGAGGATCGGCCAGGATGTCCGGCCAACATGCGGCCCTTCGATCACCGCATAAGTCAAAGACGCCAGCCCCACAAAAACCAGGAC
>CAXTNA010000093.1:7690-10988 GCA_964245535.1 uncultured Acidobacteriaceae bacterium | reverse complement strand
GGCGACGCCGCCGATGGCGGGGTTGCAGCTCATCTGGGCGATGAGGTCGAGATTAAGGGTGAACAGGGCCGTGCGCAGGCCCATGCGCGCGGCAGCGGCAGCGGCTTCACAACCGGCGTGGCCTGCACCAACGACCAGCACATCGAACTGTTCGGAAAACGTCATCGTTTCTATTCTACGAGGCTGTTGGGCATGCTGTTTTGTTGGAGCGGTTGAACCCACGCAAGCAACGGAATTCTATGAATCTAGATAGAGCCTTTGCTGCATTTTTTCGAAGCTTCCGCAAACGGCGCACGAGATAATCGGGTCATGCTACGACCCTGTTTTCTTGTCATCGACCGCGAACATGCGGGCAGCATCTCCACCCGCAAGCTGGTGATCGAAACGGCCAAACTGAATGTCATTACGGCATACAGCGGCGCGGAGGCTTTGGAAACGCTGGGGAGGTTTCCTGCCGTGGACGGCGTTGTGCTCGATGCCGGCATGCCGGATATGCGCTGCGCGGACCTGATCCGTTCGCTGAAGCAGATGCAGCCAGCGACGCCGGTGGTGCTGATCGCTACACCGCTGCTGTCTTTTTGCGAGGGCGCCGATCATGTGCTGGAATCATTCGACCCGGCCAGGTTGCTGGCCTTGCTAACGCGCCTCACGCCGCAATCAACGCAGCTGCGGGAGCACGAGGAAGCGTTGGCGCGCGAAGAGCAGGGGAGTTCAGTGGCTGCTCGGTAGCTTCATTCTTTTCGAATCGTGCACTTCCTGTTGTCATCCCGCAGCGCAGTGGGCGGATGACAAGTTCAAATGTGTTGTGGCATACCAGTGCTGGGCACAAGCGTTCTACTTCTTTGGCTCCCCGGCGTGGCGTTAGCATGAGGCTATGGTTGTGCTGGATGCTGCCGAAGCGCGGGTATTGGGCTCGCTGATGGAGAAGGAAGGGACGACGCCGGAGTATTACCCGCTGTCGCTGAATGCGCTGGTGAATGCCTGCAATCAGAAGAGCAGCCGCGAGCCGGTGCTGGCCTTGAGTGAGGCCGAGGTGCGTGGGGCGTTGTTTGCGCTCGAAGAAAGGCAGCTCGTGCGGGTGCTCGCCGACGCGCGGGTGCCGAAGTTTGAGCACCGGGTGCGCGATGGGCTGGGCGAGCCGAATTTGCGGCGCGACGAGGTAGCGGTGCTATGCCTGCTGCTGCTGCGCGGGCCGCAAACAGCAGCGGAGCTGCGGTCGCGGGCCGATCGGCTGTACGCTTTTGACGACCAGGCGGCAGTGCTGGCGACGCTAGAGCGGCTCGGCGGGCGGGCGGAGCCGCTGGTGCGCGCCATGGCTCGCCAGCCGGGGGCACGCGAGGTGCGTTGGCGGCAGCTGCTGACGGGCGACGTGGAGATAGCGGCTGCACCGGAAAGCCGCGTGTCCGGTCCGCCGGTTGACGGGTTAGAGTAGCGGGTGTTGGCGTTGGAAGAGCGGGTGCGCGTGTTAGAGGAGCGGCTGGGGACGGGACATGAAGTTTCGTAGCGGTCCGTTGCTCGCGGAAAGCGTCATTTCGGGTTACTTCCGCTGATGCGGCTTCGCGGGATTGGTGAGCGTAGCGCGGGTTCTCGCCTGCGCTGTCGAGTCGAAGGTGCTCACCTAGCTACCGAGCTCAACGGCTTGCCATGATCAGCGACTACACTGGCAAGGGTCCGGAGGTTTAGTCCACCGTTCCATGTAGGAACATGAGGGAAAACTGAAGTGGATTCGCTGACCTCCGCTGCAAGTTCCGAGTTTACGGAGAGAAACAAGCTTGCTATCTGCATCGCCGATCCGACCAACCGCCGCTTGGTTGAAGGGGTTGGGGTGCAGCTTTCCCTGGAACCGGTTGTCGTCGATGCACAACACCTGGAAGATGCGGGTCTGCTGGCCTCCATCGCTCTGCTTGTTGCCGATGAGCCCGTGGCACGCCGATTTCGCGAACTGGAAACTCAGGAGGAATACTCCGGAGTTGCCGTACAACCTGCTCTTGTTGCTGTTTTACCTGAAGCAACCTCAGTGCAGACGCTTCTGCCCCGTAAAGACGATCAGCAGACCTATGACGGCCTGCTGGTGCTGCCCCAGCTTCCCTCCGTCGTTTTAGCGCAACTCAGCGTCATCCTGTATGCCCATCGTGCAAACGTACGCCGCTACGAGTCCGCCCTTGACGAGCTGGTGTTAAACCGGAGCATCTTTCGATCCGTAACCAGCGGCATCAGTGTGGCGAGTGCAACGAAACCGGATTTCCCTTTGGTCTACGTGAATCCAGCATTCGAAGTCATCAGCGGGTACAGCCTCGAAGAGATTCAAGGCAAGAACTGCCGTTTTCTTCAAGGCGAGGAGCGCGATCAGCCTGGTCTCGTGCTAGTGCGGGAGGCACTGAAGGAAAAGCGAGAAACCACGGCCATACTTCGAAATTACAAGAAGGATGGATCGCCATTCTGGAACGAGCTCGCGTTATCCCCAATTTTCAATAAATCTGGAGATCTCACTCACTTTGTCGGAATTCAGAATGACGTTTCGGCACGCGTAGCCTTCGAAGAGGCTCTGCGGGAAAGTGAAAAGCTTGCCACAGCTGGCCGACTTGCCGCCACTATCGCTCACGAGATCAACAATCCCCTTGAAGCGATGACGAATCTCGTTTTTCTTGCCAAGACAGAGGAAAGCACTAATGCGGTTCGATCCTATCTGGCCCAGGCTGAGGAGGAATTGAAGCGGGTCGCCCTGCTCACCACGCAATCCTTGAGGTTCTATAAGCAATCCAGCCGGGCCCAGGCAATCCGGCCAGTCGATCTGGTTTCCTCCGTCCTGGATGTGTACTCGGTCAAGATTACAAACTGGGCGATCAGCGTAGAACGCCGGGACCGTTCGTGTGACTCCATCGTATGTCTGGAAAGTGAGATTCGGCAGGTTCTGAGTAATCTTGTGCGCAACGCCATGGATGCTATGCACGGTCCAGGGGGACGGCTGCTGATTCGCGTGCGGGAAGCTCAGAACTGGAAAACAGAAGTAAGAGGGGTATCCATTACCGTCGCAGACACGGGTCACGGAATGTCCGCCGAAACGCGGAAGAAGCTCTTCGAAGCGTTCTATACAACGAAGGGTCTTTCCGGCACAGGACTCGGTCTGTGGGTGAGTCAAGAGATCGTTGGCAGGCACCACGGTGCGTTGCATCTTCGTAGTCGGCAGGCGCCAGGCCGCTCAGGAACGGTGTTCACGCTTTTTCTCCCCTATCAGGCTGCCATGCCCAGCAACGCGGAGCCTGAAGGGCTGAGGTAGATTTTTGACACTATTACAGAT
>CAXTNA010000093.1:0-7680 GCA_964245535.1 uncultured Acidobacteriaceae bacterium | reverse complement strand
ACAATCGCCGTTGTCGTCATCTCTCCTCGCCAGGGACATACCTGCATACTTTTGCTCCTGCCTCACCCGTCTGGTTTCTCTTGAAACGTCTATGCAAGAGTAGGCAGCTTGGAGCTATGCTAGGAAGCACTCGTTCGCTTCAGCTATCAGCTATTCGATGGTGCGGTGTCACCGCTTTCAATCGTTTGAGGAGAAGCTCCATGTCCTTCCCGCAAAGCCGTCTTGTGTATGCCCTGGGTGCGGTACTTTTTGCTGGTTCGTTCGCCGGGGTACGTACTGCCGGTGCGCAGAGCAAGCCGAAGGTGCCTGAGCTGAAGTATGAAACCTATATGCTGCCCAATGGGCTGAAGGTGATCACGCATGAGGATCATCGGCTGCCGCTGGTGGCGGTGGACCTTTGGTATCACGTGGGGCCTTTGAATGAGCGGCCGGGGCGGACGGGGTTCGCGCACCTGTTTGAGCACATGATGTTCGAGGGATCGGAGCATGTGGGTGAAAAGGCGCACATCAAGATCGTGGAAGCGGCGGGTGCGACGGATGTGAACGGCACGACGGACTTCGACCGGACGAACTACTTCGAGACAATGCCGTCGAATCAGCTGGAGTTGGCGTTGTGGCTCGAAAGCGACCGCATGGGCTTTTTGATGGAGGGCTTGAATCGCGATCTGCTCGCCAACCAGCGCGATGTGGTGCGCAATGAGCGTCGGCAGGGCGAGGGGCAGCCCTATGACCTCGCAGATGAGGCGCAGCAGCATCTGCTGTTTCCCAAGGATCATCCGTACTACGGCAATGTGATCGGCAGCCATGCGGATGTGGAGGCGGCGCGTGTGGCGGATGTGCGCGACTTCCACCAGCAGTTTTATACGCCGAACAACGCATCGATTGCGGTGGCAGGGGACTTCGATCCGAAGTCGTTGAAGGCGATGCTGACCAAGTATTTTGGGCCGATTCCGCAGGGGCCCGCGGTGCCGCCCGTGAACGTCACAACGCCGGCGATCACGACGCAGCGCCGGGCGATTGTGACCGATACCGTGCAGCTGCCGCAGTTGCGGGTGGCGTGGCTAACGCCGGTTTCGTACTCGCCGGAGTCGTACAGCGCCACGGCGGCGATGCGCGCGCTGGGTGGGGGCAAGGCGGGACGGTTGAACCAGCTGCTGGTGTACAAAACGCAGGTGGCGCAGAGCGTGAACTGCGAGCAGAACTCGCTCAAGCTGACGGGCGTTGCCGAATGCGTGGTGACGGCGAAGCCTGGGATCAAGCTCGAGGACGTGGAAGCGACGGTGTGGACGGAGATTGCGCGGCTGCAGACGGATGGGCCCACGGCCGCCGAGGTCGAGGCTGCCAAGGCCGGCTCGCTTACAGGCAAGGTGAGCGGGTTGCAGCGGTTGGGTGGCTTTGGCGGCGTGGCGGACACGCTCGACCAATACAACCAGTACACGGGTGATCCGGGATTTTTGCCCAAGGATATCGCGATGACCGAAGCGGTATCGGTCGCGAGCACGAAGGCTTTTGCGAACCAATACCTGAGCAAGAATGCGGCGGTGGTGGTGTACACCGTGCCCGGCAAGAAGGTGGTTGACGACGTGCCGCGCTCGCCGGCAGACACCGATGCGAATGTGAAGATCACGAATCCATATACGCCACAGTTTGAGGCGTCGCAGGAGTGGCGCAAAACGCCGCCCCCGCCGGGACCGGCACCGCAGGTGCATTTGCCGGTGCCGCAGACCTTCGCGTTGGCGAATGGGCTGAAGGTGTATGTGGTGGAGGACCACGCGTTGCCGGTGGTCGCGGCCGGGGTGGTGGCGCGGGCGGGTAGTGAGGCCAATCCGGAGAGCAAAGGCGGGCTGGCGACCCTGACCGCCGAGCTGATGAGTGATGGGACGGCGACACGCGATCTGGTGAGGCTCGCTGAGGACCAGGAGGCGATCGGGACGCGCATTACGCCGAACGCCACCATGGACGGCAGCAATGCCAACATGACCGTGCTGACCAGCTATACGGACAAGGGTATGGAGCTGCTGAGCGATGTGGTCGAACACCCGGCGTTCAAGCCGGAGGATCTGGACCGGCGACGCAAGCAACGGCTCGTGCGCATTCAGCAGGAGACTGATAGCGTGTCGCAGATGGCGTTCCGGGTCGGGCCGAAGCTGGTGTTTGGCGACGCGCCCTATGGGGCGGCGCCGACGGGATCGACGGAAAGTGTGAACGGGCTGACACGGAACGATGTGCAGGGATTTTATGCAGCCCATTACGGGCCGGCGGATTCTGCGCTGATTCTGGTGGGCGATGTGACGGCAGCTGATGCGCGCAAGCTGGCCGAGCGGTATTTCGGCAAGTGGAGCGGCACCGCGAGCGCGGCGGTGACGCTGCCGCCCGCGCCCACGCCGCAAACGACACACGTGGTGATCGTGGACAAGCCGGGAGCCCCGCAGACGGCGCTGTATGCGTTCGGGACGGGTGTGCCGGCGAACTCGCCCGAGGTGCCCACGCTGGAGATCATGAATTACACCCTGGGCGGGGCCTTTGCCAGCCGCATCAACATGAATTTGCGCGAGCAGCATGGCTATACCTATGGGGCGTTTTCGTTTTACCGGCAATACCGGGCGGGCGGCGACTTCATCACAGGCGCTTTGGTGCGCACGGATGTGACCGCGCCGGCGGCAAAGGAGTTGATGACGGAGGTGCGGAACTTTCCGTCGCATCCGCCAACAGAAGAGGAGCTGAAAGCGGCGAAGAACTACTCAGTACAATCGTTGCCGGGTGAGTTTGAGACGGTGGGAGCGACGACGGGGGCACTGGAATCGTTGTTCCTGTATGACCGCCCGCTGGATTACTACGCGGCACTTCCGAACCGGTTCCGCGCGGTCACGTCGGCGGACGTGGCGAAGATTGCCACGGAGGACATCCATCCCGACCAGCTGGTGATTGTGGCCGCAGGCGACCGTGCCAAGATCGAGCCGGCGCTGAAGGCGGCAGGGTTAGGGCCGGTGGAGGTGCGCGACATCAATGGAAATGTGGTCTCCGCAGCGGCGCCGGCGGGAGGGCGCTAGGGCCGCTTTGGAGGTGAACTGCCGGTCGTTGCCCGCTTTACGGCGAGGGGGCGACCGGCGCGGTAGGGTTGGCGGCCGGCTTTGCGGCAGCGGGCGGTGTGGGTGCGGTGACCCACTTTTTGGCGCGCAAAAAGGCGACCAGGCTTTCGATCTCTGCGGGCTGCAGCACGTCGCCAAAGGCGGGCATGGCGCCGCCGCCGTGGGCGATCTGGTCGGTAATGCGTTCCGCGGAAAGGTGTTTCCGCAATTCGCGAAGCGCCGGGCCCCCCTCGGTGCCTTCGCCATTGGGGCCGTGGCAGTGCGTGCAGCCGCGGGTGGCAAAGAGCTCGGCACCTTCGAGGTGTTTGTCCGTTGCCGCAGCCGCTGCGGGTGGTGCATGGAAGGTCCGGAGCTCGTAAGTTCCAAGAGCGCCCAAACAGAGAGTAAGGGCGCAGGCTCCGAGGCGAGGGGCGAGAAAATGGGAAGAACGGGACCCGAACATCTTTCCGCTTTTTACCATGGTTATTGGAGGGTTGGCTTGATGGGGCTACAACAGGCACAGGCGCGCTTGGTCCAACGGAGGATTTCCAATTTGGGCCGAGCGCGTCAGCTTTCCCAAAATGGGAGAGAACGCGAAAAAAAAGCGTAGATACTGCTGCCCCGGTCTTTGATCTTGATCTATCTTCGAATCGGGGGTGTTGTTGTGTCGTGGCGAGCGCTGAGGGGTGTAGCAAAAGGTGGTGTGCTGGATCGACTGCGCCGCGCCTGTTTCAGCGTTTGCGCTTTGCTGTTTTGTCTAGCCGGCCTTGCATTGCCTCTTCCGGCAAGCACCCAAACGGACGATGCCGCCACGGCTCTCGCGGCCGCCGCCAAACCGGGCATGGATGAGACCTGGTGGAAGCATGCGGTGATTTATGAGATCTATCCGCGCAGCTTTCAGGATTCAAACGGGGATGGCGTCGGCGATCTGAACGGCATTACGCAGCGGCTTGATCACCTGCAGAACCTCGGGGTGGATGCAATCTGGATTGCTCCTATGTATCCGTCGCCCCAGGTGGATTTCGGCTATGACATCTCCGATTACGAGAACGTCGACCCGCAATATGGAACCCTGGCCGACTTCGACCATCTACAGGCAGAGGCGAAGCGACGCAACATCCGCATCTGCCTGGACATGGTGCTGAACCATACCTCTGATAAAGATAAGTGGTTCATCGAATCCGCGAGCTCGCGCAACAACCCCAAAGCGGATTGGTATGTCTGGAACTCGGGTGTTTCTGCCGATACACCCGGGGTGACGGCGTATCAGCGCAAATATGTTCACGAAGGGCCGAACGGCAAAGTGGTGCCGCCGAATAACTGGGTGTCAGGTTTTGGCCGTTCAGCCTGGGAGTGGGTGCCGGCGCGGCAACAGTTTTATTACCACGAGTTTTACAAGCAGCAGCCCGACCTGAACTGGCGCAATCCGGCGGTCGAAAAAGCGATGTTTGGCGTAATGCAGTTCTGGCTGGATCGCGGGGTGGCCGGCTTTCGGCTGGACGCGATTCCAGCGCTGTTTGAGGATCCGCAGTTACGGAATAATCCCGAAACAGGCGGGATCAACGCGCAGGGCGATCCCAATGTTGGCGATATCTACACGAACAATCTGCCCGAAGTGCATGATGTGATTCGTCGCATGCGTGCCATGGTAGCGAAGTATCCCGACAACCGTGTGCTGATTGGCGAAACCTATCTGCCCAATACCGTCGAGCTCGACAAATGGTACGGAGGCACAGCAAAGAACGAATTGCAATTGCCCATGGACATGCTGGTCGGCTTCGGCGGCGGCGCCAAGCTGAGCGCACCCTATTTCCGGCAGTACCTCACCGAGGTGGAAACGCAGGTACACGGGTCGCAGCCGCTGCTGGTCTTCGACAACCATGACAATGCACGTTCCATCGACCGCTTCGGGGACCGCGTCCATGATCGCGAAATTGCAAAGATGATTGCGGCGATCTTGCTGACCACGCGCGCAACGGCCCTGACCTACTATGGTGCGGAGATTGGGATGCCGACAACGCCGCCCACGCGCCAGCAAGACGTGAAGGATCCAATCGGCATCACGGGCTGGCCCAAGGAAAAGGGTCGCGATGGCGAGCGTACCCCGATGCAGTGGACGCCCGGACCACAGGCAGGTTTTTCGACCGATCCGCATACGTGGCTGCCCATTCCGCCGAGCTACAAAATAATTAACGTACAGACGGAAGCCGGCGAGCCGGATTCTTTACTGAACTGGTACAAGCAGCTCATCCAACTGAGGCGGTCCACTCCGGCGCTGCACAACGGAGGCATTGCGATGCTGAACCGCGAGGATGCTGATGTGCTGGCATACATCCGGACAGCACCCAACGGCAGCGTCCCTGTGGTCGTGGCCATCAACATGAGTGGAACGGCAAAGACGGTGTCCTTGAACGCCGCTGCGGTAGGGGTGCGGGGTACGACGGTGCATACGCTGGCGGCATCTGACGCAGCTTTGCAGCAGAACACGTCCTTGCACAGCGTCATGCTGCCGGCCTATTCAACCTGGGTCGCTTCCGTGCAGTAATCAGCTTGCTTGAGTAGTGAGAGTTCGGAGTATTGGAGCAGGGTAGCCGCCCCCTTGGCACACGCTTAAAGGGTCCAAGCGGGGCTTATGCTTGCAGCAGCCGAGCACCAAGTAGAGCGCAGATGCTATGGTGGAGGCCCGTAATTTCATCCTGATTTTTGAGGCACATCTGTGAGTACACCGCAGCGCAATGCTCTTTGGCTTTTGGTGAGAAGTGCCTTAACCGGTGCACTGGGCGGCCTGCTCTTCGGCTTCGATACGGCGGTGATCGCCGGGGCCACCCACCCGCTCACGCAGCAATTTACATTGTCGGACAAACAGCTCGGCTTTACGGTATCCATCGCGCTCTGGGGAACGGTGCTGGGGGCAATCGGGAGCGGCCCGCTCGGCCAGCGGATCGGTAGCCGCGCGGCCCTGCGCTGGATGGGGGTGCTGTATGTGCTGTCGGCTTTGGGGTGCGCACTGGCTCCGAGTTGGAGTTTTTTTCTAGTGGCGCGCTTCCTCGGCGGGCTCGGCATCGGCGGCTCGTCCGTGCTTGGGCCGGTGTACATTGCAGAATTGGCGCCGGCAAAGTGGCGAGGCCGGCTGGTGGGCCTGTTTCAGATCAATATTGTGATCGGCATCCTGCTGGCATATTTGTCGAACGCGATTGTTGCCCACTTTGTGCACACATTGGCAATCTGGCGGTGGGAGTTTGCCGTTGCCGTGCTGCCGGCCGTGCTGTTTCTGATCATGCTGCTTTCGGTGCCGCATAGTTCGCGTTGGCTGGTGAGCCAAAATCGGATCGAGGAAGCGACGCTGATCTTGGCGCGCATGGGTTCACCGGATTCGCGTGCCGAAGTTGAAGCGATCGCGCTTTCGCTGCAGGAAGAAGGTGGTGGCGCCCAGACCAGCCTGTTCTCCGGACGCTATAAGCTGCCGATTTTTCTAGCGATCTCGATTGGGCTCTTCAATCAATTAACCGGCATCAACGCCATTTTGTATTACCTAAACGATATTTTTGCGAGTGCCGGCTTCAGCAATGTTTCCGCCAATGCGCAGGCGGTGGCGATCGGTGCAGCGAACCTGATGGCGACCTTTTTGGGCATTTCCATCATCGACCGGCTTGGCCGCAAGACGCTGCTTTTGATCGGAGCGGCCGGATGTGCAATCTGCCTGGCGGGGGTGTCGATCTTGTTTGGGCGGAATACACATTTGTCGTTGCTGCTGCCGCTGCTTATCGCCTTCATCATCTTCTTCGCCATTTCGCAGGGTTCAGTGATTTGGGTCTACCTGAGCGAAGTGTTTCCCACGAACGTGCGATCCAAGGGGCAAAGCCTGGGCAGTTCCTCGCATTGGGTGATGAATGCATTGATCGCGCAGATCTTTCCCATCCTGGCGCATAGTTCCCGAGCACTGCCGTTTGTATTTTTTGCGGTGATGACAGGCGTGCAGTTTCTAGTGGTGTTGCTGGTTTATCCCGAGACGAAGGGGTATTCGCTGGAGGACATGCAGCAGCACCTTGGACATTGAACCCGCTGTATAGCCAAATGGAGCGTTGATGCGTCTCCCATTAGAGTAAAAGCCCTCCGGGTGTAGAGCGTGTCGCGCCGATCGAAATACAGGGGTCTCTCCACTGCGCAGACGATAAGACTGGCTGCTTCGGCTGAGATGACAACTTTATCTCCGGAAGGAACTTGGCTTTAGGTGTAGTTCCGAGGCCAGCAAAACTGCAGACTCCTTCATTCCGCAGACGGTACAAGTGTCTGCCGGCAGCCAGATTCTTACGTCAGCCAATGGCGGTACGCTGACGCCAGACGACCAAATGATCCGGGACTCGTGTGCTCGGTCGAAGCGACAGAGTTATACCCAAGCTGCAATTCTGGAGTGGCGCCTCGCAAGCGAGCGTGGTGCTACCGAAGTTGTAAAAGACGCTCGGAAGGATGCATCGCCGAATGCGGGCAGGCGGCTTACTGTCAATCCATGGCTCGCGCTTGGGCAAAGCGCTGGCGGCAAAGGTCGGCTGCATGCAAACATTGTGCAAGGTTTCCAATATTTTTAGCGATGTGCTGTGCCCAGTCTGCGGAC
>CAXTNA010000092.1:8265-10990 GCA_964245535.1 uncultured Acidobacteriaceae bacterium | reverse complement strand
ACCGTGGGGTGGGACAGCTTTTGCGGCAGACGCAGGAGAAGGCGGGGGAGGCGGCTCGCCGGGTGAGTGCGGTCCGGGAGCGGCTCGGCAACCTGGGTGAAAGCGATCCGGCGCAGGCGCTCAAGCTGTTGGGGGAACAGCCGGAAACGGTGCAGCAGCACCCGGAGATGCGAACCCTGCGGACGAAGCTCGAAGAGCAGCAGGAAAAGGAACGGGCGGTACACGCCGCAGTGGAGCGTGCCGATGGGCAGCTAGCCGCGGGCAAGCTGCAGGAAGGGCAGGAGACGCTCGAAACGGTACGGCGCGCCTTTGGCAGCTTTCCGGCGATCGCTGCGGCACAGACAGCCTATGCCGCGCGCGTGCTGCCTGCGGCCAATGGCATGTTGCAGACGGCCATGGCGGAGGCGCGCCGCCGCTTGCTGGCGGGGGAAGCGCCGGCAGCGTTGGAAGCGATGCGGGGCGTTTCGGGAGCGGTGGCGTTTGCCGCCCCAGCCGTGGCGGTGGATTGGAAGCGGCTGGCCGAGGAAACGGAAAAGGCTGCCGGTGTCAAGCAAAGCGATACGGGTGTGTTGCCGGTTGCCGTACAGGGCAGCAAGCTGAATGTGAAGCTTTTGGGCGGTATCGCCGCGGTGATGCTCTTGGCGGTGATTGTGGCCCTGCTGTTGCGCCCGAAGCCGGCGCTGCCGCAAAGCTTCCTGCAACTGGACGCTTCGCCCTTTGCGGAGGTGGTCAGCATGAAGGCAGCAGGGGGAGCGGCTTTCCCGTTACCTTTCGGCGACCACACAACGCCGCTGCGCCTGGAAGGGGTGCCGCAGGGCAGATATGTGGTTGTGTTCCGACAGGCGAACGGCGCTACACGGCAGCTGGATTGCGCTGTTTCCGAAGCCAATCACCTTTGCGCCTTGCCCGTGACGCCGTTGAGCGATGCGGATGTGGACGCCATCATTGCCGGGAGCAAGCCATGAGGGGCAAGGGTTCTGTGGAGGGATTTCCCCGATGGGCAAAAGCACGTTGGAGGGTATTGGAGAACGTGCGCGTCTGTGTAGGCGCCTTGCTGCTCGTAGCCAGCCTAGCCGCTCCCGCGGACACTTGGGGTTTTTCTGCCGAGCGCCGCGTAGAGGGGATCGGGCCTAGTGCAAATCCTGGGGCAGTGGCGTTGTCCGCGTCTGCGCATGGAGCGTCGTCACAGCCGGCACAGGATGGCTCGGGCAAAGACAACAAAGGGGACAGTGCCGCCTTGCTGCAGGAGGCGCGAACGGCATTTGAAAGCGGCGATCTACCCCAGGCAGCCGCGATCGCCGCTCAGGTTACCAGCCCCGAGTTGAAGGGGGCGGCAACGGGCATCATCAATCGGGTGAGTAATTACAATGCTGCGATTGCGGCGGCACAGGGTGCCGAGCGTGCCAAAGACACCGGCCGCGCGATCCACCTGTACACTGCGGCCGCAAACATCGCTCACAACGGCCCGGGCGATCCAACCGGCCACATCGCAGCTCTGCGCGCGGGGCAGACTGCGTCTTCGGGGACCGAAGGCGGCGGGGCGGTTCCCGTTACACCGACTCCCACGCCCACACCTTCCACCACTCCTGCGAACTCCTCGAATGCATCGGTGACCCCGAGGGCTTCAGACCAGACCGCAAACGCTACGACGGCGTCGCAACAATCCACGGCGACCCACACGCCACAGGCCGGCGACGTCCAGGCAAGGGTCAGCCGGCTGCTCACGGCGGCGCGTGGAGCGGAAACCATAGGCGATCTGCCCAGCGCGCTGAAGGGGTATGAAGAGGTGGAGCACCTGCAGCCCGGCAATGGGGAGGGCGTGGCCGGTCATCTAAGGGTGGAGGCGGCCATTCACCGTGACCCCACCGAGCAGGCGAAGACTCTTGCGCAGGCAATTCGGGATTTTTACAGCCTGAAATACGGCGACACGGAAGATGAATTGACTTCCTACTTGTCATCACCGAAGGCGCGATCGCGAGGGGCGGCGTATTTCTATCTTGGAGCGACGCGCTTATATCGACGGGTGCTCGAAGGGCAAGAAAAGCCGGAAGCCGCGATTCAGGATGCGGCAGTGCAGCGGTCGTTTAAGGAGGCCAAGACTGCGGGATATCAGCCTTTGGCTCGTTTTTTATCGCCGTTGCTGAGGCGAGCCTGGCAGGTGACGCCATAAAGCGTATCAACGTGTAGGTACGCCTTGTTGAATGTGTTATCTCGACCGAGCGGAGCGAGTGCAGAGATCCCTATATGTGGTGGGTCGAGTTGGGAAAGCCTGCTATGCCTCTAAAATACAGGGGTCTTTTCACTACGCAAGATAAAAGCTGTCTTGCTCCGGTCGAGATGACACTTTTTTGAGGTGATCTGACCTGTATGTCGATACACCCTAGGGGCAATAATTCCGTAAGACGTTTCAAGTCACGAGGAATAGCGAGTGCTTGTTACCTAGTGTCTGATCAGTGGGAGGGAATCTACCCCGAAAGGGCAATTGTAAAGATCTGAAAATTTAGATGATCCTCAATCATGCGTACTGATCTCCAAGCTCGGGCACAGCTTGTGCGGCACTGGCGATCGCTTCAGGAAGCAAGGGCGGCCAGGGCTGAGGTAGCAAGGGAAGCTAACCAAAGACGGATGGAAGCTTTAGCCGAAGCGGGCGGCTATCACACGAATGATGAGATATGGCACATCAGCAAACAGCAAGATCATCGTTGTCTGTACTGCGGTGCAGAGT
>CAXTNA010000092.1:0-8255 GCA_964245535.1 uncultured Acidobacteriaceae bacterium | reverse complement strand
GCTGCCGGTGAGCTATGGAGGCAGTAACAGCGCACTGAATATTGTTCTAGCGTGCCGGACCTGCAACTGTCGTCGGAGCAACACCCCGTTCCTGACCTATCGCTTGTTTCTAAGCGTAGGTCAAAACCGACGCATTGAGAATTTTCTGCATCGTCGTATTACAGCGCTTTTGCTTATCGTTGAACATGTTGCGGCAAGTGATTTTGATCACTTGATCAAGGGCTTGACTCTGCACGACCCGGACAATCTTCGCCGCAGGCTGATATTTAGAAACTCATCCACGGCGAAACGGAACGTGTACCGCAACAAGGAGCTTCTTGACTTCTACTGGAGATCGCACTTGAAGTGATCTCATGAACCATATCCGTGTAGAGGTAGTGTGGAATCCGCCTTCGCATATCCTAAGTTCTTGAGGTGAAGTGAATAGCCCCGCCGCCTCCTCATATACGTGTTACGGCAATTTCTCACAATAACGGGCGCACTCTGTAATCTTTAACGCTCCAGCAGGCACAACACAGGTTGCGCCTAGCGTTTCAAGTGCGTCCAAGCCTTTGAATCTAGAGCAGCAGGCAAGTGCGGCAAAGCGGCTCACGACGACACTGATTTCAGACTACGCAGGCCACCTGGAACCGAACGAGCGCCAGGAGTTCAGTATTTTTAGTAGTTCGCCGGCTCCGTTATGGATTGTTCCTGTACGTTTCGAAGCGAAGAACGAACAGGCCGGGAACACGATTCTCCGATGTGGGATGTTTGTCCTCGAGGCTACAGGACGCACATCGTTCGTGAAGACGGTTGGATACGAGCAAACATGGGCTCTCGAATGTAGAGCCCTGAAGGCGGTGAGTTTCAGGCAATCGAGCCCAACCAGCCACCCAGGATCATTCTCCTTTACGACGCGCGCTCCCTCAATGAACCTGCCCTGGATGCCGAGATTCTCGATTGGGAGGGGACACGCAAGCGGTATGTTCGCAATGAGGCGCTGTGGCATAAGCTGGCCGATGACCCTCGCTCGGTGAGCATCGCCGGCATCAAGCGGGCAATCGCGTCGTACAAAGCCGCTAAACCATAGGCGTAGGTGCCGTGCCAAGAGCCAAAATGCCTCCCACGCACAAATTGTTGGCGACCTGAGCAACTGTGTGCCTTCCGTTGCACTCTACCAATAGGCGAAGGCACTGTTGCTTGCAGGTATCGACCCGAAGAGCAGACAGGGAACTTTTCATCTAATCCTGCGTGAATTTTTCACGCAAACCATTTCAAACTGGTCGTGCATTTTGCGTCCTTCGCGTCAAGCGAGGGGCATGGGTGCGCCGACATGGAGGCTACATGGCAAACAGTGGGCTCACCACTTTCATCTGCCTTTTTCACGATAAGGACCGTGCTGAGTCAGCGGTGAACGCGCTTGAGAATGCAGGCTTCAACCGTAATAGCATCACTTCGGTGTGGGGCAATCAGGCCGCTGAGACCGCTTCGCTGGATGACGAGTTAGCGACGCTGGGTGTACCGAATCGCGATCTTAAGCACCTGAAAGACGGTGTGGTTGCAGGCGGCGTGGTAGTTCGCCTGGAGGCTGCCGAAGACCGCAGCGATGAGATTGAAGGCGTCTTTCACAAATACAGCGCAAACAAGATTGACGAGCAGGATGTCACGCTCGGTGGCGCAGCTCCCGTAATGGCGGCTCCGCTCGTGACGGAACCAAAGACCAGCGAGCGCGTGATGGCAGCCGAGGGCGCCGTGGTGCCGGTTGTCGCAGAGGATCTGGTGGTCGGCAAGCGTGAGGTGGAGCGCGGCGGTGTGCGCGTGTTCCGTCGCACGGTTGAAGAGCCTGTTTCAGAATCCGTGAGCCTGCATGAAGAGCATGTCGTGGTGGACCGCCGGCCGGTGGATCGAGCCGTGACGGATGCCGATTTCACCGCAGCAAGCCGAACGATCGAGTTGACGGAAACAGAAGAGGTACCGGTCGTAAGCAAGGTAGCTCGCGTGGTGGAAGAGGTACGCGTCGGCGTAGAAGAAACAGACCGCACCGAAACCGTGCGTGACACCGTACGCCATACCGAGGTGGATGTGGAGCCGGTTGAAACCTCAACGACAACGACGGGAAGTGTAACCGGGACCAAGGGAACAGGCACCGGCCAGGGCTACTAGTTCCCCCTTGCCGGATTTTTACTCAGATTCTGCTTAACCCTGTTTAGACCTATTTGACCCGACTTTGAAATACGGAGAGTTTATGGCTACGGAACACGTAAAAGTTTATGAAGACGGCAAAAAAGGGGGCATCCCGGTTTGGGCCTGGTTGCTGCCGTTGCTGCTTCTGCTGGCCCTGCTGGCGTGGTTTTTACTACACCACCGTGCGCAACCCACCGATGCGGCTGTGCCTATGGCTCCCGCAGCGACGGCTTCCTCGGCGGCCGCGACGTCCGGCATGCCGGATCTGGGCGCGGTTCATTTCGACACGGATAAAGCAACGCTTACCCCTGACGGCCAGGCGATGCTGCAAAAAGCGGCTGACTACATGAAGCAGAACCCCAATGTGCACATCCGGGTGGAAGGCTACACCGATGCCACAGGGACAGACCCGCACAACATCCCGCTTTCTCAGCAGCGGGCGACCACAGTGGAGCAGTTTCTCGTCGCGGCGGGCATTGATAAGTCACGGCTGACGGGTGAGGGCTTTGGTCCTGCGAACCCGGTGGATACCAACAGCACCGACGCGGGCAAGGCGGACAATCGTCGCGTCGAACTTTTCCAGCAACAGTAACCGCCGGCAACGGCAAGCCGCGCTCAAGCGCGAAAAGGTGATTTATGAAAACAGTCGTCGGACTTTATAAGACTATGGCCGAAGCGAACAAGGTGAAGTCAACTTTGACCTCGCAGGGCTTTGCTTCCGAGCATGTAACCGTCATCGACCAGGGTGGCGAAGGCTATAAGAGCGGATACGAAGGTACCGGTTCCGAGCACGATTCTGTGGGTGGCAAAATCAAGCACTTCTTCAGCTCCTTATCGGGCAGCGATGAGACGGCGCACAACTCCTACTCGCAAGGTGTGAGCAGTGGCGGCGCGCTGTTGGCAGTCACCGTTCCCGATGAGCAGGCCGAAGAGACAGCTGATCTTCTTTATCAGAATGGCGCTTCGGATATCGAGGGCGGCTACGGTGGCAGCAGCTACGGTAGCGGCAGCTATGGCGGCAGCAGCACCGGTGCGGGCGCGGAAGATGTGGCCGTGCTTGAGCCGGCTTCCGGCAGCGGCTACACAGGAACTGCAAACACAGGCGCGGGTTATACGGGCAGCATCGCAGCCGGCGAGCAGGTGATTCCGGTGGTTGCGGAAGAGCTGCAGGTGGGCAAGCGTGAGGTGCAGCGCGGTGGCGTTCGCATTTACTCGCGTGTGGTGTCCGAACCGGTGAGCGAGAGCATCAGCCTGCATGACGAGCGTGTCGTGGTGGATCGCCGCCCAGTGAATCGCGCGGCAACTGAAGCTGACTTTGCGACCGGCACCGGCGCAATCGAAGTGACGGCCATGGGCGAAGAGGCTGTTGTCGGCAAGCGCAGCCGCGTGGTGGAAGAGGTCCTGGTGGGCAAGCAGGCATCGGATCGCACCGAAGAGGTGACCGACACCGTGCGCCATACCGAGATCGAAGTGGAGCCCACAACGACCACGACGACCGGCACGGGCTACAGCAGCACCGGTACGACTGGAACTACCGGCACCATGGGCACAACTGGCACCAAGACAACGGGCAGCGGCAGCTACTAACGCCTCTGGCCACACCGCGGGCCCGGCCAATCGTGCCGGGCCCGTACTGTTTGTGAGCTCACATCGGAGTGAATATGCCTTCCCAGCAGGAACTCGCCTCAACGAACGCCGCCATTTCGCGGAACGAACTGAATGTTATCGGGGAGCTGGACGTTTTGCGGCCGCAGACGATTTTGCACATGGGCGCGGGCCGCTCGATTGCACTTCCTACGGAGTTGCTGGTCGCAGGCTTGCCGGCAATGACGCCCAGATTGGATGCAGGCACCACTTCGGCCTCACTGGAAACCTCGGGGGCAGCGGAGATGGTTTCCGGGCAGCGGGAGCAAGTCATCCCATTGACAGAGGAACAAATTCGCATCGGCAAAAAAACAGTGACGACTGGTACTGTGCGTTTGCACCGCGATGTAGAAACTTTCACCGACAGTGCCACGGTCGAGTTGACCCGCACGGGTTGGGAGGTGGAACGCGTGCCGGTAGGGCAGCTCTATGCGGAACGTCCCGAAGTGCGGCAGGAAGGGGATGTGATGGTGTACCCGCTGGTGGAAGAGCGGCTGGTAGCCACACGCGAATACTTTGTCGTGGAAGAGGTGCGGGTGCGGCAGGTAGTTTCGACAACGGAACGCACCGCCAATGTGGAGCTGAAGCGGGATGTATTGACTGTGGAGCGGGAGGGCGCGGTGCCTCCGGCTGCGGGTATGTGAGCGGAGCCCTTGTGCGTGGAAGGCCCGGTCTCGAGGCGCATGTACGACGTTTCATGGGGCGGGCTTTCAGCCCTTGGTTTTTGCGCTCGATAACCTAGGGCCCTGCGGTCTAGGCTGGTAGAGAACGCCTACAGCGCTAAAGCGGGGCCCTTTGGCGCTGGAACGCAGCGGCGTTGGCTTTGAGTGCGTGCCGGTCTTGGCGTGTGCATGGCTCTTCGCAGCAGCCACGATCATGGCCGGGTATTTTCCGACCACAGCTTTATGCGAGTGTTTTCCGTTGTTTATCTCATGTTCATGGATCTCTGTTGGAATTGGAGCTGTAACCGAAGTGCCATTGCCAACTTCTGCAAGCCGTGTTCATCCGGATGGATGGCGTGCGCTGCAGAGCCGGAGAGCCCATGCTGAAGAAACAAAGTTCTGTCGCGGTATTGCTTGCGTCTACCCTTGCCTTGCAATCAGGCATGGGCGTGGCGCAGGTGCCGGCGGCGCAAACGTCGTCCCCCGTTACGATCGCGCCGAAGTCGAGTTCTGCGGTCGCGGCGATGACCATCAAGCCGGTGAGCGAAGCCAACCTGACCCAAGCGCAGAAGCTCGCGCTGCTGCAGAAACATATTAAGTACGTGTTTGTGCTGTTTCAGGAAAACCGTTCGTTTGATTTTTACTTCGGCACCTATCCCGGGGCGGACGGTTTGTATTCAAAATCGGCGGCCAATACGCCTGGTTTTGTGCAACCGCTCGTAAACACGGACGGCACAGTGGGCACGATCTCCCCCTTCCGGATTCCGTTTACGGTAACGGCGGCAAATGGAAAATCGGTGCCGATCTATCCGCAGGATACGGACTCGGTAAACCATTCGCACACGGCGTACGAGACCAAGATCGATGTGCAGAACGGCGTCACGAAGAACGATGGCTACGCGATCACGGAAGAAGGCGTGACCCTGACCAACGGCGTGCCGAACCGCGTGCCGACGCTGGCGCAAAAGCAGATGGGCGAGCTGGTGATGGGCCACGTAGATTGCAATACCGCACCGGTGCTGTGGAACTACGCGGACCGTTTTACGCTATTTGATAACTTCCATCAGACGGTGCTTTCGGCCTCGACACCGAACGCAATCGCGATGGTCGCGGGGCAATCCGGCGAAACACAATGGGTGAAGCACCCGGAGCAGAGCACAAAGGCGTTTGGGTCGATCGGCGGCAACGGTGTGCCGGTGGTTTCGGATGGCGACCCGTTCTGGGGATCGCAGTTGGATATCTATGGCAGCAATCAGCCCGCCAACCCGCCGGCCGCGAATCCGCAGGTGAATCTGACCTTCGCCAGCCTGCCGCTCACGTTTATGGGCTCGGAAATCCAGGCGATTACCTCACAGGACTCTCAGCCGCAGACCGACCTTACGGACATTGAGAAGGACATTCAAGAGATCGCCGGCAGTGGCGTGCAGCCGACAAACTGGGGCTGGTACCAGCAGGGTTACGATCGCGAAGTGACGGATACGAGCGCGGCGACGCACGCGGACTATATCGCGCACCATAACGGCCCGCAGTACTTTGGTTATGTGTCGAACAATCCTCAGGTCACCTCGCATCTGCATGGCCTAACGGATGCCTACAGCGACATTTCGCAGGGCAAACTGCCGCCGGGTGGCGGTGTGTTTTACCTGCGTGGGGGGTACAACAACCTCCAGAACCTGTTCCCGGTCGATCCGAATCCGGCTTTGCGTACCACCTTTGCCGGGGACGACGATCACCCGGGCTACTCTGATGTGCAGATTGCGAGCACGTTGCTGGCGGCCGAGGTCAACCTGATCGCGCGCAGCCCGTATTGGTCGCAGAGCGCCATCATCATCACCTATGACGAGACCGATGGGCTGTACGACCACGCGCCTGAGGTGATCCGCAACTACGATCCGTACGGTTTGCCGCTCGATCAGGGGCCGCGGATTCCGACAATTATCCTCTCGCCCTATGGTGTGGTGCATAGTGTTTCCCACGAAGCGTCGGAACACAGCTCGATCATCAAGTTCATTGATCTGCTCTATGGGCTGACACCGTTGGCCGATCTGCCGGATGAGAAGCAGGCGCGTTTGCAGGGCGTCACCACCTACGGGCAGCGGTACCTTGGGCCGGCGGATGCCGGCGTTCCGGGAGTGGGCAATCTGTTCACGGCCTTTGATAACAACCGCCTGCTGGGTGCCGCGCCGCCGCTGCCGGCCAGCTATGCCATTCTGCCGGACTCGTTTTTCAGCGTGTTTCCACAGTTGAACAACAACGGTTGCCAGTATCTGAACATTGAACCCACCGATCACGGCCTGCCGAACCCTGTGCCGGTGGACTTCAATCCGCGGCCCGGCTCGACGCCCGGGGTCCCGACCTCGGGCAACTGGACGCCGTAGGTACTGTGTGAACGCATCAGCAGCCAACGCTGCTACTGGTGCGTTCACGGAAAAACGAAGTCTCCAGATCGAGGTATATGCCTGTACAGTGTCATCTCGACCGAAGCGGCTACGCCTTCGGTCGAGATGACACGTATGTAGGGGTTAGTACGTTTCAGATCACATGAGGTCCATGCAGCTATTACGCGCTTCTGAAACACTTTGTTGGATACTTTCTTTGCTGCTTGCTTTCTGCTTGTTTGCGCCGTGTTCTCTAGTCCAGATCAAGGCTCAGTCTCGGGCTTCGCTTCAGGCTGTACCCCCACCGGCGAAAACGCCGTTGCCCCTGCCGCATCCGGTACTGGATCGCATCCATGCAGCGCACTCGTTTGCCTGCGGAGTGTCGAAGGAGGAAGAGGATTATTCGCGGGCGGAAGACCATGGCAACCGCGCGGCTTTTGATATTGACATCTGCAAGGCTGTAGCGGTCGCGGTGCTCGGCTCGGGCGCCAAGCTGGTGGTGAAAAGCTATCCTGATGAGCCGGCGGCTGTGAAGGCACTGTTGACCGGCGAGGTCGACCTGTTGGCTTCGGCGAGCATCACGGTTGCCAATACGGCCCAGGGGCTGATCTTTACCCGCCCCACGTTGTATGACGGTCAAGGCTTTCTGATCGCCAATAACCCAGCGGTACACACGCCGCTCGATCTTGCAAGCAAAAAAGTATGCTTCCTGACCGGTTCAATTGCTGAATCCGGTCTGCACGCGTATGCCGAAGCGCATGGCGTGAGCTATATGTGGTACCCGTTTTCGGAAGCCGGCGAGATGGAAGCGGCATTCTTCACGGGCAATTGTGACGCGGTGACCAGCGATATCACCCAACTGGCAAACATCCGCGCCATCGATGCGCGACGGGCGAAAGACTTCACGTTGTTGCCGCAAGTCATTCGCCAAGACCCGCTGGCTGCCGCTGTGGCCGGCGATGACGCCCGGCTTGCCGCAATTGTGGGCTGGACGGTGGAGACGCTCATTACGGCCGAAGCGCTGAATGTAACTCAGGCGAATGTGCGCTCCTTTGGTAAAGACATGCGCCCGGCTGTGCAGCAACTGCTTGGGCAACGGTATGGAACGGGCACGCTGCTGGGCCTGGACCCGCACTGGGGAGCGGCGGTGCTTGAAGGTGTAGGCAACTAGGGCGAGATTTTTGCGCGTGACCTCGGGGAGCGCTCGCCCTTGCGGCTGGACCGGGGAGAAAACCAGCAGTGGACGGAGGGCTGATTGCTGTACGGCATCTTGCCCGGGGATCGTTGAGGGACACAGGACATCCGGTGCTGTTCCACTTTCGGACACTCGCGAAGAGTTAAGGATTTCTGCCGATCTTCTCCATGCGGAGGAGAGTGGGTATGCGGCGGTGGTTGGCTCTGGGGGTGT
>CAXTNA010000091.1:0-11039 GCA_964245535.1 uncultured Acidobacteriaceae bacterium | reverse complement strand
GATTCAAGTTCTGCAAACCGCGCGCCAAGCTGGCAGCTGTTCCCGCACCCGTCGTGCTCGCCGCGGCTGCACGGGCGTCGGCGGCTTCCACACGACTGGCTAATTGCAAACCGAAATCCGCATCTTTCGCCGGTGCCGGCGCCGCATCACTTAACAGCACCTCGCTGGTCACCGGAGCAAAGCCGGCGAGCTCCGCACGCAGGACATAGCGGCCCTTGCGCGGGATGTGCAGCGTGTACGCCCCATCCACGTCGGTCGCTGCGGCATATTTACGCCCGGTAAGCGTGTTGGTCGCGGTAACGGCCACACCGGGTAAGGGAACCCCGCCCGGCTTGCCTGCCACGCCGGCAACCACCACGCCATGCAGAGTGCCGCCACCTGCTGCGAGGGTGCTCGGCGCCGGCGGTGCCGCGGGCAACGCAGCTTGGTCCGGCGCCTGCGCCCATGACACCCTGAATGCCAGCAGGAACAACAACATCGCAAACGGATGCGTTCGCGCTTTGGAAACCGCGCGAAGTGCCTGCCGCGTTGGAGACCCTTTGTCCACTTGCACCTTATCGGCCATCCACAGGAAACTTTAATGAGCGCCAGACCCGCTCGCCGCAGAAGGGGTTCCCGGCTGTCCTGCTCCCGCCGGGCTGCCGGTGTTGGCGCCTCCGCCCGAACGTCCACGACGCTGTCCCGGCGGGCTGTCCACCAGATGCACCGGCACAAACACGCCGCCTTTGACCGACCCGGTGCCCGCGACCAGATCGCCCACCTTGATATCGGCCAACGTGATGCTTTCGCCGTGCTCATAGGCCCGCTCCAGCCCTGCGCCACCAGCCGCCATCAGGCTTCCCCCACGATTGCTGTTCGGCCCACCACGTCCGCCCTCACCCGGGCCTGCATCGTCCGGAGCCGCTTCACCCGGCCCACCACCGGCTCGCGGCCCAGGCGCGGCGAAAGCTAGTCGTTTCGTCGAAGCCGATTGTTTGTGCGACGTGATCCGCCCGCTCCACCGTCATCTTGGCGTCGTCCAGGTTGATCGCCGTCACCCGCCCGGTGATGTAGGTTTTGCCGAGATTTTCGCGCATCGCTTTCACCTGCGAAGCGTCCGTGGCCATCACCATCGCGGCGTGCAGGGTATGGTTGGCGGCGTCGAGATTTCCAAAAGCCATCAAGCCGTCCCCGAGGTGCAAATCGCTGGCCCGCACCGGCCCGCGATCCTTCATCACGCGGGTGTTGTCGGTGGTGACCACCTGGGCGCTGGTGCCGTCTTCCGTTCGTATGGTCAGCGTGTTTCCGGTGACCGCCGTCACTTCACCCGCGACCCGGCCCATGCCCGCCATCTGCGCGCGGCGTGCGTCCCGATCACCTTGCGCGCCGTCCTGGGTCGTGCCTTGTCCCCACGCCTCCGTGGGCGCCAACTGCGGCGTCAAACCTGCTCCGCACAGCAGCAGAGCGGTAACCGGCAGCCACGTCCCTTGCTTTCGATACCCGAAAATCCTCATATGCCTCATAACATCGCGCAGAGCATCCGTGTAGAAACGTCCACTCCATCTCTGCCGAAGAGCTACAGATAAGACGGGTCGGGGGCAGGGAAGACGCGGACCGTCACCGAAAATTCCTGAGCGGTACAGTTTTAGCGGTATAACGGAAATACGCCAATCCGCGGTACGTTTTCTTGCCGCCGCGCAGGCCGAAGAACCTTCGCGCGGTATCTTCGCCGTGGTGCTGGAGCCATACCCATGATCCTTCAGTCTTCACTTCCCGCCGCTACGCTGCTCCACCGCTTTCGACAGACCCGGGCGGCCACCATGCAGTTTGCCGCCGCGCTCACGCCCGAGGACATGATGGTGCAGTCCTGCCCCGAGGCTTCACCCGTCAAATGGCACATCGCGCATACCTCCTGGTTCTTTGAAACCTTTGTACTTAGCGAGTTCATTCCGGCCTACCAACCCTTTCACCCGGATTTTCGCTGGCTTTTTAACAGCTACTACAAAGCGCTGGGCGAAATGCCCGAAAAGAAACTCCGCGCCAGCTTTTCGCGGCCGCCGCTAGGCGAGGTTCTTGCCTATCGAGAGCATGTCGACGCCGCCATCACCCGTCTGCTGGAGCAGACGCCGGAAGATGAAGCCCTGCGCCGCATTGTGCTCGGCCTCGAACATGAGCAGCAGCACCTGGAACTTGCCCTCACGGACATCAAGCACGCGTTTTTTACCAACCCCTTACAGCCGGCCTACGCGCCGGAAGGTACGGGGAACCCGGCCTCGATCACCATCGCGCCGCCGCTCGAATGGATCAACTACACCCCCGGCACTCCAGATCGTCCCGGTGTCGTCGAGATCGGTGTAACGCCTGATCCCGACGCGCCGAACAGCTTCGCCTTTGACAACGAAACGCCCCGGCACCCCGTGTATCTCGCGCCGTTTCGGATCGCCTCGCGTCTGGCTACCTGCGCCGAGTATCTTGCCTTTCTTGACGAGGGCGGCTACAGCCGTCCCGAGCTGTGGCTTTCCGAGGGCTGGGATGCCGTAACGCGCGAGGGCTGGCAAGCCCCGCTGTATTGGCGTCGCGACCCGGCCAACCGCGCCGGTTGGAGCGTCTTTACCCTGCGCGGTTGGCAAACCCTGGACGAGATCTCCGAAACCCCCGTGTGCCATCTCAGTTTCTTCGAGGCCGACGCTTTTGCGCGCTGGAGCGGTCATCGGCTGCCGACCGAGTTCGAATGGGAGTTCCTTGCTGCGGCGTTATCCAGTGATTCCACTGACTTCACTGACTTACTAGCGCAGGGCAATCTGCTGGAAACCCGATGCCTGCATCCGCGCCCCGCCCGCACCGGCGTGGCGGCTCCGCAGCAGATCTTCGGCGATGTTTGGGAGTGGACCGCCTCGCCCTATACGGGCTACCCCGGCTATCGTGCCTTGCCGGGCGCTTTGGGCGAATATAATGGGAAGTTCATGAGCTCCCAGGTCATCCTCCGCGGCGGCTCCTGTGTCACGCCGGCAAGTCACATTCGCGCGACCTACCGTAACTTCTTTCCTCCCGCGACGCGATGGCAGTTCAGCGGCGTGCGGCTGGCGTCAGATGTGCAGGGGAGCTAAGCTGTGCAGGGGAGCTAAGCTGTGCAGGGGAGCTAAGCTGTTGTCGTGCCACCAGCACTTTCCACTGGACAGAACTGCGCGTAGACTCTTCTTATGGCGTGTTTCGTCGCTGATCGGCTGAGACGCATTTCCGGCACACACGTCACCGTTCTATCCTGTCTACCCCTTCTACATTCGATCCCTTGTTTTGCATCCAAGCCAGGTATCTCCGGTATCCGAAGTAGCGTTTTTCGCAAAGGCTGCGTTATTCATGGTTGAAGCTCCCGAAGCGTTGCACGAAGCCGTGCTGCGCGAAGCCGTTCGCGGCCTGCACGTACCGTCCGGCGTTCAGAAAACGCTCTCCCCCTGGCTGTTTTATGACGCTGAGGGCACCGCGTTGTTTGAACAGATTACGGCGCTTCCCGAGTACTATCTCACGCGGGCGGAGCGCTCCATCTTTGAGACGTTTTCCGCAGAGATTGTCAGTTTTCCGCGTACGCCGATCACAATCGCCGAGCTTGGCGCCGGCACCGCCTCGAAGACCGGCACCCTGCTCGCCGCTGCCGTCGCCCGGCAGCCGGATCTCCTGTATCAGCCCATCGACGTGAGCGAATCCGCGCTGAGCGAGGCTGCCGTTTCGCTGACCGCCGCCATCCCCGGGCTCGCGGTCAGTCCCCAAATCGCGAACTACGTTACAGAAACCTATCGCATCGACCGGCCGGCCGGCACAAGCATCCTGGCGCTGTACATCGGCTCGAGCATCGGGAACTTCTCGCCTGCCGAGGCCGTGGGCATTCTGCGCAAGCTGCGCAAACAGCTGAAAAGCGGCTCGGATGCGTTGCTGCTGGGCGTAGATCTTGCGCCTTGCTGCCGCAAAAGCGTGGACGATCTGCTGGCTGCCTATGATGATCCTGCCGGCGTGACGGCTGACTTCAATCTGAACATGCTGGCCCGGCTCAATCGCGATCTCGATACCGAGTTTGACCTGTCCAGGTTTGTTCACCGCGTCCGTTGGAACGCCGCCGAAAGCCGCATCGAAATGCACCTCGAAAGCCTATCGGCACAAACCGTTCTCCTGGACGGTCATCGCGTGCGCTTTGAAGCGGGCGAAACCATCCACACCGAAAACAGCTACAAGTTCACGGAACGCAGCCTACGCCCGCTGCTCGCCGGTGCCGGTTTCGGTTCACCCCACCTGTTCCACGACGCCGATCACCGGTTCACTGTGGCTATGGCGCATCCGGGGTGAAAACCGTTCTAGGTTGTACGATATACGTTGTTAGTTCTTGGTTGTTAGTTACTGTTCTTGGTTGTTAGTTGTATAGGTGCGGCTGTCATCCTGAGCGTAGCGAAGGACCTCAGTATTCTGCCCGGATCTCATCGACGCCCCGGAGGATAGCGAGGTCCTTCGCTGCGCTCAGGATGACAGCGACATACAGCTAGGAATCTGTACTAACAACGAATGATTAACAACTCCTCAGCTTCTCCGCCACTCCCCGCTTTTGCCGCCCGATTTCGCCAGCAGCATCACTTCCCGGATGCGTATACCTTTATCGAGCGCCTTGGTCATGTCGAACACCGTGAGCGCGGCAACCGACGCCGCCGTCATGGCTTCCATCTCCACCCCTGTTCCCGCGACCGTCGCCGTCGTGGCGCGGATGGCCACGCCACCGGCGACCACCGTCGCCTCCACGTCGACGAAGCTCAACGGCAGGGTGTGGCACATCGGGATCAGCTCCGCCGTGCGTTTGGCCGCCATGATGCCGGCAAAACGCGCGATCTCCAGCGGATTGCCCTTGGGATTCTGCGGCAAGGCCCGGAGGACGGCCTCATTCAACTCCACAAATGCCGTCGCGGTCGCCTCGCGTCGCGTGGAAGCCTTGGCGCCCACGTCGACCATGCGCGCCTGTCCGGCCGCGTCGTAGTGGGAAAGCGTGTCGGGCGTTGGCTCGGTGCTTGGAGCGGTTTTATCCTGCATCTTTGCATGCTAGAGCAAACGACTTCCTGGATGTAGCGCAGGGGCCCAGGCTGGTATAGAACGCGCCTTCCGCGCTGTGAGGAACTTCCCACGAGGATCAAGAAGACGTTGGTTCCTGTCTAGCTCCCGCTTTATAGCTGTGGAGATTCGCTTAGAGCAAACGACTTCACAACAGGACGTTATCGCGATCGGCAAGCTATCGCAGCAGAACCCGCACGGTTTCTCCTGCGGCAAAGGTCGCCGTTCCCATTGGCAAAACGACAAAGCCATTCGCCTGCGCATTCGCCGCCAGATCGCCTGAGCCTTGCCAAGGCACCGGCTTCACCATGACGCCCTGCCAATCGCCGGTAATTTCCGCAGGCAAAAACCGCGTCACCTTGGTGCCGCCACGTACATCCTCGGCCAGACGCGCCTCGGCAAAACGGGGCGGCACGGCTCCCCCGCCGCACAGGGCTCGCAACAGCGGGGCCACAAACAACCGAAAACACACCTCGGTGGAGATCGGATTGCCGGGTAGTCCGAAGAAGGGGAGCCATGCGGTGTTTTCTCGCTGCGTGGCGCCGCCCGCCGCAGACCGGGGCAATCGCCCGAACACCACCGGCCGGCCCGGTTGAATCCGCGCTCCCGTGAAGAGGAACTCCGCTCCAGCCTCGTGCAGCGCCTGCTCTACTAAATCGTACTTGCCCTTCGAGACCCCGCCGGACAGAATGAGCAGATCCGTCCCCCCACTATTTCCACTATTCCCCTTAGCCGCGCCCATCCCGTTCCGTATCGCCGCCAAACGCTCGCGCAGATCATCCATTGTGTCGCGCGCGATCGGCAGTCGCCACGGCATGCCGCCTTCGGCCTCCACCAACGCCGCCAGGGCGTAACTGTTGGAGTTGCGAATCTGCCAGTCCGCCGGTTGCTGAGCGAGTTCGACCAGTTCATCCCCGGTTGCCAGGATCGCGACTCGCGGCCGCGCATGAACAGGGAGCTCCGCATAACCACAACTGGCCGCGACAGCCAGTTCCGGCGCTCCCAGCAAGCGGCCCGCCGGCACCAGAAGCCCTCCCGCAAAGGCCTCAGACCCCCGCGGCACCACGTTTTCCCCCGCGTACAGCCGCCGTTCCGCCTCGGGCTGCAACTCCGTCCCTCCCAGCTCCGCGTGCTCGACCATCAGCACCGCATCCGCGCCCTCCGGCACCGGGGCCCCAGTCATAATCTCGATCGCTTCGCCCGGTGCAAGCGGTGCACCCGTCCACGCTTCACCTGCCCGCAGCGTTCCGGTCAAGTGCAGCCTTGCTACCCCACCCACATCCGCCGCACGCACCGCATAGCCGTCCCGGGTGGAACGCCGGAAAGGTGGCTGATCGCGATCGGCAACGACCGCCGCCGCCAGCACCCGTCCGCGTGCCTCCAGCAGCGGCACCCGCTCCACCGCCGGCGGGGGCAGGGAAGCGGCCCTTACCAGCACCTCGGCTAGAGCCTCCTCGTACAGCAGCACGCGTTCCGTCATCCAAACTCCCTCCATTCACAAACAGAAACCCCGGCAGAAAAACGTGCCGGGGTCCGTTGCTTGCTGCAGTGATGGTGCTACGTGATATTTACTTCTTCTTGCCGGCCGAGTAGCGCTGATTGATCTTCTCGCCCATCGCAGTCAACGTGTCCCGAATACCCGGTGCCTGGGGCCCATCGGGCGCGAGTTCCAAGTACTTTTGGTACGCATCCACACATCCCGGAGGCGCGACGATCTTTCCCGTCTTCGGATCCACAGACGCCTTTTGCAGCAACTCCTGACCCTTGATGAAGTAGGGATTCGGCTTTGTCGGATCGGCCGCAATGGCCTTTTCCGCCGCCGCCAGCGCCTGCTCGCTTTGCTGTGCATTGAACAGCACCGCGGCTTCATTGCCGTAGTACATACCCGCGCTTTGCGGCTGCAGGCTCACGGCTTTATCGAATGCAGCCACGGCCTCAGTCGGGTTGCCGCTGCGGGAAAGCGCATTGCCGAGCTGGTTGTACACCGTGGCCTCGGTTTCGGGCGCGGTTTTCTTGTCGGAAGCGCTCAGCACATCGTTCGCCTTCTTGTAGGCGTCGATCGCACCGGCATAGGTTTGCTTCACCGCATCATCGGTGTTCGGATTGACCTTGTTCTTGCGATCGTCCGCCGCGCCGTGTTCGGCTTTGGCTTCGAGGGAATCGGCATACAGCACCCAGAGCAGACCCTCGTCCGGCTTGGCTTCGGTCGCTGCCTTGCTGTCCGCGATGTCCTTGTCATAGTTCGGCGTGGGCGTTTTCAGGTCCGCGCGCACCGCCGCCATGGTTGCGTTCAAATTGGCGATCTGCTTGTTCCCGCTCGCCGCCGCTGCGTTCTTTGCCTTGAATTCTTCAATCTGCTTGCGGCGCTCCGGCGTTAGCTTCGCGAGGTATTCTGCACGCGACAGATCGAAGTTTTCAGTCTTCGTTTCGCCTGCCTTGAACGGCTGTTCCGCCAGGTAATCCACGCTGGTGTTGGTCCGGAATAGGTTCACCAGATACGTTCCGGGCGCAATCCCCGTACCCTTGAAGTCACCGTTCGCGTCCGTCGGAAAGGTATACAGATATTTCCGCTTCTCCGGGGGAGTCGCCAGATCCTGCGTCAAGCGAACTTCACCATCCTTGATCGCCACGCCGATCTCATCGTTCGCATGGCCCTGAATGCTGGCCGTCTGCTGGCTGTGCGCCATCGGTAACACCGCGAAGCCACAAACAGCGGCCACGGTCACCAGAACTCGTTTCAACCTGCTGATCGTTTTTAATTTGTTTCGCTCTTTCAACTCGTTCAGCTTCGTCATTCTCGTTCACTCTCCGAAAATCGCATTTTGCCTGCTGCGGAAAACGTCCACCGAACCTGTCCTGCACGCGTCACCGGTGCGCATAAGGGATGGGGTCCGTTGTTCCCGCCTCGGCAAAGGCCCGCAGCCGCAAGGTGCAGCTTTCGCACACACCGCAGGCCACCTGCTCCCCTGCATAGCAGGACCAACTTACATGCAACGGTGCGCGGAGTTCAACTCCCAACCGCACAATTTCCGCTTTCCGCAGACGGATCAAAGGCGTTTGCACGCGAATCGTCCCATCCCGCGTACCCGTGGCAATGAGCGCATTGAAGGCATCGTAGTACGCCGGACGGCAATCCGGATAGCCCGAACTGTCCTGTTCCACTGCACCAATCATCACCGTCGAGGCGCCCAGCACCTCAGCCCAACTCACCGCCGCCGCAAGAAAATGCGCGTTGCGGAAGGGCACATACGTTACCGGGACTTCGGCACCCATGCGCTCCGCCATGGCTTGCGGATCCGGCCCCGTTTCCCCCTCGGGTTGTGCCGCCGGTACCGCGATCGCGCTGTCCGTCAACGCCGATCCGCCAATCCGCCGGAACAGGTCGGTCCGCAGCTCCATTAATTCCTGCAAACCCACCAGCTCCGTCACCGCGCGCGCCGATTGCAGCTCGCGCGCTTCGGTGCGCTGCCCATAGCTGAAGTGCAGGCCGAACGCGTCGAAGTCACGCGCTGCCAGTGCCGCGCAAACGGTCGAATCCATGCCGCCCGAAAGGCAAACCACCGCGCGCTCACGCTTCACGGCCTCTTCAATGCCTCGATGGAATCTTCATACACGCCCGACGCGTTCTCAGCGGCTTTCTCCGCCGCGGTTACTTCGGCAAAGCTTACCGGCTGCGCGTCGAAGTCCGTCAGGACCTTGCGGGCCGCTGCCTCATCCTCAGGGTGCACCATCACCCTCGCCCCAAACGCAACAGGCAGCATGTTGTTCGCGTTCTCGCCTTGCAAAAAGACAGGGATGTTCGCGTCATCGAGCGCCATACGCGCCATATGCGCCGCCGCCGGATCAGGATACTCCGCCACCGTCACCGGCTCGCGGTCAGAATACAGCACCGGCTGTGTGGCATCGACCTCGTCGTTGTTGTTCAGTGTTCTGTCCATAAATCCCTTTTAGTTGTACGTGCTAAGTTGTACGTTATTTTCTGCTCATCCCGACTAGCTCGCCCACGTAGAACGTACAACGTAGCACGTACAACGAACTCCAATCTCACTTCAACTCTATCGATTGCAAATGAAATGTAATCGTGCCCCAAAACAGACGCGCCTGTATCTGTACCGGGATGTGCCGTGGATCGTCCGTGTACCAGATCCAGATGTGGCCGCGGTTTTTTACGATGCCTTCATCCGCGGTGGCCTGCACTTTGACGGTCTGAAAGGTGCCCGCGGGTGTTTTCACCTCTTCGCGGCTTTCCACCTTCATGCCGACAGTCACCGTGCGCATCGCGTCGGCCAGCGGAAACTCCACTGTTTTCCCGACCGTTAACGGCTGCGATTGCGTATAAAAAAGGGCACCGAGCGAATCCGTCACACAGGCCGGAATACTCGCCTGCTTGCGGGTCGCCGTGCCTTTGACGAGGTTGCGGGCGTACTCTTCTTGGCGGCCATGCGGGTAGTCGAAGGAAAGCTCGCTGGCCACCTTGCGGCGGCCTTCCTGGACCTGTTTGTTGAAGCCCGTCGAGCATCCCGTTCTTGTGTCCAAACCGGCCTGAAATCCATCCACCACCGGAAACAGCATGTTGACCGCTCCAATGGAGTCCGCCGTTGCGGTAATCTTCTCCACCGAGTTGCCGGGTCCGCTCGCGTCCAGGTGGAACACAGCCATCCCGGCCGTAAACACGCGCCAGTCCACGCTAAAGGTAAGCGTCTCGTGCTGCGGATACAGAAACCCGCCTTGTGGTGCCTGCAATACGGGGATCGGCTTTGCGGCTGCCGGTGGTTTGGGCGCAAAGATCTGGCCGTACGCGTTCGGCAGGCTGAAACCGAAAGCGAGCAGGGCAGAAAGCCACAACCGGCATGCAGAGGGAATGCTGTACCTCAACGTCGATCGTCCCCCAGCGAAGAATCTATCGGAAAGCTCAGCGGCGCAGAAAATGACTCAGGCCCGGTTCGCGCAAACTGGCGCGGCATACGGAAGCCGGCTCGCGTTCCAGCTCATATCCGCTACCTACCTGCTTGCGCAGCGCGGCTTGCCCACCAAAGCCGCAGGACCAGCAGCGCATACAGCGCCCCCGCTCCTATGGAGGAATTGTACTCGCGGTGGTGACGGTAGCGCCCCGGCGAAAAGCATCCGGCTTCCAGGATTGCTCCGGGGGCCCTTCCTTGAACCCGTGCCGGCGTCAGCCTCGGCAGCAGACGCGGTACCGCGTTGGCGTAGGCCTCGAACTCTGGAAATGCTTGCCGCAGGTATTGTTCCTCGGAAAGAATCGTCGGCCCATAGATTGTGATGAACAGCCCGGCAAGCAGCACCCCCAGCCAGGGGCGCCCCGCCGCAACAGCAAACCCAAACGCCAGCCCCATGGACCCGAGATACAACGGGTTCCGCGTGTACGCATACGGCCCGGTTTGCGTGAGCTCGGCATTTTTCTTCACATACCCCGCCGCGTACCCACGCAAGGCCAAACCTCCCGCCACCACCGGCAGGCTCAGCAGCACCGTCCGCGCCCGTGGCCGTGCGAAGACCAGAAACACACCGGCGGTTAGAAAGCCCAAGGGCACGCGCACACGCCGTGCCACGCGCTGCCATCGTTGCAGCTTGCTGTCGCCGCTTTGGGTTATGCCCATCATCGTTTGCATTGTCTCAAAGTGAAGGGACACGCTCCAAGGACGTGACGGCCATCGCCGCCTCCAACACTCCGTCCACCGTCAGCTGTGCAAGCCCCGGATCGGCCTCGGTTCTCCGCTTATAGCTCGTCGAAGATGCCGGGTGCCGCAAAATCCGCATCCTCCCCGGCCCCCAAGGCCCATTGCGCGCCGGGTCGGTGGGTCCATACAAAGCCACCAACGGCTGTTCCAGCGCTGCAGCCAGATGCACCGGGCCGGAGTCGCCGCCCACCACCAACGCCGCCCGGCGCGTCAAGGCGATTAACTCCGCGACGCTGCAAATGGCAAGCTGCGCCGCGCCCGCACTCGCCCCCACCACCG
>CAXTNA010000090.1:0-11044 GCA_964245535.1 uncultured Acidobacteriaceae bacterium | reverse complement strand
ACCGGCAAGATCGTCACCTCGCTCCATGGCGCATTGGCCATCACGGCTTCATTCCGACGCAGCAGGTGCATCAACGCCCAGTAGTACGGGTTCCACGCCAGCCCTTCCTGCGCTCCGCCTTTGGGCTCGCGAACGTCTTCTATTAAGAAGCCGACCTGATGCGAAAACGTGAGCGGCATCCGCTCCAAGGCTAGAACCGTCTCTGCCGGCGGTCGCAGCAACCGCGTGGCGGCACGCAACAAAGCCGCTTGTACCAAAAGCACCAACAGGACACAAGCGACAGCCCACTCAAACGGCGCGCTCCACATGCGCCGGGAGCCTGCAGATGCAGCTTTTTCCTCGGGGTTGCGCTCGGAAAGAGCCTTCTCCACCGGCGTCCATCCACTCGCGGCCAGCAAGAATGCCAGCCAGGTGCAGATCACCATGCGGTCCGCGAAGAAGTACGACCCATTCAACTGCGCAGGAAAGAATGGCAATCCCACAAGCACCAGAACGCCCATC
Source organism: uncultured Acidobacteriaceae bacterium (assembly GCA_964245535.1). Taxonomy (GTDB): domain Bacteria; phylum Acidobacteriota; class Terriglobia; order Terriglobales; family Acidobacteriaceae; genus Granulicella. Next base: position 10,543 of record CAXTNA010000090.1, on the reverse strand, counting down.
ACCAGGAAGGTGTCACCGGTCGTCCAAAGGCCTAGCTTGCGATTCCGGCGCCTTTGCTGCACTGCGAGGGCCAAAGGCACGACGAGAATCATTAGCAGGCCTGCCCGATAGGCAGCAATATCGAGACGCTTGCCCAGCAAAAACGCCACGCCATCTTCGCGGGCGTAGGCGCTCACACGATGCGCTACGGCCGCCCCGAACGACACAAGCCCCTGCGCAGCTTGCGGATCTTGCTGCAAAGGGTGTCCGACGGCAAACAGCTTCACATAAACAAGGTTCAAACAGGCCAACCCCAGGGTCAGCGCATCCGTTTTACCCTGCACCGGCCAGGTAGCACGGCCTTGGTTGCGGAAGCTCTGCATGGATCGCACCGCCAGCAACAACCCGGCAGCTGCCACCAGCAGCAGCGACGGCACCGGATGTGTGAACATCACGACGGTGGTCAGCAACAAAAAGCCGCAGCGCCGCCCGGGTGCCCGCCGCCCCAACACGCGTACCCAAACACCCACCGCCCACAAGCTCAGTGCAAGCGCCAAGCAAAAGTTCACAAACCCCATGCCAAGCGACCAATTCAGCAGCAACAGCGTCGCCCCGAGGGTCGTCCACTCGCCCATTGCGCCGATTGCACGCGCGAGGTAACGAAACCCCAGCACAAAGCAAACAAAATACAGGCAAACAATTAGTCGGTCCGCCAGCAACAGCGGGACCGCCTTTCCTAGCAGCAGCAACCCGTAGTAATAAAGCGAGTACGGCGGCAAGGCATGTTGCAAACGGAAAAAATGACTGTAGGTCGGATCGCGATGCGCTAGCAGCTCGCCCAAGACGTGCACGTAATACAGGTGCGCGGGACCGTCCTGTGATGGAAAACACGGCAACGCCAGCATCCACGCTACGTAAATAGCGAGAATGAGCAACGTCGCCCAAAAGGCGAGCCGGGACGGCACAAGGCGACGAGACAGCACGCTTAATGGCTGAGCAGATAGGCTTTGTACGACGGATCCTCATGCAGATGCGAGCTCGGCACATCGTTGAAAATGGCCGGCTTGGCCAGACCCGCTTGGCGTAAACGGAACTGCATCGCCGTCGTCATCACGCCCATGCCATACGTGCAACTGCGGCGAAAGTTGATCGAGGAGGCCTCTTCAAAATACTTGGTCGGGCACGAAACCTCGCCCACGCGAAACCCGAAGTGCACCGCCTGCGCAATCATCTGGTTATCGAAAACAAAGTCGTCTGAGCAGTTCAACAACGGCAATCGTTGCAGCACCTCGCGGCTCCACGCACGGTATCCCGTGTGGTACTCAGAAATTTTCTGCGACAACAGTAAATTCTCTGCAAACGTCAGCGCCCGGTTGGCAATGTATTTGTACAACGGCATGCCGCCTGCCAGGGCGCCCTTGCCCAGGATGCGCGAGGCAAGCACAAAATCGAATTCGTCATACGCGATCATCGACGCCATCGCCGTCACTAGCTTGGGCGTGTACTGGTAGTCGGGATGCAGCATCACCACCACATCGGCGCCCCGCGCCAGCGCCACGCTGTAGCAGGTTTTCTGGTTGCCGCCATAGCCGCGATTTTTTGGATGTTGAATCGTAACCAGGCCCAATTCGCGAGCCAGTACGGCCGTGTGGTCCTTGCTGGCATCGTCGGTCAGGATGATGTCGTCGACGATCTCATGCGGCACCTCGTCGATGGTGCGTTTCAACGTCTTTGCCGCGTTATAGGCCGGCAACACCACTGCAATACGTCGGCTATTCAGCATCTTGCGCCACAACTCCTCTACATGGTTGCCGCACCGGCAGCTGGTGGCTGCGAACGTGCAAACCAAAGGCACCTAATCATGTCACAAACGACCGAGCTTGCAAAATCAAAGGGCGTCGCAAAAAACAAGGCGTACCCCGAACGGTACGTAAATCCGGGTCAACGCCATCACGCATCACCTTGCTTGCAGCACTCGAACAGCAACTGCTCGTACCAACGGGTAAACCGTCCGCTTGTCTGCCGACCCAACGGCAAGAGGCCTTCGTTTACAGTGGAAAGACCGTTTCCGAAAGACTGTTTCAAGAGGGCACGAATGTTTCGCAGATCGACCTTTCCTTTGTATGGGCCTGTTTTTTGTGTACTGGTTTTAGCCCTTGGGGTTCTTCTCGCCCACCCTTTTGTCGAGATGGGTTTCAACGATGATTGGTCCTACATATGGTCTGCCAAGGTGTTCGCGCAAACCGGGCGCATCGCTTATAACGGCTGGGGCGCGATGATACTCGGTTGGCAATTACCGCTTGGCGCACTGTTTATCAAGCTGTTCGGATTCTCCTTCACGGCGGTGCGCGCCTCCGTGTTTCTGCTTTCCCTCGCAACAGCGGCGCTGCTGCATCGCGTTATCGTCCGTTGTGGCATCAGCGAACGCAATGCCACCTTTGGAACCCTGCTAATCACCTTCTCACCCCTCTTTCTGCCATTGGCCTTCAGCTTTATGTCGGATATTCCGGCATTGTTTTGCGTTCTGCTGTGTGTTTACAGCTGCCTTCGAGCAACGCAGGCCGCGGCAAATGAACAAGCTCTAGCGTGGCTTGCGTTCGCCGCCGCATCCAACGTGGTTGGCGGAACGGTGCGCCAAGTCGCCTGGCTAGGTGCGCTCGTGATCGTGCCGTGCGCCGCCTGGGTGATTCGGCGGCGTCGGCATGCGCTGCCTCTGGGATTTGCGTTATGGATTGGCTCGGCTCTGGCCATTTTCGCCTGCCTGCATTGGTTTCAAGCGCAGCCCTATACCTTTGGTGAACCCTTACGCTCCAAGCATGTCGCCACTTTGAAACGAGACATGGGCTGTCTTCTTGCCGCTATTTTTTGCGCAAGCCCCCTTTGTATGGCGTTTCTTGTGAGGTTCCCATTCAAGCGAAACCCCGCATGGACCGCTGTCATGCTTCTGTTCCCTTTACTGTATTTTCCCTTTATCTATTTCGGCACCTACGGACCCGCGCATTGGCTCGCTCCGTTTTCCACTGATGCCCTTACGTCCAAAGGTATAGACATTCCCGTCACGGTTATCGGGCAACGCCCCGATGTGTTCAGCCTCCCTTTGCGCGTTGCCCTGACAACCCTTGTGCTGTTCGCGCTCATCGCCACTCTTTACTTCTTCACCAGGGTGCCTCGTATCGCGCAAAGCGAAGCGAGTTTAAGTACGGCAGGTTCACATACGGCAATAAGCGGCCAGCAGCTTCTTTGGATCCTGGGGCCGTTCTGCGCCTGCTATCTTGCCCTTATCCTGTCGCGCGAATTCATCTTCGATCGTTACTGGTTGCCTCCCCTTTTTTGCGCTGTTGTCGCGCTCGTCCGCTTGTACAACCGAACCGTCGCTTCATCCTTGCCGCCATCGAGCTACGTTGTGCTTGCCTGCTTGGCTGTGTTTACCCTTGCGAGCACTCACGACCTGTTTGCCACGCTGCGCGCGCGCCTAGCCGTGGCTCGCCAGTTAGAGGCCGCCGGGGTACCGAGAAACGCATTCTATGCCGGAATGGAATATGACGGCTGGACTGAACTGATGCTTGCGGGACATATCAACAACCCACGAATTCAAGGGCCTCCACATCTTTACAGAAAGATCGCGGAACCGACCATTTATACAAACTGTATTCCTTGGTGGCTCAGCTGGATGCCTGACGTACATGCGAAGTACGAGCTCTCTTATGAGGCACTTCCGTGCGCACAGCAATCACAATTTCCCCCGTTCCGCTTTACCACCTGGCTGGCCCCGCGCGACCGATTCATCTATGTCCTGATCACTCCGTTGAAGCGGTAAGTTCACTTCGCTTCTTGCAAATCGCATAGTAGGTACACACGTCGCAATGCCAATTCGCCATGTACGGTTCCAAAGTCATGCGAATGACCGGGCTGGGATCGGTATGTCGCGGGTCCAGATCGGTGAACAGAATGAAATCGGCATCGTGCAGAGCCACTTTCTTTTCGGCAGGATGCTGTGTGAAGTAAAAGTCGATTTCATTCGGATTCTCTGTGGCTACCCGCTGTGTGTAGTCGCGCAGCAAGCCTGCCCGGCCGTTTTCTTTGAGCGGAATAATCGTGAGATACAGCCATGCGCTATTTAGCATCACGTCGCGGTGCGCAATAAAGGCGCGCCCGCCGTTCCACCAATACACGGGGTAAGTAAGGCCATGCGCCACGCCCTTTTCGGCCGCGATCCCCTGAATAAAAAGACCCTTTTGCTCAAAAGGGAGCGGTGCCTGTTCGAGCGCTAGTTGTTTTCGTGCAATCGGTCTCAAAAAGAACTGCGCCATGCCCAGCGTCGACAAAGCGAGCGCGACGGCATATGCGGCCACGCCGCGATTCCAATTCAGCCCTCGAACAGCACCAGCGCAGGAAGCGATGCCAAGCATCCAGCAAGGAAACCATAAACGCATGGCGAAAAAGCCCGAGCCGTTCATCTCTCCGGGAGCAAATAAGGATGTAACTAGAAACAGAGCACTAAAGATCGCAAGACGATCACTTGCCGAAAAGGCACGCTGCTTGAAGCGTGTGATGAAGCCGGAGGCGACCACCAATGCCAGGCTTGCTGGAAGCAAGAACGTGAAACATTTGTTGTAAACCCGTCCACCGAAGCCTGGCAGCATAAACATCGTCAGGTGGCTTGCGTTATAGATTTGACGAAAATATAACGTGTGCAGACGAACATCGTTAAGCGATTTTCCAACCTCGCCCTTGTCCGCAATCAATGCGGGAATGAGAAACGCGAGGCATGCCAAACCAAACGCAAGCCATCGAGGCCGCTCTGCTGCCATAGTTCGGCTCGTTCCTCGTTGCTGCCACCCTCGAAGCATCAGGTCGAAGGCAACGATGCAAATCAGCAGCAGCAACGGGATCGGATGCGAGAGAACCAACAGCGTAAGTAAGCCAGCGAATCGCCCTAATCGCGGACCGACCGGCCCTGCGGCCATAAGATCTCCGTAAGAAGCGAGCGCAAAACACAACAAGCCAATCGCAAAGTCGTAATTCAGGCCGCCCATGGCCAGCGGCCAGTTGAAAAGGAATGGAAAAACCAGTAAGGCCACTCCTGGCGCGTGAGGCGAAAGCGACCGCACCAGGGCGCGAAAGCCAAGCGCAAACGTGGTCGTTACCGCCGCGATGAGGAGCTTCTCCGCAACGTCTGCGGAAACCAAGAAACGTAAAGCGATGAAGACGTAATAATGCAGCAGATACGGCTGCACGAGGTGCCGAATCGCGTAGTATCTCGCATACAGTGCAGAACTGTGCTGCAGAAGATCGCGGAAAATGCTTGCGTAATAAATGTGCAAGCCACTATCGCCCGTGGGAAAAAGCGGCAACGACAGAATGAACGCTTCAAAGGCGAACAGCAGAGTCCAAAAGCATACCGCATAGCTTTGCTCGCTGGTCTCTTCCCTCTCCAAGCGCATTGTGGGTCGCTTCACGGAACTGTCCTTCTTGAGCGCACCGGGCACATCTCTGACGCAGCTATCTTAGCGCCCAGTGAGTGAGCGGAACGTCGATGTGGTGTCCTACTAGAATATCCGACTCGCGACCATCACGTGTGTGCGGTTCAAAAGCATATGCGGCTGAACCGAAGCGAAAGCTAACCTGCTGAAAGTGCCCGCAGCGCCGCGACGTTCCGCTGCGCATCACCCGGCTCATCCACGGGCGTTTCGGCGATGAACGCGGCGTGTGCAAAGCGGGGGTCATGAAGCAGGCGACGGAACGCCGCAGCGCCGAGCGTGCCTTCCCCGATGTGTTCATGCCGGTCGAGCTTAGAGCCCATCGGAGCCTTTGCGTCATTGCAATGCCATACGCGCACGGCATCCGTACCCACAGTTTCCGCGATTTGCGCCACGGTAGCCTCATATCCTTCAGCGGAAACAAGATCGTAGCCCGCAACATGGGTGTGGCACGTATCCAGGCAAACGCCCACTGGGGCACAACACTTCAGCGCTTCCACCAATTCGGCGACCTGCTCAAAGCTGCTGCCAAGCGAAAACTCTGCGCCCGCGGTGTTCTCGATCAGCACACGAAAGCCGGTGCCTTGCCATGGCACACCGTCCATCGCGCGCTCAATGCCCTCGGCGGCAAGCCGGCGCCCTTCTTCCCACGTCAAGCCCTTCCACGATCCCGGATGGAGCACCAAAAATTCGGCACCGAGCGCGAGCGCCCGTTCCACCTCTCCACGAAAGCCGGCGATCGAGTTCGTACGCACCGCCTCATTTTGTGAACACAGATTGATGAGGTAACTGGCATGGATCACCAGCGGACTCATATCGTTTGCCGCAAGCTCCGCACGCATTTTCTGCGCGTCTTCCGGCTTCACCGGCCCGTTCTTCCATGCACGCGGACTGGCCGAAAAGATCTGCAACGTATTGGCACCCGCGTCGACAGCGCGCTGCACCGCAGTCCAGCACCCGCCCGACGTTCCCACGTGTACCCCGATGCGCTTGCGTCCCATGCCCTCAGGCTATCGCACCTTTGCACTGGCCTCCCTGGTAGGCGCAACGCTTTTGGCACTCAGTAGAATCATCTGGTGCAACACTTCATGAGCCGTGTGCTTTCACGCGTTCGCGTAGCGAGCGGCGGCGCGGCGTTCGGCCTCGTTCTGCTGCCTGCTTTGCTGCTTTATGCCGTACTGCTGTATGTCGCGCAGCCCGTGCCCATGTCGGATGATTTTCTCGCGATCCTGAACTTCAGCCTTCGCTGGCAAGCGCAGCCGACAGCTGTAGCGAAGCTGCTGGAGATGGTCGCTTCGCAACACAATGAGTACAAGCTCATCGTGCTGCATGCCATCGTTGCAACGGAGCTGGCCCTCACCGGACAGGTGCACTTTGACTTGCTGATTTGGGTGGGCAATCTGATGCTTCTAGGCATCGCCTGGCTTCTGTGGCAGCACTCATTCCCGGATGATCGTAATCTTGCGAGGCGCCTTCTTCTGTTCGCTCCAACAGCTTGGCTTCTCTTTCAATTGAACTACGCTGAAAATTTCGATTGGGCGATGTGCGGTTTGCAAACCATGCCCGTGCTGTTGTTCTCACTCGCGGCATTGCATCTTCTACTGCGCCCAACACGGCTTGCGCTCGGGGCCGCTTGCTTGTGCGCTGTTTTGGGCTGCTTTTCCTCTGGAAACGGCTTTTTGATGGCACCGATCGGCGTTGTCTTGCTGTCAAGGATGCGTCGCTGGCGTGCTGTGCTGTCTTGGGTGGCAGCGTATGCCCTTGCACTTGCCGCCTATCTCTACCACTACCAGCCGTTTCAACCACCCGATTACAACCCACATACGAAACTGCTGGAAAAGCTGCGATTCTTCTTTTCCTTTCTTGGAGCTGCGGCAGAGAATATGCACCACCTTCCTTTCCGCGACGCTTCTGTTGTTCTGGGCGTGTTGCTTTTCGTCGTCGTGGTGGTCGCGTCGGTGTGGCGCATGGATGGTGAAGATTCCTTCCTTGTTTGCATGGCCCTGTGGTGCCTTCTCACTGCGGCAGTCGTCACACAAAAACGTGTCGGTGCAGGCGTGGCGCTTGCCCTTACGCTACGGTACAAAATCTATTCTGACCTGTTGCTGATCTTTTGCTACAGCTTCTTTGCCCTGCGGCTAAGCCGCAACCCTAAGCTGTCGCCGCGCTGCAAATGTTTCTGCTACGCCGCGACCATGGTACTCACCATCCTGTTCGTCTCGGTTTCCGACGTTTTCGGCTACCGTTTTCTTCGCGTGCGGGAGCGCAGTACGCAGAGCGCGCTTACCAACTTTTCGGCAGACCCCGCGCATCAAGTTCCGGAGGTCAGTGCGATCGGTGTGCCCATCGCAGGCGATGAACCGGAACTCACGCGCCAGATCCTGGTGCAGTGCCTTGCTAAAGGTCTGTACGCTTTACCCTCTCGAAAACAATGACGCGTCGGCAACCGAAACGCTAATACACGTCGCGCTGATAGCGCTTGCTCTTCTTCATCGCCGCAAGGTACTCATTCGCATGCTCAAGCGTGCCGTTCGAAGCCTGCGCGATGCAGTCCAGCAGCGCCGTTTCTACGTCCTTCGCCATCCGGCTCGCATCGCCGCAGACGTAGAAGTAAGCTCCATTTTCCAGCCAATCGTAGAGCTGCTTGCCGTTCTCGCGCATGCGGTCCTGCACATACACTTTCTTGCCGGTGTCACGCGAGAAAGCTGTATCGAGTTTCGCCAACGTGCCGTCCTGCACCATGCCTTCAAACTGCTGCTGATACAGGAAGTCCGAAATGCGGCGCTGCTCGCCGAAGAAGAGCCACATGGGGCCTTTTTGCCCAAGCGTTTGGCGGTGTTCCAAAAAGGCACGGAAAGGGGCAATGCCGGTGCCGGGCCCGATCATGATGACCGGTGCGTCAGGATCTTCGGGCAGACGAAAGGCATTATTTTCATGCAAAAACACCGGCAGCGTGCCACCCACCGGCGCACGCTCGCCGAGGTGGCCGGAGCAAACGCCCTGCCGGTCCATGCCGTGCGCGTGATAGCGAATCACACGCACTGTGGTATGCACTTCGCCTGGATGCGCGGCCTGCGAACTGGCGATGGAATACATGCGCGGCGTCAAGCGCTGCAGCACATTGAATAGCTGCTGCGGTTCCGCGATCCCGCCAGGGAACTCGCGGGCAAGGTCGACGAACTCGCGGCCCCACACATATTCTTCAGCGAGAGCCTTATTTTCCTGCCCCTGTAGTGCCTTCAACCCTTGCGGCACATTTTCACCGAAGAGCTTCGCATATTGATTCACGCTGCCACGCGCGAGCTTGCCGATGCCCAGCCGCGTCGTGAGCGCCTCGTGGAGGTCGATCTCCACCTTGTAATGATCGAGCACACGCTCCGTGCCGGTATAGCCGAGCGCCTCGAGCACGTCCATCACCTGCGCTTCGCGATTGGTCGGATTGATGCCGACCGCATCGCCGGGCGTATAGGTCATGCCCTCCTCAATCGCGAGCTCGATATGAATCGTCTCTTTTTCGCTCTCAGGGCCGGTCAGGCGCTCATTGACCAGCACGCGGGAAGCGTAGGGCTGGTTGCGGGTGTACTTCGTGGCATGTGGCTTCGGGGCGGTCGCGGGGGCGGCGGTTGCGGGCGGCTCGGCAACGGCGGTGGCAGTCTGTTCGCTCATCATTTCTATTGTAAAACGCCGCTGTGAACATGTATTTAGGTCATGAAAACATCCAGTCTGCGGATACAATCTACGCCGCACACACCGAATTACGGAATCAACTCCGTCGCACTCGATTCGCTCAACTGATGGATCGCGATCCAAGTTTGTTGATAAGCGTTCAGCGCATTCGAGGTAGAAGAACGCGCGTCGCGCAACGAATCGAGATAATCAATCAGCGCAAGACCGCCATGATCGAAGGCATAGCGTGCAATCGACAACACATCGCTACTCTCATCCAGATAATGATTGCCGAAACGGTCGGAAAGCGTTTTGGCCTGCACATAGGCGACGAACGCCTGGTCGATGTCGGAAACCACCTGATTGCGCACAGCCGTTACGTTTAGCTGTGCAGCATCGATCGACAGGCGGGCTGTTTCCTTGTTGCCCTGGTTCTTATCGAAGATCCGCAAAGGAAAGTTGACGTTAAAGCCAAAGGTGTTCTGGTTAACCGGAGTTCCATCAGCATAGTTGCCCTCGGGTGTCCGGTCATACTCCACCTCTAACGTGGGGTCTGCGGTACCGTTTGCAATCGCAAGCCGATAGGCTGCCTGCGCGGCAGTAACGCCAGACTGTGCCGCCGCGAGATCGGGCCGTACCACCAAAGCCTGCTGGATGAGTTGCTCCCGTGTTTGGGTCACGATCGGCGGAACGATCGCACCAGTGATGTCAAAAGACGTCGACGGCTGCGCCACCCCAAGAAAGGTTTGCAACTGGTCGGAGGCTTGCTGCACGGCGATCCGATTGTTCGCCACATCGGACTCGAAGTTACCGAGTTGCAGGTCAAGACGCTCAAAGTCGAGCTTGCCCAGATCGCCCGCCTTGAAACGATCGTTGGCAATCTCCACCTCGCGGCTGAAATCAGCAAGCTGCGCCAAGGAAAGGTCAAGCGATTGTTTTGCAAACAGCATGTGCGTGAAGGCCGTGCGGACCTGCAGAACCGTTTGCCGTACTGTGTCCTGCAATTGGGCCGCGGTTTGCGCGGTGGCAGCACGCGCGTCTTCAATCCGGTACGTCCGCTTGTTGCCGCGTTCGAAAAGACGCGAAAGCTGCACCGAGTACACATACGGATTGCCGGCATTCGGGGAAGTTTCGGTGACCTCTGTGCCGACAACGCCCAGGTAAGGGTTAGCGCGGACAGCCGCCTGAATCTCCTGCGCCTGCACGCTGCGCAGATTTGCCTGAGCCGCGAGCAATGTGGGGTTGCTCGTGCGTGCGCGATCGACGACCTGTTGCAAGGTGAGGGCGCCGGGTTTGGCCGGGGGCGGTTTGCGTGGATCGCTGGCCGGCGAGGCCGAAGCAGCGTAGGACTGCGCGCCATTCGGGGTTTGCCCCGGGGCCCCCGGCGCCGCGGGAGCCCCGGCCGCATTGCCCCCATG
>CAXTNA010000089.1:4004-11047 GCA_964245535.1 uncultured Acidobacteriaceae bacterium | reverse complement strand
CCGGGCCATGAGGCCTTCACCCGCATGCGTGCCCGCGGCGCCAAGATCACCGACATCGTCGTGGTCGTGGTCGCGGCCGACGACGGCGTGATGCCGCAAACGCTTGAGGCTATCGACCACGCGAAGGCGGCCAAGGTGCCGATCATTGTCGCGGTCAACAAGATCGACAAGCCCGAGGCCGACCCGAACAAGGTGATGATGCAGCTGGCCACACGCGGCGTGCAGGCAACTTCGATGGGCGGCAACGTCGAGTTTGTCGAGGTTTCCGCGAAAAAGCGGCTCAATCTCGATGGTCTCGAGGAAATGATCTGTTACGTGGCGGACACCAACGAGCAGAAGGCTACCCCGGAGCGGCCAGCGGTGGGAACCGTGATTGAAGCCAAGCTGGATCGGGGTCGCGGTGTGGTTGCGTCGATTCTGGTGCAGAACGGCACGTTGAAAACTGGCGACAGCTACATTGTGGGCAACACCTTCGGCAAAATTCGCGCCATGTTTGACGATCGTGGGCGCGCGATCACAGAAGCCGGTCCTTCGACCCCGGTCGAGATTCTCGGCCTTGAAGGCATCCCCGATGCGGGCGATACCTTCCTGGTCATGGCCGATCGCGACAAGGCCAAGGGCATTGCGCAATACCGCAAGCTGAAGGAGCGCGAGGCACAGCTTTCCAAGAGTTCGCGTGTTTCGCTCGAGGGACTCGCCGAACAGATCAAGCAGGCGGGGGTCAAGGATCTCAACCTCATCCTCAAGGGCGATGTGCAGGGTTCGGTCGAGGTGCTGGCCGATTCCCTCACCCGCATGTCGACCGAGAAGGTGCGCATTCGCGTGCTGCACTCGGGCGTCGGCGCCATCACCGAGTCGGACATCCTGCTGGCTTCGGCGTCCAACGCCGTGGTCATCGGGTTCAATGTTCGACCGGAACGCAAGGCGCAGGAGCTTGCCGATCGCGAAAACGTGGAAATCCGCTTGCACTCCATCATTTACGAGTTGCAGGACGAGATGACCAAGGCGATGCTCGGTCTGCTCGATGCGGTGTATCGCGAAAACTACGAGGGCCGTGCCGAGGTGCTCAACGTCTTCAAGATCACCAAGGTCGGCCAGATTGCCGGTTGCACGGTGCGCGACGGCCAGATCAAGCGCGACATGCAGGTGCGTGTGCTGCGCGAGGGTGCGGAGGTCTGGAAGGGCAAGATCGCTTCGCTCAAGCGCTTCAAGGATGACGTTGCCGATGTTCGCCAGGGCATGGAGTGCGGTATCGACCTCGCGGGCTTCAAGGACATCCGTGTCGGCGATCTCATTGAGGCTTTCACGACGGAGAAGATGGCTGCCGATCTGGGCCGCAACTCTGCCGACAAAAAGCGCGAACAGATGGCCGAACTCGCGGCCGCCAAGGAACGCGAGAAGGAACCGGTGGGTGTCGGCGCTTAAATTACAACCACTGGATCACAAAGGAAAGGCCGGAAGCGATCCCGGCCTTTCCTTTAGGAGAGACTTCGGGAGGCGTCGTTGTCCTGGGCGGGGCGCTACGGTCGAAGTGACCCTGTGTAGCGACGGTGCTTTGCTCTAGCATGGCAGGATGGGGCAAAGTACGTCGTCGCATACGCCAGAAGAACAGGTCGAGGTCATCCGCTTTAAACACCTCACCGAGATCACCTTGCCCGCCTTGGCACGGGAGCATCACTGGCCCATTCGGCTCGATCATTGCTTTAAACGCATATGTCTCGACCACGCGTTTGAGGATGTCTGGTACAACCATCTGCCCCGCCCGGCGGAGCGGCATCTCGCAGGGGCACCGCTCGCGCGCGCGGTCGGCTGCGCCGAGGCTCTGCTGCAACAGGGTTTGCCCTTATTAACGGAACTTAATCAGGCAAGCCTGCGGCACCGTGGCAAACTGCGGCATTGATACACCGTCTTACCTAGCCTGTTCTTTCGGTGGAGCGTAGCTGAAGTCGGGATCTGCAGCTTCGCAGAGCAAGAGCTGCGGATGTAAATGTCAGAGAAAGATCAGCAAACCTGTGCGTATTTGCCGTTATTGACAAAAGTGATGCTTGCCAAGGAATCCAGCGGAGGACGGCGAGCGTCTATCTGCAAGCTGCCCCAGCCCCCGTCCCGCCGCGTTCTCGCGGACCGCAAGCAGGAGATGCATGACCGAACCGCAGCAGCAGAGCCCGTTGCACCCACGCCCGCAAATGCAACGCGCGGCCTGGCAGACACTGAATGGCACCTGGGATTTTTGTGATGGACGCAACGGCACCCCCATCGCCCCGGAAGAAGTCGTTTGGGACCGCCAGATCACCGTGCCGTTTAGTCCCGAAACCGAGGCGAGCGGCATCCACGACACCGGTTTCTACAGTGCGGTCTGGTACCGGCGCACCTGGGAGCAGCCGCCATTGCCAGTGGACCAGCACTTGCTTGTGCATTTCGAAGCCGTTGATTGGCGCGCGACCGTGTGGGTAAATGGCGAGGAGGTTTGTTCACATGAGGGTGGGTACACGCCGTTCAGCGCGGATATCACTCACGCGCTATGTGAGGGCGCGCTCCAGGAGATTGTCGTTCGGGCTGAGGATGATCCGAAAGATCTGGCCAAACCGCGCGGCAAGCAGGATTGGAAGCTCGAACCCCATTCGATCTGGTATCCGCGCACCACAGGGATATGGCAGACTGTCTGGCTGGAACCGGTAAATGCTACAAGGCTGCAAACTCTGCACTGGACCAGCAGCCTGAAACATTGGGATATCGGGCTGGAATCCATAATCGTTTGTCATAAGGCAGGGCTAGCCGAACCCCTGCAGCTTACCGTGCATCTCTCCTCGGGAGATCAGGTGTTAGCGGAGGATAGCTACGCCGTGATTGCCGGCGAGGTACATCGGCGGATTGCGCTATCTGACCCGGGCATTGATGATTTTCGCAATACGCTGCTCTGGTCGCCACAATCGCCAACGATTATTGAGGCCCACGTCGCGTTGCGTACAGCCGATGGTGTGCTGCTGGATGAGGTTTTCAGCTACACCGCCCTACGCTCGCTGGCAACGCAGGGCGATCGCGTCATCCTAAACGGCCGTCCGCTGAATCTTCGTTTGGTGCTCGATCAGGGCTATTGGCCGGAGACGGGACTCACCGCTCCCGATGAGGCCGCCCTACGCAAAGACATCGAGCTCGTGAAGGCCCTGGGATTCAATGGCGTTCGTAAACACCAGAAAATCGAAAGCCGCCAGTTTCTTTACTGGGCCGACCACCTCGGCCTGCTCGTCTGGGAGGAGATGCCCAGCGCGTACCGGTACACCACCAAGGCGATCCATCGGCTGACACGGGAGTGGCTCGAAGTGGTGGAACGCGACCGGAGCCACCCCTGCATCATCGCCTGGGTGCCCTTCAATGAGAGCTGGGGTGTGCCGGACCTTCCGGATAGCCCGGCGCAGCGCCATTACGTGCAATCGCTGTATCACCTGACCAAATCGCTTGACCCAAGCCGGCCCGTGATCGGCAATGATGGCTGGGAAAGTGTCGCCACAGACATCATCGGCATTCACGATTATGACGATCGCCCGGCGCGCATGGGCGCCCGCTACGGCCTGAACGACATTGAAACGAAGCTGTTTCAACGCGAGCGGCCGGGCGGACGCATCCTTACCCTCGCCGGTGAGGATGTGGCCGCGCATCAACCTCTGATGCTGACAGAATTTGGCGGCATCGCGTTCGGCGGCGATGAAACTTCCGACTGGGGCTACTCCCGTTCCCGTGATGCAGATGAATTTTATGAGCGTTACCGTGAGCTTCTGGAGACCGTGCGCCTGCTACCCACGCTTGCCGGTTTCTGCTACACCCAGTTCACCGATACTTACCAGGAGGTTAACGGGCTTCTCTACGCGGATCGCACCCCCAAAGCACCATTGACGGCTTTCGCCGAAGCGACCTCGGGAACCCTGCCCGACTACGACCCGCAGACGGACGTACTGTGGCGGGAACACAACATGCATCGTCAGCCGCCACCATTCCGGACCGGGGTGAAGCCGTGATGGGCTGAATGTGGGACGTCATCTTGACCGAACCGCTTCAATCGTCATCCTCTTTCCGTGCAGTGGAATGTTTTGCCGGGTGCCGCAACTGCAGCGGTAAGGGCTTATCTCCCATGCTGTCTCTCCATAACACCGCATTTAACTCAGCTGTGGGTGCCTGGTCTGCGTGCGTAAAGTCCATGCGCGCGGATGCCCGGGCGCCTGGGCTGGCTGCGGTATTGGCTTGATAGATGAGTCCGTTGTCACGGTTTGCTGTGTCGGCTACAAAGGGCGGCTGATCGCCTGAACCGCTGAACGAAGGCGCCATCAAGGGCGCAAATGCATCGTTGTTGTTCATCGGCGGTAGACCGAGCAACGTTTCCATTGTGCGGATGGTGCTCACCGTCGTGTAAAAACGGTGGTCGACAAAAGGGGTGCCGGCGGTTGGCCGCGGCGCATATTTGCTGATGACCAGGCAAATGCTGCGATGCGCGTCGACGTGGTCCGCACCGTCCTGGGCATCATCTTCCAGGATGAAAAATGCGGTGTCGTTCCAGTACTCACTGTGAGAGATAGCCTCCACCGCACGGCCCACGGCCAGATCGTTGTCCGCGACCGAAGCCGCAGGCCGTGGCATGCCGGCTCGTGTGCCCGCGGTATGGTCGTTCGGCAGCCGTAGTTGGATGAAGTTAGGCATCGTGTCCTGACCCTGGGAACGGGCTTCCGTCCAGGTCCGGAATTTCGTGAGGAACTCTTCCACCCGCAGCTGATCCGGGAAGGCGATCTCGAAATCTGGATACTGCGGGTCGAAGTGCCCTTGCAGCTCAGGTTTTGTTGCGGTGTTTGAAGCGATCAGTGGAATGGCCCAGGGGTATGGGCTGACACCGCCACCGTAATTGGCCGGAATCGCTTCGCCCTTGCGAATGCTGATGCGCGGGCAGCCCGTGGCGGTTCCTTCCGGCGTACCCTCCAAAGGCGTAGCCTGCCGCGCGGGCGCGGTATTTTCCGTGCAGAACTTCGTCGCAATGTATTCGCCAAAGTGGTACAGCGTTTTTCCGTGCTGCGTCAGATTGCTCCACAGATAACCGCTGGCGGGCTCGTTGATGTCCGGTATGCCCTGCAGAAGAGGAAGATTGTTGGAAACCACGCCCTCATAGTCGTAGCTGCGCTCGCGGCCACGGTAGCTCTGCTGCCATGTTTTCTCGGTGTAGTCCGAGGTGATGGCCGCGTTCGACCACACATGGCCGTCGCCGGAGACCTCGGCTGAGTCATAAAAGTTGTCGAGAATGCCGAACTGCTCGGCGAGTTTGTGCTCATTCGGCGTTGTGCCGCGGCCGTACATGGTCAACGAGGGATCGCCATTCGCGGCGGGCTCGTCCCCAAGAATCTGATCGTAGGTGCGGTTTTCTTTGATAATGTAGATGATGTGCTTGATCGGGTTCGTTCCGGTGTGGAAAGCGATCGCCTCAGCAGCAGCTTTCAGGCGGTTGTCGGCGATCACCGTGGCTGTGTAGGCCGGCATATGCGCATCCAGTTCTGCTAACGGCACACGGGCGAAAGAGCCGGCAAGCAGCGTCCCAATGTAGGTCCGGTCCCGCCGCGGACCGGCCAGACCCGGTGATTGCGGCATATTGTTCGGTCCGGTGCCGTGCCCTTTTGCTGTAGCGATCAGCAACTCCGTGCCGGTTGCGCCGAGCGCGGTTGGGTACCATCCGGTCGGCACAAATCCGATTGGGCGGGCAGCCTGCGTCGCGATGCCTTGGCGCTTGCCTTGATGCCGGTTCCTCTGCGAGCCCGTACCTAGATCGAAAACAGCCACTGCATCGGCGCTCGCATTGGCGACGAACATCCGGCTGCCGTCCGGTGAAACGGCAAGCGCATCCGGCACCGCCCCAAAATACGTCTGCCCCGGTAATTTTGTGTCGAAAAAGCCGCTTACCCGCATCAAGTGCGGCGCCGACACATCAAGGGAGGCAGCCATATCGCGGTTGGCCAGCGCCACGAAAAGCGTTTTTTCATCCGGGCTGAGCGCCAGCGCCGCCGGATGAGAGCCCGCCCCAGTCGATGCCTGCGAGGGTAGCAGCGGTGTCCGGCTAAGCACGCCGCCGTGTACGAGATCCAGTGAGGCAACAGCCGACCCGTTCCAAAGTGCGACAAAGCCCCGGCGACCGTCCCTGGTCGCGATGACAGCCATCGGGTAAGCCGCGGGAACGGCGTTCACCGTCGACAGGTCAAACCGTTGCACGATTTGTCCAGTAGCGATGTCCATTAGGAGCGCGTCGTCGGAAAGATTGTCGGCGATCAGCAGTCGCTCTGAGATGTTACGCGCAGCTTCCGCCGGCCCCGGCACCACACAGAGGCCGGCTGGGTACGGTATCGCCTTACCTGCCGCTAACGTCTGGTGGTATGCGCTCTGCTGCTTGCCGGGGGCAAGGGTTTGCAATGGAATCGGCAGCAGCTTTTCGGGAGTGAGCTGCCCATCGGCGACGCGGTACACGGCAATGGCGTTGCCGGTTTCATCCGCCTTGCCCCCCTCGGGTGCGGTTAGTGAGGCAAGCGAAGCGTAGAGACGCTGCCCGTCACGACTCCACGCGAGCCCCTGAAAGAAGATCTGGTGCGCGATCCGCACCCCTGTCCGGATGTCAGGAAAATCGAGTTGCTTGCCGGTTTGGAGGTCCACCACCAGGATCGACTGGTCGTAATGCGATGCTGCCGTCCCGTAGCCCGCATTCAAGGTGGCGGCATAGCGACCGTTGGGCGAGATCACCAACGACATCGGCAGGCTGTTGGTCTCCGCCGGGCTGCCGGGCAGCGCGGGCTCAAGTTGCTTGCTGCTCGGCAGATTGATCCCGGTGTCGGCACCGGGAGACTGGCTTCCCGGTGCTTGCGCGCACGTCGGCGCACGCAGCAGTACGGCGACAAGGGCGAGAATCACATGACAAAAACGGGATTTCCAGTAGGGCATTCCCCCACCATATCGGCAGATCGGGACCAAACTTTAGGAAAAAAGACCTCCGGAGCTAAACATTTCGTGAACGCGCAAGCCACCTG
>CAXTNA010000089.1:0-3994 GCA_964245535.1 uncultured Acidobacteriaceae bacterium | reverse complement strand
GACCAGACCCAGCGTCGCCGTAGTCTGGTGATCGGAAGGAGCGCCGACATTATGGGTTGTGAAATAAGGCACATTGCTCCAATCGCGCCGGAAGCCGATGAAGGCGTCAAGCCCATCGGCGATCGTGTGCTTGTATGTCCCGGTAACCTCCTTCAAGGCCTGGGTAGTTCCGCTGAAGAGGCCGCCGCGGTCGGAGAGGTACTCAGCACGCGCCGAAAGCGACTGCCGCGGGTTGAACTGGTACTGCGCATACCCAACACCACCAATGACATGTGACGGAGCGGAAGACTCACCCGGCGCGGCCTTGGCCCACTCCCGCTCGATCACGTAATCACCTTCAGCGGTGAACGTAAGCTTGGGCCGTGCCTGCCAGGTGACGTAGTTGTCGAAAATGTGCAGCTTGCCGTTGGGCGCCGGATTGATGGGCGCGACACACAGCCCTGGCTGTACAGGAATCGTGCAGTTGGTGGCGGGCACCGTATTCGGGTGCTCCTGCCCGAGATAGTAATTGTTCGTCCAGCTAATCATCTTGGTGGGGGTTAGTACAAAGCCGAACAGTTCGTCCTTGTAGCCGTTAGTCGGCTCCGATTGATTTGTGCCGTTTACGACCCAATAGTTGAGCGCCAGCTTGTCATTCACGTGGTACGAGGCACGCACGCCCTGGTGGTAGAACGGCAGATAGTAGAAGTAGAAGGACCGCGTGTAGTTCATCTGATCCTTGGTGTAATTGCCCTCATAGCCGAGCGAACTCGCCCACTTGCCGAAGTCCAGCTGCAGCCCTTTGCCCACGGGAACCACATAGGTTCCATAGGCTTGGAAGATGTTGCGATAGATCTCAGGCCGCGGCTCGTTGGCGCCGTTGCCCTGCAATGTTTCCGTAGCCTGACCGAACTGGAGGTCGAAACGGAAGCCGAAGCGACGGCCCTTCTCCAGATCCGGCAGCAGATCGAAGATGATGTCGGCTTGGTTGATGCTGAAAGTATTACTGAGTACGTCGTACGCGCGCAGATCGTTCACACGGCCGGGCGGCTGGTTGAAGTTGTATTCGTAGTAGCCGTCAAAGGTGTAATTCAGTGTGGCGCCGCCGGGTAGCGTTGTGGGAAGCACGGAATCAAGCGCCGCGGTGGCAGACTGTTGCGGCGCGACGGAGTTCGGGCTTCCAGTTTGCGGCGCGAGGTTTACGGCTACCGCAGAAGCAGCCGGGGACACGGGATGAGGCGACGCTGCGGAGCTTCCGGAAAATGCCGGTGGAGTCGCCGTTGCGGAGTTTGCAGGAAGCGTAGTCGTGGCCAAGTTCACGGTGGGCGCGACCGATTCTGGCGGAGCGCTGGGCGACTGCGGCGCAATGGCTGTACTGGTAGCAATGTCCTGGTGTTCCAGCACATCCAGCCGCGCCGAAAGCCGCGCCAACTCCACTCGGAGATCGTGGATCTCGTCTTGCCGGCTCGTTTCGGGGGCCACGGGCGCAGACGCACTTTGCGCAAAAGTTTGGGGCAGGCAAAGGAGGAGAACGGCGGCAAGCATGAATCGCATGAGGGGGCCTCGGAGAGTTCCCTTCTACTCTGCCTGAGTGGAACGCGAATGTGTATCTTCGGCCGCATGGATCGGCCTTGTCTTCCGAGATCCGAAACCCAAAACCCAAAACCCAAACTCCGAAATCCGGCGGTCGGCCCGCAACTACCCCGAGCCGCTAAGATGGCGTGTATGCAACTCGATCGCCTGCAAGCCGCCCTGCGCGAGGCCAAGTTCGACAGCTGGCTTTTTTACGACCACCACCATCGCGACCCCATCGCTTATCGCATCCTTGCGCTCGATCCGCAGAGTTTTGTATCGCGGCGGTGGTTTTATCTTGTGCCGGCCTATGGTGAGCCGCGCAAACTGGTGCATCGCATCGAGGCGGGCAAGCTTGATGCGCTGCCCGGCGCGAAGCGCGAATATTCGTCCTGGCAGGAGCTCGAAGCGGGGCTGGCGGCGATGCTGGGTGGCGCCAACACCGTGGCCATGCAGTATTCACCGCGCAACGCAATCATGTACGTGTCGATGGTAGACGCCGGCACGGTAGAACTGGTGCGGGCGCTGGGCAAGCAGGTGGTGAGCTCCGCCGATCTCGTCAGCCAGTTTGAGGCCGTGCTGAGCGAAGCGCAGATCGAGACGCATTTTGAGGCGCAACGGCGGCTGGATGCGGTGCTCGAAGCCACCTGGCGGCGCCTCGGCGAGGCCACGCGCGATGGTGCAACTACCGACGAGTTCACGACCGTGCAGTTTCTGCGGAAGGGCATGGAGGCCGAAGGCCTTTGGACCGACCACGGCCCGAACGTGAGCGCCGGGCCGAACTCGGCCGATTCTCACTATGAGCCGACGCCGGACAGCTCGCGCCTCCTCCGCAAAGGGGATTTCATACTCATCGACTGTTGGGCGAAGCTCGCCGACCGGGAGGACGCGGTCTGGTATGACATCACCTGGACGGGCGTGGTCGGGCGCGAGCCCACCGAGCGCGAGCAGCTGGTTTTCGCCACCGTGCGCGATGCGCGCGATGCAGCGATCCGGCGCGTAGAGGAGGCCTACCGCGAAAGCCGCCCAATTGCCGGCTGGGAGGCTGACGATGCCGCCCGGGCGGTGATCCGCGATGCCGGTTTTGGCCCGCAGTTTACCCACCGTACCGGTCATAACATCGCCACCGAACTGCACGGCAACGGGGCACACCTCGATAACCTCGAAACCCACGATGAGCGCCTTTTGCTGCCCAATACCTGCTTTTCCATCGAGCCCGGACTATACTTCCCCGGTGAGTTCGGCATCCGCAGCGAGGTCAACATGGTCACCCGGCCCGGGAAGGCCGTCGTCAGCGGACCGCGCCAGATGGAGCTGCTGCGTGTCGGCTGAGGTTCCGGCGCTCGGTTGTGAACACGAAGAAGCGATGTTGTGGAGGCTACGCCACTGCTAGAATCGGAAGCGATGTCAGCCGTCACGACTACCCCAACCGAACGTGAAATCGCACGCCCCATTCCGGGCGAACGCTCGACCCTGCCCGCCTTTGCGCTCGTTCTGGGTTGGCTGGTGCCCGGTGCGGGTCATTTGCTGGTGGGCAAATGGCAGCGTGCCCTGCTGCTTTTTACCGCCATTGTCGGCATGTATGCGATCGGGCTCGGGCTGGGCGGCAAGATTTACGTGCCCAACACGGGCGAGGTGCTCGACATGCTAGGCTTTGCCGGTCAGCTCGGGATGGGAGTGCTGTATCTGCTGGCGCGTTTTCTGAACTGGGGCAGCACGGCGGCGGCAACGACCTTGAACGACTACGGCACGAAGTACCTTGTGGCTTGCGGCCTCTTGAACCTGATCGCCGCCGCCGACGCCCACGCGCTCGCCAGCGGCAGAAAGGCTTCCTAGATGCAGGGATCGATGCAGCTTTCGCAGTTCAGCGCCGCCCTCCTGT
Source organism: uncultured Acidobacteriaceae bacterium (assembly GCA_964245535.1). Taxonomy (GTDB): domain Bacteria; phylum Acidobacteriota; class Terriglobia; order Terriglobales; family Acidobacteriaceae; genus Granulicella. The sequence continues at coordinate 561 of CAXTNA010000089.1, read as the reverse complement.
TCGCTCTTTGCACTTCCGTTGTTTTCGGCATTACTCAGCGTGCCGAGCCGAAAATGATGCTGCGTTTCGGTGCGTTCTGCTTTGTGTTGTTTACGGGTGGCGTCATTGCGGCGAGCTGGCTGTTCTACCTGGTTAAGCACTAAGGCGGCTACCTGCTTTAGACCTTGTCATCCCGTAGCGCAGCGAAGGGAACTGCTTTCCTTCGGTCCTGCAGCGACGCAATGAAAAGCAGATCCCTTCGCTGCGCTGCGGAATGACAAACTGTAGATGTACTTGTAAGCTCTCGTGCGTATCGACTTGAAGGGTCTCTGGCCATGCTTCACTGCTGCGGAGTCGACGGCGTGGTCGGCGTAGTCGGCCCGGTGCTGGTCCCAAGCCCTGATCCCGAACCGAAACCCGAACCCAGAGTCGAACCCGTCCCGTTTACACCCGTCGAGCCGTTTGACTGACCGTTCAGTCCCGATCCGAAGCCCGAGGCCGGCTGCGAACCCAGCGCGCCGCCGCCCACACCGGCGTTCATGTGGCCCTTCTGGTACAGCTGTTCGATGCGCGGATCGTACC
>CAXTNA010000088.1:8187-11229 GCA_964245535.1 uncultured Acidobacteriaceae bacterium | reverse complement strand
GACTGCACCAGCGGCACGCCCCAGCGCTCCTTGGCCACCGCGCCCACCATGCCCCGGTCCTCGAATTCATAAAAGCGGGCCTGCGACGTAGGAAACACAATCGCCGGCAAACCGGCATGTCCGAAGACCAGCATCTCCATCGCCCGGCCCAGTTCGCGCGAAAACCATCGGTGATACTCACGATTCATCCGTCGCTCCTCTGGTACTCTAGTCGCTCACGCCGGCGCTCCCGCTGCTGTCGCCCGGCCTCTTCCCAGCCCTTTTTCGTGCCGCTTCCGCCTCAATTCGCCTTCCCTGATTCCCAGCCTCGCCTTCGCAAGCTGCTGCTACCCTTCAACGGTCCCCAGCCGGAACCGGACAGCGCCGGCCTTTGGGAAGCCGAAGGCGACGATCTCGATCACAATCCCCGTTTCCGCGTGCTGCCACAGTTCCATTCGGCGTATCTTCCCGATGACCGCGACGTCTTCGTTTGGTTACCGCCAGTGTATGGCACCGAACCCGAGCGCCGGTTTCCCGTGCTTTACCTCCACGACGGGCAAAATCTCTTCGACGGGCGTACGGCCTATGTTCCCGGCCGCACCTGGGCCGCGCACACCACCGCAGACAGCCTTACACGGGAAGCCCTGATCGAACCTGTCATCCTTGTCGGTATCAACAACACCGGGTTACGGCGCATGGCCGAATACACCCCCAGCCGCGACCCGCACTTCGGAGGCGGCGAAGGTGCGCTCTACGGTCGTCTGCTCGTGGACGAACTGAAACCGCTCATCGACCGGGACCTGCGCACCCGCTCCGACCCGGAAAGCACCGGCGTGGCCGGATCGTCCCTTGGCGGTTTGATTTCCCTCTCGCTTGGCCTTAGCTACCCGCAGGTCTTCGGCAAGCTGGGTGTGCTTTCCCCCAGCGTTTGGTGGAACGGCCGCGACATTCTGGGCCGGCTGGGTGCCGTCCGGCCCCAACCGCGCCCTCGCATCTGGCTCGATATGGGCATGTCGGAAGGCTTGCGGCACCTGCGCGACTGCGATCTGCTGCACCATAAGCTCCGGGTGAGCGGTTGGCGCGACGGCGTCGACCTGCAGTACATGCGCGTTCCCGGCGGCCTGCATGACGAGGACGCCTGGGCTCGCCGTTTCGGCCGCGTGCTGCAGTGGCTCTTTCCCCCGGCCAAGCCTTAGTTCACACTATAACGCCACACCATTGCACGTAAAACCAGGGAAGATCTGCCTTTCCGCCTTTACACATCGACCTATTTTTCGCGATACTTAGGTGTTCGGCAGAAACATGCCTGCGCAAGGAAGTTGCCCTGGCGCTCGGATTGCTGATTCGCTTCGGTGAGCCGCAGGATTCCGTAACAAAGCTCGTATTTGCATCCATTCAAGTGAGGTTCAAAAGGTGTTAATGATTCGTTTGGCGCGTGTGGGCGCCCGCAAGCAGCCGCAGTATCGCATCGTGGTGATCGAAAAGGATCGCGCCCGCAACGGCCGGTCGATCGAAGTAGTGGGCACGTACAATCCCCGCACAAACCCTGCGACCATCAACTTAAAGCGTGATCGCATCGAGTATTGGCATTCCAAAGGTGCTCAGTATTCTGAGATCGTCGGCAAGTTGCTCACCAAGCAGGCTGCACAGGCCACCGCTGCAGACTCGGCTGCAGTTGCAGCCTAAAGTAACATCGTCGTGCACAAAAGGGAGACTCAGAAGCATGCCCAAAGAGTTATAGGTGCACGGCACGGACTCCCGTAGACTCGCTGCAATGCTGAGCAGAAAAGACAGCAGGGGCACACCCTTTTGGGTATCTGCCTGCAGAGCAGAAAAGAATCCCGGAAGACCCAACCCGCTCCATGAGGTTCGGCTATCCGGCGTCACTTTCGCTTCTGCAATTTCTCCTGAGGTGTAGCGAGTGACTGAAAGTATTGAAGCTGTTGTGCAGGATCGCGCCGTTTCCGAGATGCGGACATTGGTTCTTGAGATCACCAAAGCGCTGGTTGACGAACCGGAAGCCGTTCGTCTCGATGTTTCCGCCGATGCCGGCGCCATTGTGCTCCGCCTTCAGGTTGCCCCCCGCGACCTGGGCAAGGTGATCGGAAAGCAGGGCCGCACCGCGCGCTCGCTGCGCACCATCCTTGGCGCTGCCAGCATGAAATTAAAACACCGCTTTTCGCTGGACATCGTCGAAGTAGCGGAAAGCGTAGCCTGACGGGTCCGTTCGCGGCGCGTCAGCCGGATCGAGGACAGCAAAGGCTTGACGGAGATGGCAAAGGCTCACGAGGGCTGGATGGCCGTGGCGCAACTTTTGCGTCCGCAAGGGCGGCACGGTGAGTTGCTCGCGGATCCTCATGCCGACGTAGCCCTGCTCGTTGCCGGCTGCCGGCTCTGGCTGGCTGCGCGAGAAGATAGCATTCCCCACCCTGACGCCGGACGAGAGTTGGAAAGCACATGGCAGCCCACCGGGCGCAATGCCGGCAGAATCGTTCTCAAACTGCGCGGCACGGATTCGATCTCAGCTGCCGAGGCGCTTGCCGGCCAGTTCCTCCTTCTGCCGCTTTCTGTCCTCCCGCCGCTTGCGCCTGATACCTTTCGGGTTCGCGATCTTGTCGGCTGCGCCCTGTATGACGGCGACCAGCACGTCGGCGCTGTTGTCGACGTGCAGTTTCCTGTGGCGGCAGACGGGCGCACCCGGCTGGAAGACGCCCCAGACTTGCTCGTGATCGAACCCGTGATCTCCGCCGTTACGGCAGTGGCCGCTGCTGATCCTGCGGAGTCTGCAGAGCCGGAAACAGTCCTCGTTCCCTTTGTCCGGGCATGGCTCCTCGATGTGGATCTTGCGGCAAAGCGCATCTCCATGCGTCTGCCGCCTGGCCTCTTCACCTCAGCCGATACAGAACCACCCACGCCCGTGCTACCAGACGACATCCTGCGGGATCAGGGCTGACCTCTAACCCCTTCGCCCATGCGCTTTGACGTTCTCACGCTATTCCCTGACTTCTTCCAAGGGCCGCTCCGCTACGGCATCCTGCAACGCGCTTTGCGCGACGGGAAAGC
>CAXTNA010000088.1:515-8177 GCA_964245535.1 uncultured Acidobacteriaceae bacterium | reverse complement strand
CGGCGGCGGAGAAGGCATGATCCTAAAGCCGGAACCGCTCTTCGCCTGCGTCGAGTCGCTCGGCTACGCCCCCAAGCCGCTTCGGGATCCCGCACGGGAGTCCGTAATCCTGCTTTCTGCCGGTGGCCGCCCCTTTCACCAAGGCGAAGCGCGCGCCCTGGCCGGCCTCGAGCGCGTCGCCCTTCTCTGCGGGCGGTATGAAGGCACCGACGAGCGTGTTGCGGGTTTCCTCGCCGATCGTGAGCTTTCGATCGGTGATTACGTTCTTTCCGGCGGCGAACTGGGTGCCGCCGTGATCCTGGACGCGGTAATTCGACTTTTGCCGGGCGTTCTCGGTCATGCGGACTCCGCACGGTTTGAGAGCTTCGGCGAAGGGGACGATCCTACAGAAGCGACGGCCCCGGACGGCTCGCCTCGGGCCACGCATGGCGCCGGCGGCCTGCTCGACTATCCGCAGTACACCCGCCCAGCCGATTTCCGTGGGGCTCTTGTGCCGGACATCCTTGCCGGGGGCGACCATCTCGCGATCCGTCGTTGGCGGCGGCGCGCAGCCCTGGCGCGGACCCTCACCCAGCGCCCCGATCTCCTCGCAGCCGCTACGCTCACGCCCAAAGATCGTCTCCTTTTGAAAGAAGTGCAAGCGGAGCTGGAAGCAAAGCGCACCGTACCTCTCGAACCGACGGATTCCTAACGGAAACCGCCGTGAAACTCCGCATTTCTCATGTAGACTGAAGATTCGAATTCACTGAAGGATTGCACCCATGTCGATTCACCCCATCATGCAAAAGCTGGCCGCGAAACTGGAGCGGACCGACCTCCCGGACTTCGCCCCCGGCGATCAGATCCGTGTGCAGGTACGCATCAAAGAAGGCGAGAAAGAGCGCCTGCAGGCGTTTGAAGGCATGGTCATCGCCTGCAAGAAGGGCCCCCAGGGCACCTTCACCGTTCGCAAAATGAGCTTCGGCCAAGGCGTCGAGCGCATCTTCCCCTATAACTCCAAAGTCGTCGACAAGGTGGAAAAGGTACGCTCTTACCAGGTTCGTCGTGCCAAGCTGTTTTACCTCCGCGGTTTGCGCGGCAAGGCCGCCCGCCTGCGCGAGGTAGAGCGCGCGAAATAAACCCTCCCCGGCTTTCCAAGCTTTCCTGATTTAATGCACAAACAAAGAGCGACTTAAAGTCGCTCTTTGTTTGTGCGTCTCTCCCAGTTCTTCCTGCACCCTTCTAGGCACTGGCTTCATCCACTACACTGAATACAGGTATGGCGAAGCTCTTCCAGATTCCCTCTGTTCCCGGCGTCACCAAGGCCACAGCCAAGCAGCAGATGCTCAAGCAGTTGCAGTGCACGGACGCCCCCGAGCAAGCGTTGCGATATCGTGGGTACCGCACGATCGCCGGTGTCGATGAGGTAGGACGCGGAGCCATCTTTGGCCCAGTTGTGGCGGCGGCCGTGGTTCTGCCCCCAAAATGCGGCGTCCTCGCCCGCATGGGACTGAAGGACTCCAAGCAGCTCACCCGCGAAGAGCGGGAGCGGCTCGATCGCAAGATCCGCAAAGTCGCACTCGCGATCGGCATCGCCGAGATCGACGCAGCGACCATCGATCGCGTCAATATCTATCACGCGACCCGTCTAGCCATGCTCCGCGCGGTCCACGGCCTTGGCCTCACGCCCGATCACATCATCCTCGATGCCATGCTCATCGATCATCCCTGCCCCCAAACCAAGCTCTTCTATGGCGATGCCTTGTGCCTGTCGATTGCTGCAGCCTCGGTAGTCGCTAAAGTGCATCGCGATGCCCTGCTTCGCACCCTCGACGCGGTCCATCCAGCCTACGGTTTGGCGCAGCACAAGGGGTACGGCACGCCCGAACACCGCAAAGCGCTTGCAGAGCATGGTCCGAGCCCGTTGCATAGGCTTTCCTTCAATTTGGGTCTCTTTCCTGACCGCGACAGCTTGCCCGACGATGCCGCATGCGCCCCGGATCGGCAGTCCGAAGGAGTCGACAACAGCGCAACACCCCTTTAGTCCGCTGCCGATTTTCGTGCTCCCGAACAGGGCGCATTTAAGACCGAGGACGCCGCATGAGCCTCCGCCTGCTCTGTGTTGTCGCCCACCCCGACGACGAATGCTTTGCCTTTGGCGGCGCCCTGGCACTTGCCGCCGACCGAGGGGTCGAAACCAACGTCCTCTGCCTCACCGACGGCCAAGCCGCTACCAACCGCGGTGCCGCCCAGAGCGGTGAGGAACTGGGCACGATACGGCGTCGCGAGTTCGCCGATTCCTGTACCGTTCTGGGCGTCCACCACCACGAACTGCTAACCTACCAAGACGGTCAACTGGAGTATTCCACCCTCCACGACCTTGGCGGCGAGCTGACAAAACGCATGCGTTCCTTTCAACCGCATGTTGTTCTCACCTTCGGGGGCGAAGGCGCCCCCAACAGCCATCCAGACCATACCGCCGTTTCAGCCGCCACAACCGCCGCCTTCCACTGGTGCGGCAATGCGAAGCGCTTCCCGGAACACGGCGAGATCTGGCGTCCCCAGCGGCTGTTCTACCTCACTGCAAACTTCTTTCTGCCTGACCGCCCCGCCCCCTCCGTGGCGCCATGGACCTGCGTGCTCGACGTGCGTTCGGTTCTCGAGCGTAAAAAGAAGGCCTTTGCACAGCACCTCTCCCAAGCTCCATTGATGGAGCGCACCCGCCCACTTTTTGAGCAGTACGGCGCGGAAGAACGCTACACCCTCGCCTACTGCCCTGACCCGCAACCGGCAACCCAGACCACCGACCTCTTCGCCGGGCTCTCGTAAAGCTTCAATCGAATCCGCCGCTACGCTTGTACCACTACCACCCTCCGCGGTGCCCGTAGTCGCTTCTGGGCGGCAAATCCCAGCCGGATTGCAAGCAGCACCGCCAGTACAGCCGTGTCCTTCCATGGCGTCCGCACCCCGGCCTTCACCAGCCACCAGTAATGCACTGCAGCCGCGATTGCTGCCACATAAATCAACCGATGGAGCCGCTGCCAATTTTTACCACCGAGCCAGCGCAGGACCCGCTGTGGGCTGCTAATCGCTAAAGCAAAGAGCACCACCCAGGATCCCAATCCGAACTGAATGAAGGGACGTTTCTTCACGTCATCCCACATCGAAGGCCAGATCACCTTTAATTGTCGCAAGGGTTCGCTGAAGTGCTTGGCCTGCAGACCGGCCAGCGCCGTTGCCATGTCATAGCCTGAAAAGAGGAACACATAGGTCAGCAGGTGCAAAGTCGCATACAGAAAGGCGTAAAGCCCGATCATGCGGCGGAACCGGACAAGCGGTGCAAGCGCCGCGTGCAAACGCCGCACGGGCGTAATCGCCAGGTCGCCCAACAGGATCCAAAGTGCCCAGTTGCCGGTAAAGTGGGTGATGTAGTTCACCGGGTCTGACTGTGCCGCGAGCGCCCCACTCCGATAAGCCTCCAGCAAAAACAGAAGGGGCAGCAAACACAGGAAATGAACGACGACCTTCACATACGGGATGGCGCGGGTAGGCATGCCTCAGCTAGCTTCGCCTGTTCCCTTCGGAGATGCAACACCTCTCCCTACAACATTCCGGTCGTCGCGTAGCCGACATGTGCCGATACCGGACACTTGCGACCGCAGGCCCCCATCCGTTGCACCGCGACCGGTTCAAGTTAGTATTTATTCCGAAAATCCAACCCGGCATACAGGCTCGCAACCTGATCAGCTTAGCCGTTAAAGGGCTGTGTCGGCACGTTCTTCGGAAAAATGCTGTTTGAGTTCAATAAGCGCTCATGTGCCTGCGACCAGCGCGGGTGGTCCACCGCTGGATTCACATTGGAATAAAACCCATACTCGCTCGGTGCAAGCTGATTCCATGTCGTCGGCGGCTGCTTGTCAGTGAAGCGGACGGTCACAACGGACTTCGCCGACTTGAACCCATATTTCCATGGCACAACAACGCGAATCGGTGCCCCTTGCTGATTCGCGAGCGTCTCGCCATAGGACCCGAATGTCAGCAGCGTCAGCGGGTTCATCGCTTCGTCCATCCGCAAGCCTTCCGTATAGGGCCAAGAGATCCCACTTGGCAGCATTTCCTGCTTTGAATCAGCCAATGACACAAATTCGACATACTTTGCGCTTGGCAGCGGCTGCATCGCGCTAAGGAACTCGCCGAGCGGGTAGCCATCCCACGGAATCACCATCGACCAGGCTTCCACGCACCGAAAGCGGTACACGCGCTGCTCCAGCGGCCGATAGCTGATGATTTTGTCGATGTCAACGGTCTGCGGCTTCTTGCAAAGCCCTTCCACCTTCACCGTCCACGGCCGCGTATGCAATGTGTGTGCATTCTGCGCGGGGTCGCCCTTATCCGTACCGAACTCATAAAAATTGTTATAGCTCTGCGCCTTGGCCTGCGGCGTGGTCGTTTCACTCACCGTGTACGCGGAGTTCACCGTCGTCAGCTTGGTGAGCGCCTCGGCCACGCCGGGAAACGCAGCGCCCACGGCCGCAGCCGCCCCCACGGCACCCATTCCTTTGAGCAAGTGTCGCCGGCTTGCCTGAAAGGCCTTGTAAGCCGCCGGCGAGGTGATCTCAGAAGAAGGAATGGATTGTTCGGTGCGCAAAAGCATATCGTCTCCAGGCGCCCATCGAGCCCGGGCAGCCGTACAAGCATTGGACGCGAGGAACGCGTTCAGGATACGGAACGCGTGAGAGGGTCTGACGGATGTCTTCGCTCCCACCAAAGAAAAGCGCCCGAACCCGCCAGCAGCACCACCGCGCTCAAAAAAAGCTCACGGCTGAAGTTCACGCGGGAAAACACAATGAAGCCGAACCCAAATAACGCCAACACCGGCGGCAGCGGATACAGCCACATCCGAAAGGGCCGCGGCAAGTCCGGTCTGCGCAGGCGCAGCATGACGACCCCCACCTGCTGCAAACCAAACTGCAGCACAATGCGCAACACCACCAAAGCCGCGATCACATCTTTCAGCGAAAAACAGCAGAAAACGCACGCAGCTGCTCCCAAGGTCAGCAAAGAAACATGCGGAAACCCACGCGGGTGCAAGCGCCCAAACACGCCGAAAAAGTTTCCATCCCGTGCTGCGGCAAACGGAACCCGCGAGTAGCCCAGCAGCAGCGCAAACACACTCGCAAACGCCGTTACCATCACCAGCAACGCCGCCAGCCGCCCCAGCCACATCGCTACATGCGCTCCCAATGACGGCGCATACGCCGGCTGCATCAGAGCTGTCAGCAGCGCCGGCCGGCCGCCGTCGCCGGCCATGCGCAGCATCGCGGGCGCCCCCAGCAGCGCCAGCACGCTTGCATTCAGCAGCAGATACAACACAGTCACCACGCCGATCGAAAGCAGCAGCGCTCGCGGAATCGTTCGGCCCGGATCACGCACCTCCGCACCCAAAAAGGTCACATTGTAATAACCCCAAAAGTCGTAGGTCGCCACCAGCATGGCGGCCCCCAAACCTGCAAAAAAGCCTGGCGTGAGCCGGAAAGCGTCCGGAGAAAACGCCACCACCTGCCCCCAGTGTCCATGCCACACCGCCGTCAGCACCGTCCATGCCACGGTGCTCAGCACCAGTCCCAGCAGGATGCGCCCCAGGCGCTCCACCCCATCCAAATGGCGATACAGCAGCAAAAGCGCCACCAGTACCCCACTGATGGCCAAAAGGCTTTGCCATCCGAGCGTGAACGCGAACCGATACGGCCCGGCATGCGCCTGGTGTACCGTCGTGTGCATCACCGCATCCGCCATGTGCGCCCGCAGCAGCGCACCCGCGTACTGCGCCAACCCGAAACATCCACTCGCCACGCTCAGCGGCCCGGAAAGGCAAAGCTGAAACACAAAAAGAAAGCTCAGCCAGCGCCCCAGCCGGCCCGGATAGATTCCCCGCAGATACGCATAGGTTCCACCCGCCTGCGGCATCGCCGCTCCCAGCTCGGCCCACACCAGGCCGTCGCACACCGCCAGCACGGCCCCCAGCAGCCAGCCCAGCATCGCCTGCGGCCCGCCCATCGCACCCACCAGCAGCGGCAAGGTAATAAATGGCCCCACGCCGATCATGTCCAACAGATTCAGCGTCACGGCCCCGCGCAGCGTCAACGTGCGCCCCATCTCCTGACCTGTCCCAGCCTGCATACCGCCGAGTCTACCGGTGAAGAATCGAGTAGGCCTAAATCGAGTAGCCTAAGAGGCTCCCTCCACTCACAAAACCGGGTGCCTCACAAATTGGATGCCTCACAAAACCGGGCCCCCATTCTTCCGCAGCTTCACCGCGGAAGAGTGGGATCGCTGCTTGGGCCGCAATCCCTGCACCTGAGACTCCGCAGACGTAGCGGATTCATCGTTTTTTCTGAGCGTATGAGAGCCTAATCGCATGAAGCTTGCCCTAGCCGCCACGCTCGCTCTCGTGTCGACCGCATCCGCCCAGAACACCTCACCCGTGCCCTTCAGCGATCCCGCGAATCTGCGCGGTGAGCGCATCGCTCCCCATACCGGGCGCGAGCTGCCCATCGACCGACCGGAGGCGGAGGGCGGCCGCGGTCTCGAACAGATGCTCCGCCGGCTCAACACCCGCGCCTCCCTCATGCTCATCGTCGCGCACCCCGATGACGAAGATGGCGGCCTGCTCACGCTGGTCTCCCGAGGCCTCGGCGCGCGCGTCGCCACCCTGACCCTCACGCGCGGCGAGGGCGGCCAAAATGCGGTCACCGGCGACTTCGAAGACGCCCTCGGCCTTATTCGCACGCAGGAACTGCTCTCCGCCGACCGCTACCTCGGCGCCGACCAGTTTTTCGGCACCGAGGTCGATTTCGGTTTCTCCAAAACCAAAGAGGAAGCCTTCTCCAAGTGGACCCACGACCGCGTCCTGTATGACGCCGTGCGCGCCGTGCGCCTGTACCGCCCTCTCGTTATCGCTGCGGTCTTCCTCGGCGGCGTCACTGACGGCCACGGCCAGCACCAGGTTTCCGGCCAGATCGCGCAGGAGGTCTTCAAAGCCGCCGCCGATCCCACCATCTTCCCGGAACTCACCCGCGAAGGCATCCTGCCCTGGCAGCCGTTGAAGGTCTACGCCCGCGTCCCCACCCAGTCGATCACCGCGCAGGGCCTGTTCGACTACGCCACCGGCCAGTACGCCCCCGCCCGCTTCACGGACTACGTCACCGGCGAAGTCACCGCCACGCCACCCTCCGTCGACGTCACGCTTCATGAGGGAAAGATCGATCCCCTGCTCTCCGCTCCCGGCGAGCCCGCGCGCAGCTTCGTTCAGTTCGCCCGTATCGGCCTCGGCCTGCAGAAAACACAGATCGGCCCCGGCGTGCGCCTGGCTGCCCCCGGCACGTTCGATGTTGGCTACCATCTCTACGGCAACCATCTCTGCACGCTGCCACCTCACAAAAGTGTCATCCTGAGCGGAGCGCGAAGCGCGGAGCCGAAGGACCCTTGTATTCCATACATGGCACCAAGTACTTCCGTGGTCAGCCCGGACGCTTCTACGGCCATCCAAGACGCTTCCACGGCCATCCAAGACGCTTCCACGGCCAGCTTCTTCGACGGTATCGACACGGGAGTCGAAAGCATCGGCGCGCTCTCCTCAGCGCCGCCTCCCGCGCTCCTGCCCGGCCTTCGTGATTTCAGCGC
>CAXTNA010000088.1:0-505 GCA_964245535.1 uncultured Acidobacteriaceae bacterium | reverse complement strand
GCGATGCACTTGGCATCACAGCATTTTGACCGCACCCATCCCGATGCGCTTGCCCCAGAACTGGCGCAAGCCCAGGCGCAGCTGGGCAAGCTCCTGTACGGCCTGGAGAAGATCGAGTTCCCGGGTAAAGCGAATGTCTTACATGAACTCCGCATCAAGCAGGCGCAACTCAACGAGGCGATCGTCGATGCTCTCGGCCTCACACTCAGAGCCGAAGCGGAAACACCGCAGCCGGATGTGCTCCAGGGCAGCATCTTTTCGGTCAAAACCACGCTTTCCTCCGCCTCGACCCAGAAAGTCGGTATCTTCGCCGAAACGCTCCAAAGCTCCCCTACGACCAAACAGGAACGCCTGCTCGCCATCGATACAGAACCAACGGTCAGCGCCCACCAGCCTTTCTCTCAAACGCTCCCAGGCACCGACGCGCTCAGCAAAACCCTCACCCGCCCCTATTTCTTTCGCACAAACATCGAACAGCCCGTCTACCAACTGCTGACCCCGGCTC
>CAXTNA010000087.1:9874-11368 GCA_964245535.1 uncultured Acidobacteriaceae bacterium | reverse complement strand
GTAATCGACCTCCGGCAGGGCGGAAACGGGCAGCTGAAAGTAGCTAATGGCGCCAGCCAGGAAAATGGCCACCATCAGCAGAGCCGTCGCCACCGGGCGCAGAATAAAGGGCCGCGAAAGGTTCATGGGGCGGTGTTTCCGCCTGTCCGCCCGGCGCCATTGCTGCCGTGGCCCTGTGAGTCGCCTTTGCTCGTTTGCGGTCCGTGCGCCAATACCTGAGCCCCGTTTTCCAGCCGATCGAAGCCGCTGGTAGCCAGATTTGTGTTGGCCGGCAGACCCTGCACCGCGGTCACCTGCTCGTTGCTGGTCAGCGTTGTGATCGGCTGCATGGCAACGGTGTTGTTCGGCTTAACCACGTAGACAAATGCCGCCGTGCCGTTGCGCTGCACGGCTGCGGAAGGCACGAGGACCACGTTTCTCAGCGTTCGCACCAGCAGCCGCGCGTTCACGAATTGGTTTGGAAACAGGACGGTTGCCTTGTTGTTGAACGTCGCGCGAAATTTGACCGTGCCCGTAGCGGTATCGATTTGGTTATCGACTGAGGTAAGCTTGCCGGACTCGATCTGGCGGTCGTTGGAGCGATCAAAGGCATCGACCACCAGGCTGTGCCCCTTGTGCAACTCGCCCTGCACCTGCGGCAGCTGATCTTCGGAGACATTGAAGACCACCGTGATGGGCTGCAATTGTGTAATCACGACCAGGGTGGATCCGCTGCCCGCAAAGATCGTGTTGCCGGGATCGACGAGCCGCAACCCGACGCGGCCGGTGATGGGGGAAACGATGTGGCAATACGCCAACTGCACGCGGTCATAATCGACCGCACCCTGATCGGAAGCGACCGTGCCCTGGCTCTGCACCACGGTTTGTTGCTGATCTTCAAGCTGCTGGCGAGCGATCGCGTTGCGCGCAAAGGCTTCCTGGTAGCGCGCCAGATCGATCTGCGCCTCGGCCAGCACACCCTGATCGCGCTTCAACGTGCCTTCAGCCTGCAGCAGCGTCGCCTGGTAAGGACGCGGGTCGATGTCGATCAGCGGCTGCCCTTTCTGCACAATCTGTCCTTCGCGGTAATGCACCGCCATCACGCGGCCGGTGACCTGGCTGTACACCGTCACGGTATACACCGGCGTTACCGTGCCCAGCGTGTCGTCATAAACGTTGATGTTGCCGGTCTTCGACTGCCCCACAGTGATGGCCGCCGGGCCCTGTTGCCCATGCCCGTTGGCGCCGCCTGCGCGACCCTGCGCGCCGGAACCGTTGCCCCCTGCCGCCCCACCCCCGGCGGAACTCGAAGCGCGCGTATTGTCGCTGTTAGCCGTAAACCGGTGCACAAGCACAAAGGTCAGCGCGACCAGCAAGGCGGCTGCGAGCCAGTACCACTTGTGCCGTCGTTGTTTGCGTTGCGCCTGCCGGTCTATCCGATGGTGCACCGGATCGTAGTGTTCCGGATCAATGGAATTCTTTGCTTCGAACTGGGCGCCCAGATCGCCACCATAC
>CAXTNA010000087.1:0-9864 GCA_964245535.1 uncultured Acidobacteriaceae bacterium | reverse complement strand
ATGGGGAGTTATAGGCGGCAAAGGCCGCGCCGAGCTCGCTGCCATTGGCAGCCGAAGCCCCCTTCTGCTCTTCAATCATCTCACGCCCTTGTTCAACAACGACACAGCGTTCCGCATACGAACGCCCAACAGCCTGCCACCACTCTCAAATCCGATCAGATACAAGACGAAAATCAAACCGGAAAAGTTTGCAACAATCAAATCCCTTCGGGTGGATGATCGAGAACGGGTTAATCCGTCCTTTAATCCTTTGAGCCTTTAATCCTTTGAGCCTGGAATCCTATGAGCCTGGAATCCTATGATCCTTTAATCCTTCGATTATTGAAGGCGAACGAACCTTCAATCACCTGCAGATCAGCAGACCCGAGCACCCAGGCAGGAAAGACCGCGCTGACTGCACGCGGCGCCTGCCCTCCTGCATCTTACCGAAGATGTTGCCGGCTCTGGTCTTTAACCCGGGAAGTAATTCGCTGAAATTCGAGTTGGCGGAGGTGCGACCGGGTCAGCAGGTAGCCTCTGAGGCCCGAAAATTAGCCAGCGCCGCCTTTGACGACATCGGCAAAAATTCCAAACTATCCGTGTACCAGGACCGTGAGGTCGTGCACACGGAAGGGGCCGATGTGCCGGACATGCAGGCGGCTGTGATGTCGGCGGTTCGCTGGCTCAGGGCGCAACCCCTGTTGGCTGAGGCCATGCAGAACCTCGCGTTTGCCGGTGTGCGCGTGGTGCATGGCGGTCCAAAGTACGACCGGGCGACGCCCGTCACGCCAGAGGTTCTACGGGATATCGAGGCGCTTGAAGAATGGGCGCCCTTGCACAACCAAAGCTCGCTGGCGGTGCTCGATGTGCTCAGTCGCGAGCTCCGCGGCACCCGGCAGATGATCACCTTCGACACCGCCTTTCACCGCACCTTGCCCGAAACGGCCTGGCGCTACCCGATCGACCGGGACACGGCGGACCGCCATGGTGTGCGCAAATTCGGCTTCCACGGGCTTTCGCACCGCTACATGCTGGAGCAATATGCGGTAACCGTCGGCAAGCGTCCGGAAAACCTCAATCTGGTCACACTGCACCTGGAAAGCGGCTGCTCCGCATGCGCCATTGCCCAGGGGCGCTCGGTCGACACGACCATGGGTTTGACGCCCCTTGAAGGGCTGATGATGGGTTCGCGCAGCGGCAGCCTCGACCCGGCCATTCTTCCTTTTCTTATGAAAAAAGAAGGCAAGAGCGTCGACGATATCATGACCTTGCTGAACAAGCACTCCGGTCTGCTCGGCATCGCGGGCGGCTCGCTTGACACGCGGGTGCTTGCCAAACGCGAGGACGAAGCGGCTAAATTGGCGCTTGCGATGTTCGGCTATCGCGTGCGGCTGGCTGTGGGAGCGTACCTGGCAGCGCTCGGCGAAGTGGAGGCCGTCCTATTCGGTGGCGGCATCGGCGAAGATTCACCCTGGCTGCGTGCAGAAGTGTCTGCGGGGTTGCAGGCGTGGGGTTTGGCGCTCGATGAGCATGCCAATGAATCCATCGCGGGCCAGGTGTGTATCTCCAAGCCCGGCTCTCGGCTGGCTGCCTGGGCCATGCCGGTGGAGGAAGGGCTGCAGATTGCGCATGAGTGCCTGTTGGCGCTTGGGGCTAGCGGCGAACGGATGGTGAGCTGACGAATGTACCTTTCTCAGCCCACAATGCACTTCGTAAATCCACAATCCGCCTTGTCATCCCGTAGCGTAGCGGAGGGATCTGCGTTCCATAGCCGTTGCGCGGATCCACAGCGAAAGCAGATCCCTTCGCTGCGCTACGGGATGACAAGGGCATAGCCACCTACAGCGGTCAGCGCCGCCCTTTATGATCCCTCACCGGCCAGCTTCAGAAACTCGTCCTTCACGTCCACCAGCCGCGGCAGGTTGTGGTCCTGCAACCGCGCGTTGATCGGCTTTGCCTTTTCCGAATGCAAATCATCCTTATACATTTCAACGATCTTCGCAGCGGAATCATACCCGTGGAAGCGTCCCATCTCGTCTTGCGTGCGCTTTTTCAAATCTTCCAGGTCTTCGCGCTGCTTGGTGCCAAGATCCCGTTCGCTCGCATGCAAAATGCGCAGAAACACATGCTTGTCCAGAAAATCTAAAAGCTCTTGCTTGCTTGCCATGTGGTTGGTCTCCTTCGGCGGACGTCGGTTCAATCCGCTGCCAAGGGCTTGGATGCATTCTGCTCCGCCAGCCGCGTGCGAGCGCGATAAAGCAGAAACGCACCGGCGCTCACGATCCCCGCACCCATTGCCAGTGCTGTCGCCCAGGGATAGCTCGCTGTTGGCTGTACCTGTCCATCTTCGACATCCTGCTTGCCCGTTTCCTTCGTCTCTGATTTCAAAGCCATTGCGAGCACCTCGGCGGTGTGCATGGCGCGGCGCGGGGTTCCATAGGCGATCTGTTGGCGGCAGCTGAAGCCGTCGCTGACCACGATCGTGTCGTGCGCAGCGGCGCGAACCTTCGGAAGGAGCACGCGTTCGCCGATTTTCACAGAAAGATCGTGATGCCCGGCCTCGTACCCGAACGAACCGGCGAGACCGCAGCAGCCTGAGTCCAACACCTCGGCCTGCAGACCCGCTGCTTCAAGCAGCCGCTGCTCCGGCGACATGCTCCACAAGGCTTTGTGATGGCAATGCCCGTGCACCACGGCTTTGCCTGCAAGCCTACCCGGCCGGTAGCCGACCTTGTCCAGAAAGTCCGGAAAGAGGATCACCTGCCGGCTCAGACGTTGGGCGGCGTCTTCGTGCGGGAACAGATTGACAAGTTCATCCTTGAAGACCGACGCGCAACTCGGCTCAAGGCAAACGATCGGCGTGCCGGCCGCGATCTCCGGCGCCAGCACCGTCAGCACCCTGCGCAGGTAGCGCTTGGCCTCATCCAGCATGCCGAAGTCGTACAGCGGACGGCCGCAGCAAAGGCGCCCCTGCGGCACGCGCACGCGGAACCCCGCATCTTCGAGCACGGTCAGGGCAGCCTGCGCCGTATGCGGTGTGAAGTGGTTGTTGAAGGTATCGGCCCAAAGAACGACGTCGCCGCGTGTGCCCAGTGCAGACGATGGCTTGTGGGTCCTAAACCACTGTTTAAAGCTCTGCTTTGGAAATGCCGGCATGTCGCGACGTTGCGTTGTGCCGGCCAGCTTTTTTGCCAAGGCCCGCAGGCCCGGCGTTTGGGTAGCCAGGTTGGCAAACCCCGGAAAACTCGAACCGAACACAGCCCACTTGTCGATAAGGCCCATGCTGTAGGCCGCCGCGGGTCGCAGCCGGCCTTCATAGAAATGGGCCAAGAACTCGGATTTGTAGCTAGCCACATCCACGCTCACAGGGCAATCGCCCTTGCACCCTTTACAAGCCAAGCAGAGATCAAGCGCTTCCTTGACGCCCTCATCGCGCCACCCATCTGCAATCACATCCCCACGCAGCATCTCGAACAGCAGCCGAGCGCGCCCGCGGGTTGAGTGCCTTTCCTCGCGCGTCACCTGGAAGCTTGGGCACATGGTGCCGCCGTCCAGCTTGCGGCACTTGCCCACGCCAAAGCAGCGCTCGGTGGCGGTCGCGAGGCTGCCCCTATCGTCGGGGAACTGAAAGATCGTCAGCGGCTGCTGCGGCTTGTAATCCGGGCCGGTGCGGAGATTGCTGTCCAGCGGGTACGGATCAACGATTTTTCCAGGATTCATCTTGCCGGCCGGGTCCCAGATGCGCTTGAACCTCCGAAACGCCTCTACCAACCGATCGCCGTACATGATGGGCAAAAGCTCGGCTTTCGCTTGCCCATCGCCATGCTCGCCGGAAAGTGAACCGCCATAGCGCACCACCAGGTGCGCCGCTTCTGTCACAAAGGCGCGGTATTTGGCGACGCCTTCGGTGGTCTTCAGATCGAAGTTGATTTGCGTGTGCAGACAGCCCTGCCCGAAATGCCCGAACAGCACCACAAAGTAATCGAATCGGTCACAAAGCGCATAGAATTCACGCAAATAGGGCCCTAACCGCTCCGGCGGCACGGCCGCGTCTTCCCATCCGTTCCAGGTATCTTCAAGTTTGCCGGGCACGCGTGAAACGCCCAGGCCAAGCTCCCGCACCTCCATCGCTTGCATCTGCTCGGCAGCACCCTCCAGCAGCCGCACACCGCAATGGTCGGGATCGTGGCGCTCGGCCCACCGTAGAGCCGTCTGGCCCATCGCGAGCGCCCCTTCGTGGGTGTCGGCGCCAAACTCCACCAGCAGCCAGACCTTGCCTTCGGGGTAATGCTTGATGCCCGGCATATGTTTGCCGGCCAGTCGCGCGTTATCGATTACCCGGCGCTCGAAGCCCTCCATGGCAATTGGCCCAAGCTCGTTGAGGCGCGGCGCCTGGTCGCCCGCCTGGAAGACGGAAGGGTACGCCACTAGCAGCAGCACACGATGCTGTGGGCTTTGAATGAGCTTGGTTTTGGCGCGCAACACGAGCGCACAGGTGCTTTCCGTGCCCACCAGCGCCCGCGCTACATGGAACCCATTTTCGGGCAGCAGGGCATCGAGGTTATAGCCCGATACGCGGCGTGGAATGTTTGGGTATCGCTCGCGCACTTCGTCGGCGTACGCATCGCGCAGCTCGCGCAGGCTGCGGTAAATCTCCCCGCGACGGCCGCCTTCATCGATGATGCGTTCGAGTTGTTCTTCGCTCGTCGCACCTACCGTTAGGCGCGTGCCGTCATAGAGCAGTATGTCGAGTTCTTCAATGTTCTCGCTGGTTTTGCCGCCGAGCACCGAGTGCGGCCCGCAAGAATTGTTGCCGATCATGCCGCCCAGCGTGCAATAAGCATGTGTGGCCGGGTCGGGCGCAAACGTCAGATCATATTTCTCTGCTGCCGCCCGCAGATCGTCGTTAATCAGCCCCGGCTCAACCCAGGCATACTGTTCTGCGGGATTGAGTTCGAGCACGTGGTGTAAATACTTTGAAAAATCGAGCACTACCGCCACGTTGCAGGTCTGCCCGGCAAGGCTCGTCGCCGCGCCACGGCCAAAGATCGGCACCCCATACTCACGGCAGGTAGTCACGGTGGCGATCACATCCTCGATCGACCTCGGAATGACCACACCAATCGGAACTTGGCGGTAGTGCGAAAGATCTGAGGCATACAGCGCACGGGAGGCAGTGTCGAAACGGACCTCGGCCGTCGTGCGTTTTCCTAGCTGTTCCGCCAGTTCCTGCGCCAACGATTGTGATGTGGAAGATACAGTCGACATGGGCAGCTCCCGAATCCGAAACGGTGAGCCTTGTGTGCCCTCGGCGTGCGACGCGCTTCCGTTTCAGCATGCATCGGATCTCGCGTTCCTGTCGACACCGGAAGCGGTCCGCAATGAAACGGAGCCTGTCTAACAACAGACTTGCAACAAAAGAGACTGAAGCGTTCTGTGTTCCTTGCTTTCGGCGAACCGCGAAGGAAAGTGGTGGAGGCGGCGGGAGTCGAACCCGCGTCCGAAACGGCTGTCAGCAAAGAGCATTCATGCTTTTCCCGGGTTCATCTTTGTCTCGTGATCGGCGCTTAGAACGGGCGAAGACGCGACGGCCACCAGCCTGATTGATCTTGTCCTTGGCGTCCAGACGGAACCCCGCAGACCAGCCTACTGTGCGACGATCGCCTCCGGCCCGTAGGCGAAGCTGAAAACGATCGGCAGCTTAACTAATTAAGCAGCAAGAGCGAACTGAGGTTCGGCACTTATAGTTTTGTGAGCGATTACGGGTGTCCACACCCCGGCATGCCTCTTTGCCGCAAGCAATCCCGTCGAAGCCGTGACGCCCCCACTTGTGTGGGCCCGGCACCAACATTGCGTTGGGCGTGTCAAAGAACAGATCTCAGTATAACCGAGCCGACGGTCCCGCTTTGGTGTTCATGGATTCGCAGTGCGCGTTTACACGCAAAAAAGGCGGCACGAGCAACATCTGCTCGTGCCGGGAGGCCAGTGACGCAACTTGGATCGAACGACCACATGTCGCTCGGACAAGCTCTCGTCGATATGGTTTCCCATACACAACGATGGTTTACCGTAACATGAGCTTTCCGCATCTCCAAATTTTCTATGTGACATGCACTACGTTTGGGCAGTTTGTGCTACGTCTTTGCCGCATTCGAATTCATTCCGGTAGAGGCGGCGCGTCGTTTGGTCACCCAACCCGGTTTGGTGACCTGCCGGCTGCGGCCAAAGGCGAGCGCGTTGGCGGGTACGTCGTCGGTGATGCACGATCCGGCGGCGATGTAGGCGCTCTGTTCGATGGTGATTGGGGCGACCAGTGTGGAATCGGAGCCGATGAAGACGCCGTCTGCGATCGTGGTCGTGTGCTTGTGCATTCCGTCGTAGTTGCAGGTGATGGCGCCGGCACCGATATTGACGCCCGCACCGATGACGGCATCGCCGAGATAGCTGAGATGATTGGCTTTGGAGCCGCGGCCCAGCTTGGTTTTTTTGGTCTCGACGAAGTTGCCGAGGTGGGCACTGGGGCCGATCTCGCTTCCGGGGCGGAGGTGTGCGTAAGGGCCCAGGATGGCGTCTTCCGCGACAGTTGCATCGTCCAAAATGCAGCCATTTTTGACCAAAATGCGGTCTTCCAACGTGCTGTTCTGGATTACCGAGTAGGAGCGGATGCGGCAGTCTGAGCCAATGCGGGTAGCGCCAAGCAGTTGGACGAAGGGCTCGATTACCGTATCGGAACCGACCTGCACCGTGGCGTCGATGACGCAGGTTTCCGGACGAAAGATGGTGACGCCGGCAGCCATCAGGCGGTTTGCCGTGGCGAGACGAAGGGCGGCATCGAGGTGCATCATCTCGGCGATGGTGTTGGCCCCGAGTACCTCGTCGGCATGCGGTGCGGTGACGGCGAGGACGCGCTCGCCGGCGGCACGTAGAAGGGCGGCGATATCGGTGAGGTAGAACTCGCCGTGGGCGTTGTCCGTGGTGAGCTTGTCGAGCTGGGCGAAGAGGGCGGCGGTGCGGAAGCAGTAGATGCCGGAGTTGATTTCAGGCGAAGCTAACTGCTCTGGAGTCAACGACTTCTGCTCAACAATGGCATCCACCTCGGAGCTGCCCGGGGCCACGCGCAAGACGCGGCCGTAGCCTGTGGGGTTGGGTGGGACGGCGGTGAGAATGGTCATGGCGGCTGCTTCGGCGAGGTGGGCGGCGCATAAACGGGCGAGGGTGTCCGGCGCGATGAGCGGGACGTCGCCGGAGAGGACGAGAAGGTGCTCCGGGACGGGTAGATTTCCCGCAATATAGTGGCTTTTTAGCTGTTGCAGGGCGTGGCCGGTGCCGCGCTGTTCGGCCTGGAGGGCGAATTGAACCCCGGTGGAAGCGACGGCTTTTTGGACGCGTTCCGCTTCGTGGCCGACGATGCAAACGATGCGATTTGCGGGTGCGATGGTTTGGGCGGCGGCTATGACGTGAAGCAGCAGCGCGCGGCCGCCGACTTCGTGTAAGACTTTTGGACGCTTCGACTTAAGGCGCGTTCCTTTGCCGGCGGCCATGATGGCGACGCCGAAAAGGTCAAACGGGTCAGAACTCATTTTGTGCTCCAATCTGGCTTCTTACGCACGGTTTAAGGCATTTCCGTGTACTTGCGCGAATTTATTTTGGAACAGCCGTTCGCTTCAACCCACATCTCAGAAGCGAGACCCTTCGACAGGCTCAGGGCAGGTTGTGGGGCACCCGGCACCGAACCTCCGCGAGAAGAGGTATATGGGAAATCATACGGAGGCTGGGCGGCAGAGCTCTACCATGGCGGGGCCGTAGCGGGCGAGTTTGTCGGCACCCAGTTCGGTGATGGTGCGAAGCTCTTCCAGGGAGGTGGGGCCGGCAACGACGACTTTGCGGAGGGCCGTTTCGCTGAGGATGAAAAAGGTGGGCAGGCCGGCGTTGACGGCTTGCTCACGCCGCCAGTCGCGGAGGCGGGTTTCAAGGGCGAGTTGTTCCTGTGTGAGTTTGGTTTGGGTGAGTTTGGGTGGGTCATTTGTGATGGAGGTCACGGTGGCCCGGATCGCGATGGGCGCGGATTTAGGTTGTGGAGGGATCGTCCCGGAAGAGCTGGATGTTTGCCTGGCGCTGCCATCAACCCACATCTCAGAAGCGAGACCCTTCGACGGGCTCAGGGCAGGTTGTGGGGCACCCGCACCCGGCTTCTTGTCTGGCTTCGGAAAATTGCCGGCCGGGAGGGTGTTGGACTGTGTATCGCTTTCGCCCTGTCGTGGTTCCTGGCAAAGGGCTACGAGAACGGCACCGAAGCGGTCGAGCTTTTCGGGACCGATGCCGCGGATGTTGCCGAGCTGCGTGAGGTTGCTGGGGCAGGCTTGGGCTATGGCGGTGAGGCAGGCATCGGAAAGGATGAGGAAGGCGGGTTTGCCGGCTTCTTTGGCGGTTTGCGTGCGCCAGGCTTTCAGGCGGTCGCTGAGGGCGGACTGTGTGGGCGTAAGGGGCGACGAATTGCTTGTTGAACCGCCGGTTCCAACCCACGTCTCAGAAGCGAGACGTGGGGCACCCAATGTTCCGCTTGGTCTTGAAGTTGTACCCGATTTTTGCCGTCTAGATGGCGTTGCTTTTTGGCCTTCGTCACGGAGCCAGACGGTATCGAGGGCGGCGTTGTCGGGGGTTTCGCCTTCGGGGGTGAGCGAGAGCTTGCGGTAGCTGATGTCGCGGCCGTCTTCGCCGCGGAAGCTTTCGGTGATGCTGGCGATGAGGCCCGCTTTGGCGAGGCCATCGACGAGGCGGTCGAACTGTTTGCGGTCAAGTTTAAGACGTGATTCGGTGAGGAGCTTGCCGGCGGAGCGGCCGCCGCTCAGCAGGGCCTTGAGAATGACGAGGAGATCGGCTTTTTCGGAGGCGGTGGGTTGGCTTGCGGGGGCGGAAGCGGAGCCTTGCGGGGCGCAGAAGTCACAGACGCCGCAGGGACGACCGCCGTCGCCTTTGTCGCCGAAGTGCTGCACAAGCGCGGCCATACGGCAGCCGTGGCCTTCGGCATAGCCGACCATGCGGTCGATCTGTTCGCGCCGGTGGCGGACCTGGAGGTCGTAGTCGCGTTGCCACGCGGTTTCCGGGGCGAGGTAGACCGTGCCGTCGAAATCGGCGGTGGCAGCGCCCTGCGAAACCAGTTTTTCGATGCAGCGTTCGAGGATTTCGCGGTCTATTTTCAGAGTTTGTAACAGGTCTTCGAAGGGCAGGGGCTGGTCGCGCAGGGCATCGGCGACGCGTTCGAGGTCGCTCAGCGGAGGGTAACTCCGCTCGAGTAGAAATTCCTGAGTCTTGCGGTCGGCAAAGCTGTGGAGCAGCACGGCGCGGGAGGGCAGGCCGTCGCGACCGGCGCGGCCAATCTCCTGGTAGTAGGCCTCGACGGAACCGGGCAGGGCGGCGTGGATGACGGTGCGGACGTCGGCTTTGTCGACGCCCATGCCAAAGGCAACGGTGGAGACAACAACGTCGAGCTCCCCGGTGAGGAAGCTGCGTTGCACGCGTTCGCGGGTGCCGGCATCGAGGCCGGCGTGGTAGGTGGCCGCGGGAAAGTGCCTGGCCAGGGCGGAGGCGAGTTCTTCGGCTGAACGTCGCGACGAGGCGTAGACGATGGCGGGCCGGGCGGCGGGTTCCTTCAGGAGTTTGGCGATGAACTCGGTGCGCTGCGGCTTGGAAAGCTCGGTGACCTCGATGTGGAGGTTGTGGCGGCGGAAGCCGGTGATGAAGACGGCGGGCTGCTGCAGATTGAGGGCACGGAGGATGTCGCGCTGCACGGTGGGCGTGGCGGTAGCGGTGAGGGCGATGACGGGGGCGGGGCGGAGAGCAGGCAGGAACTGGCCCAAGGTCGGGTTGTCGGGGCGGCGGTCGTGG
>CAXTNA010000086.1:9754-11376 GCA_964245535.1 uncultured Acidobacteriaceae bacterium | reverse complement strand
CGGCAGGCGGCCGCCGCGTGTTCAGCGGCCGGAGATCAGGTCGGCGGCGCGGGCATCGAGTCGACGCAAAACCCGATGCAACGCGACGCCCCCGCGCCTTTCGGCAAAGCCGCGCAGCCTTTCTCGCAATGGCTCGTCACGCGGCGGGGCGGGTGCCAGGCCCTGAAGAAAGGCACGCAGGTAAAGCCCGGTGCCCCCGGCCACGATCGGCAGCCGGCCGCGTTGCTGAATGCAGCGAACGGCCGCGCGGGCAAGGCGCGCGTAGTCCCCGGCAGTCGACGGCTGATCCGGTGCGAGCAGGTCCAGCAGGTGGTGCGGCACCCGAGCGCGTTCGACCGTGGAGGGCTTTGCGGATCCGATATCCAGCCCGCGGAAGATCGCCACGGAGTCACAAGAGATAATTTCGCCGTTAAAAGTTTCTGCGAGGGAAAGGGCAAGGGCCGATTTACCGCTCGCAGTGGGCCCGGCCACCACAATGAGCGGTGACGTGGCCGCAGCTCTCGGCTGCATGCCGTCCCCTTCGAGCGCCGGTACCGCTTGGGGTGTCACCACTGACGCCACCAGCCCGCGGGAAAGGCGCGGCTCCAGCCTGCGTGCGCGATCCCAATCACCAGTGCCAAAAGCGCCAAAAGGATCAACCCGCGGAGCATGCTGCGGCGTTCCAGCGCCTCGCGGCCAGCCCGATACTTGAGGTGTTCGGCCTGGGCTTGAAGCGCAGCGGCGGGCAAGGCAGGCGGACGCGGTGGGGAGGCATGGCCCGCATGGGAGGGAGTTACAGCAGCAGTGGCACCAAACGGGGTGGGCGGCTGGGCAGGACGATAGACGATGTCCGTTTTGAGATCGTCCGAGGGAGGTTGGCGCACTGCTCTTACTCCGTCTGCCGGTTGACCAGGTAGTGAATGCGCAATTCAAGATTGGGTCCATGAAACTGCGAGGGCAACGGTGGGAACTGGCCGACGCCGGTCACGGAACCCCAGGCGGCCTTATTCAGCGCATCATCATGTGTGGATCCATCCATCTGGAGATTGCCGAGCGTACCGTCCGGCTGAATGGTGATGCGAAGCATGGTGACGCCAGACTTCCGCAATGGGGGCCGCGCTTCTTCCGGAATGAGTGGAATCCATTGGCCGTAGATTTCGCGAAGGATGCGCGTGATGTACGGTCCGAAGTTAACGCCCTGGGTGTCCGAAAGCACTTCGTAACCTGCGCCGAGATCGCTGCCGCCGCGACCGCCGTTGCTGATACTTCCCGGCGCCGCCCCACCGCCGCCGCGGGTGGCATTCCGCACGGCTTGCTGAATGAAATCGCCTGCGGACTGGGGAGCACCGTTGAAGTTAGGCCGTGAGGATGGTTGCGGACGCGGCGCATCCGCAACCGCAGGGGGCGTGTTGCGCGGGGTGGGCTGCGGTGCAGGTGTGGCCGGCAAATTGGGCGTCGCATTGGACGGCGGCAGATTGGGTGTGGGCGCAGAGGGTAGTGTCGAGCGGGGCTGGGTACGCGGCAAAGGCTGCGGCGCCGGTTTTGCCTCGGCGCGCGGTGTGGGTTCAGGACGCGGCGCAGGCGCTACAGCCTTTGGGGCCGGTGGAGCGGCCTTGGTCGCATTGGATCGCAGATGCTCCAGG
>CAXTNA010000086.1:1698-9702 GCA_964245535.1 uncultured Acidobacteriaceae bacterium | reverse complement strand
TCCATCGCCTGAGGCGTCGCGTGGCGCAGGTTGCTGGGCGCGGTGAGCGTGGTCATCTCGCGGGCACGCAGCACCTCGGACGGCAGCACGACGCGCGGCGCATGCCAAAGGTACCGCGGTCCAAAGAAGACAAACCCGGCAATGGCCAGCCAAACGAAAATGGAAAGATAGATCGACTCACGAAACCGTGCACGGGCGCGCTCGTCCTCAATCGAATCGAGCAAGCGGACGAGTTCGTGCTCTTCGAGCTCCCCAAAACGGCTGGTGCGGATGCGCACAGATTGCGGTTTAACGGTGTCCTTCAAGGAAAGGTGCGGAACGAAGGAGATCGGCGCGTCCGGATCGAGTGGCACGGCTGTCTCGTCCGGCGTACCTATGGAATTGTGCACCGTGCCGTCGGCGTCCTGATCCGTGCTTCCTCGGGGGTCTCGCGAGGAAGACGGGCGCAGCGCGGGTTCGTCAGTGGGGGTCGGCGTTGGCAAAGGCATCGTGCTTTGGATGTTGCGGCTGTGGATGTGACGAAAGAGACATCCTGAAGGTTGCGCTTGGCGCTGAGCTGACGCGCACGTTCATTGTACCTATTCTCTTTTCCATTAATCGCAGGCCGCTCGCGGAACAACCTGCGCCACGCAAACCGGGCTGGCCCAAACTGCCGGACTGCCTCAGCGGGCTCGCTCCGTTATGCTGGCGTGGATGGCTTCTTCTTTGCTCAGTGGTCGAACAGCGATTGTGATCACGGCAAGTGACCGCTGTTTTGCCGGCACCCAGGTCGACCGCTCGGGGCCTGCGGTCGCGGCGTTGCTCGCGGAAGCCGAGGCCAGCGTTCTCGAAGTCACAATCTCGTCTGATGATCTGCTCATGTTGACCGAAGCCCTTCGCGCGGCGACTGCGCAAGCAGCCCTGGTTGTGACAACCGGCGGAACCGGCCTTTCCGTCCGTGACAATACTCCGGAAGCAACCCTGGCCGTTTGCACACGGCTGGTTCCGGGTCTCGCAGAAAAGATCCGGCAACATGGCGCTGCGGAAACGCCCTACGCGGCCCTGGGGCGCGGAGTTTGCGGTATAGCCGGGAGGGCTTTGGTGCTGAATCTGCCGGGAAGCCCAGGGGGTGCGGTCAGTTCCCTGCGCTCCGTTTTGTCGCTGCTGCCCCATGCGCTCGATCTGCTTGCCGGAAAAACCGAACATGCGACGACCCCGGAAGGGCGCCCATTTCCTTGAGTGTGTCTTACATCCTGCTACGCGAGCAGCCTTATTACGTCTCCTCGATCTTCGTCTATCCCCCACCTGCGGAGCCGCTAACGGATGCGTGACGTCGTAGAATAAACCCTTGTGAAGATCGGTCCCACCGCCCTGATGCATAAGCTTTCCGCCGTGTTGCTGGCCGTCATGAAGCCGCTCGGCGTTTGGGGAGTGGGCGGCTTGGCCTTAATCGACTCCGCCCTGATTCCGATTCCCGTCTCGATGGACGGCATCGTCATCGGCTATGTCGCGAACAACCACCAGCGTTTTTTGGCCTACAGCATCATCGCGGCTGCGGCGTCGGCTTTAGGAGCACTGGTGCCGTTCTTCATCGGGCGTGCCGGCGGCGAGCTGTTTTTGCTCAAGCGCATCAACCGGCAACGCTATGAACGCATGCGCGATCGATTTGAGCGGCAGGAATTTTTTGCCATCTTGATTCCTGCAATGCTTCCCCCGCCG
Source organism: uncultured Acidobacteriaceae bacterium (assembly GCA_964245535.1). Taxonomy (GTDB): domain Bacteria; phylum Acidobacteriota; class Terriglobia; order Terriglobales; family Acidobacteriaceae; genus Granulicella. Next base: position 8,004 of record CAXTNA010000086.1, on the reverse strand, counting down.
ACACCGCTGAAGCTCTTCGAGTTTGCGGCGGGCGTATTCGAAATGAAGGCTGCCACGTTTGCCCTTGCCATCTTCTGCGGCAAGCTGTTGCAATTTCTGGTTTGTTCCCTTTTGACGATCTGGTTTGGCCCGGCCATTCTGCATAGCGCGCGGCGAGCGATGCATGAGCATCTCAGCCTCGTCCTCGGGGCGGCCCTGTTTGCGCTGCTGGCAATCCTCTTCTTCGTCATCCGCCGCATCTTCGACCGGCGCCGCGGTTTGCCGCTCCCCTTGGAAGATGCCCATGCGGGGGCCAACACGGAGCGGCACTAAACGAGCGGACGCCCCTCCTCCGTTGCGCGTCGCCAGGTTTCGACCACCTGCGCAGCAATCACCGGTAAGCCGAAAAGCACAGTCGCTGTGAGCCCGGTCGATACCAGGTCGTTTGCATAGAACGGCAAGGCGAGCGTGTAGCACGACAAAAAACCGGCTTGGGTATGCGCGTACATGGCGCTTTCGCACCAAACCACGAAGTTGCTAAGTACAAAGAAGCTGGTCGCCGAGCCAAAGGCTGCCGCCACCACCCGCACGGGGCTCACCTGACGCAAAAGGCCGCTCGCTAGAAGACAAACCCCCGCGTACCAGGCCCACGTTACGAGATAGCTGGTGAGGTGAAAGGGATAGTGATACACGAATCGCGTGAGCACGACGTCGGTGGATGCCATCACGCCCAGACCCGCCACCGCTTCCGGACGAGGTCGGCGTGCGCCGAAGAAGAGCAACCCGCCGCCAACCGCAGTGAAGTTGAGGCCTACACCCCCGAAGGCGTGCGGCACAAATCGGCTTAGCGCAGCGAGCAAAAGAACAAAATATGCGAGCATGGTCTGCCTTGGCGGACGTGCTCCAGGAACTCGAGCCTTCTTCACCCTTGGGCGAACCGCGTTTCCATTGTAAGCGAGCCTGGCCCAGCATCGTTCGCAGTTACCGCGCCCCCACGGTTACCGCGCCCGGAAGCGTCCGTCCATTCCCTGCGCGATCACGCGGTTTTGCGCATCCAAAAGGAACTCCGCTGTAAGCGGCGGTGCGCCGTTTCTGTGTAGGTATGGGAGATCACCCATGAATCGCAGGTCACTGCAAAGAACAGACGCATCGCTTGGCGTTCCAGCAATCTCAGGCACGGATTCCTGGGGATCACCTGGGGTATCGCGCAACTCCGTACAGAGTGGCATTGCAGACCAATCTTTGTAGATTCTGCCCAAACGGCTGTGCTCGGCAGCGAGGAGAGCGGCACCGGGAGGCGGCTTGTTGAGAATCTGCCCTGCCGTCCATGTGCCGAAGCGGGTATCAGCAATCCCGAGCTGGTATGCCGGACCGAAATCCGTGGCAGTGTACCAGCGGAATACGCTGAGCGGGTCCGGGCTGGCCAGCGATCGTATGGGCTGTAGAAGCGCTCGCGGCGCTTCGGCGGAAAGCGGAGCGAGTGCAGTTGCCTGGTTTGCCTGTGGGTCCGACGTATCGGAGGACGAAAGTTCAGAGACGTTGCCGCTCCCCTCTCCCGGCATGCGAAGGCTCTGGCTTTGGGCGGCAAGCAGCGCCTGCCGATGCTCATACCAGCGCACCGACCAAAGCAGCAACACGGCGACCAGCGCAGCCCGCGCCCATCCGCGACCGCGGAAATGTTCCGCCGTAGCCCCCAGTTCCCGGCCGATCAGCCCGAAGAACCAGGGCAAGCAGAGGCCGCTCAGGAGAAAGAAGAAGAGTAATGGATCAAAGATAAAGACGATCGATCCCGCGTACCAACGGCTGTTGAATGGAAAAAACGGTCGCAGGCCGTAGTTGTTGGTGTAGTCCAACACCAAGTGACTCAGGAGGCCGAGGAGAAGGAAACCGAAAAGCAGCCCCCACCGCAGCGGTGCGCCCGGTTCGGTTTCGCGACGGATCTGTGAGTTCATCTGCCTTCCAGATGTCCGGGCGGCTCGAAAACGGTGTAGCAGAAAAAAGCCAAGCAAAAGCACGGCTGCCTCAAAAGGCAGGCCGAGCAAGGTATGCGTGATGCCGCGGTGGTGCTCAAAGCCGGAAACAGGACCCCGGAGACTCCAAACGGTGTCGATGTCCGGGAACTCCGCCGCAATCGCCATGGCCGCCGTGGCGTACGCCGCACGACGATTCAGGCCGGTTCGGGCGAGGCAAGCCCCGGTCAGAATGTGCGTAACCGGTTCCATAAACCCTGCAGCGCTCCCTCCCAAGAGCTCGTTTGGAGATTTGGGAGACGAAGACCGCTCCCGGGTTGCTCATTTGGATTCTATCGAAGCATCGGGCTTACCGCCCAAGAAGCGTTTCTTGCCGTCTGGGTAATTCGTCTTTATCAACTTGCCCACGTAGCTTTGCCAGCAAATGATCGCTCACTGCATCACGCAATCGAGCACGGGTGTTTTTGCGTGCTCTTTGAAATCGATCGTTGAATGATACCCAGACACCTCCCAAAGGGAATCGGGTTTCACCGGGGCCATCGGGTGCATGCGGATGATCCGGATGCTGCAGGCCTTCGCCTCTGGCGTCGGCGTAAGCGTCAAGATCCAGGCGTCATCTTGGTGCTGCACTGCCCAACTAGCAGACGTGCAGGTCGAAAACGCACTCTTCCACACGACACTCTTTGACTTCACCGTGAGGTGTCCCGAACAGGCGTGCCCATCGGCGGTTAAGCGGAAGGGTACTGGAAGGGGCGTTTGTTCTTGTGCTCCGCCAGCCAGCGTGCAGAACAAAAGAGTCACGAAAAGAGTTCGTTTCATCAATGTTTCCGTCCTTCACCGAGACGGGCGGAATGGGAGTAGCGCACGTGATCACAACGTAGGCAAATAGCTAGGGCGTCTGCATCCACGGACAATCTATAACCAGATCATCAGGAAGATGGGGATTTGCCTTCGTGTAGCCCGTTACGTCCCAAATTCCAAGCTTCGGGTCCATGCCGGCGCGATGATGAACTTCGATCACCTTGTAGGTGCAACTTTTGCTCTGCACCGCATCCCTACCGAGGGTGATGACCCAACCGTCTCCCTGTTTTTGCCCTGTCCATGAAGCACGGCATGTCGAAAACGATGACTTCCACACCATAGTCGTTTGGGTCAGCTTGAAATACCCGCTGCACGCGTGACCATCACTTTCGAAGTGGAATGGCAGCGGCAAGGGCGCTTCTTTGGAAATTTTCTGTGCCGAGCTACTTACCGCCAAGCACACCAGGAATAAAGATATCAGTATTTGTCTCACAGCCTTACCCTGCCTGTGATGATGTCATAACAGTGCTGCAGCTTGTCAGGGTAGTTCCCATCACCGCCACCGTTGTACCGAAGATAGATGGTATCGAAATCGAATGGCCGCCAGCCTGTGACAGCGTAATGGTACGAACCCTTAGCCTGTGGGGTGTGTATAGACTTGTGCACGAGCAGCGATCTAGGCCCTGACTCTCTCTGCACCGCAGCGACCATGGAGGCGGCTGACCGAGCCATTTGCATCTGCCCTGCAGCGACACCGAACACTGTTGATGGCCGATCCGGCACCATACCATGGTTCGCCATCCGCAGCAGCAGCACACCCGTGCCCGCTTGTATGTTCAGAGCGGCGTTGTGCGGGACGTTAGTGGCTGTGAACTTATTGGCATACTCGGGCGGGATCATCAGCTTGCCAGCTGGCAGTGTCAGAAGATCAACTAAACCCTTATCGCCGTGGACACCGCACTGCATGGGTGCTGTTAACCAAGCGGGGTCAAGCGCACCCGTTTCGGTCCAGAGCATAGCCTTGATTTTCTGCCAGTCGATTGGGACAAATCCCGGAGTCAAACTTAAGTGCCGGGCATAAACGGCCAAAACATCGCGAATCACAAAGTCGTAGATGTTCCATGATGCAGGATCTTTTTTGAACGATTCATCTACGCCGAGAGTCCATCTCGTGAACTTTTTCTCGTTTTTCGGGTAAGGCATTTACTTGCCAGTCCTTTGCGTAGAGCAAGCTAGCGGGAGACAGTCATGCGTACGCGGGACGTGTTCGCAAAGGATGTGGGAAGTAAATCTGTTGTGCTCTCTCGACCAAGCTGCTCGCGTTCCCGGGCGGCAGCGGCTTCGCGGGAGGTCGCCGCGGTGAGCATTTGGATTTCTGCGGGTGCCAGCATGTCGGGGTGGAAACCGGCGACTGCCACCTGGCCCGGCTCATCCCCAAGAATCTCGGAGATGCGATTCCAGAGGAAGAAGGGAGAGGTCGTCGGCAGAAGGATCATGCGGCGCTTCGGTTCAGGTAAACCGAAGTAAATGCCCCAGATTATTGCGGAGAAGCAAAGGCTAAGCGGGTCTAGGAGATAGACGCCAGAATACGGTGAACTTGCTCCAGTCGTGACAAGCCATGCCGACTGAGCAAGCTGCAGAGTGGAGTAAACACCTAGACCGAGTACCACACCAAAGATATGGCTTCGGAAAGTAAGTCCCAAGGGGCGGATGGAGAAGGAGACAAAAATCAATAGGCAAAGTACGAGCACGTTCATGCCTTGTTGAAATCTTCCTGTCAGTTCAGCATAAATTACGGCTAAAGTCGCACCCTTGGCAAATAGTTCGGGACCGATCGCTAGAGCGACTGCTACCAAAAATGAAACCGAACCGACCCATTTAAAGATGATTCTTCCGATCCGCTGGAGACCTGGAAAAGGGCGCATGGCCTCCGAAAAAAGTCCGTAAATAATGAGGACTAGAAGGCAGAGGCACCCAATTTGCGAAAGCCAGCCAGACGCGAAATACACCTCATAGGCAGTAACGCGGTCTATACCTAACGTCTGGCGATAAAACATTAAGGGAATTTTGATCACAGTGGAGAGCGACGCTAGGGCGACGAAGCTCACCAAAGCTGGAAATACCGGGGCGACACGACGCTTCAGCATGATCAACAGCAGCGTAATCGAGATCAAGATTTGCAAAACGCTCAAATATTTCAAAAGGTGCTCGGTTGCCATGGTACGTTCCCCTGAAATACGTTAGTACCACATTTCACTGGAAAACGCTACCATGGCCCGAACGAAGTAGTCTGGAGTAGTCTCTAGTGGAGGCCGCATCCGCGTGGATCGCCCCATGGGCACATGGGCAAGCTGGAAACAACTGCGCTCTTTGCGGTGTGTAGTGCAAAAGCCTGAGAATGCGATACAATCGAGGAAGCGGAGAAACCAACGGCGGCCAAGGCGAGGACAGAAACACGAACAACAAAGGTCTTCATTTTGTACTCCTATCGTTTGCTCGGCTACCACTTTGGTGGTATTGGTTGCCGGCTGAGATCAAACTAAAGTCGATATCGGTAAACCGCCAGTCCTCTTTTTTCCATACAGCTGAAATGAGCCGGTAATGTTACCAAGGTAACAGACTGGCCTTCCTTCTTATGACGTGGTTAAAACTGATGCAACTAGGGTTGCTTTGAACCAGGATTCTGTAAGGCCAAGGAGTCTCATCCTGAGCTGGAACACAACGCGTTAGAGCAATCTGATGCAGTTCCGGCGTATGCTCAACCTGTGTCGCGTTCCCCTTACCCGCACTCTGATCGCGAGCTCTTGACGCGTATTGGCCGCGCTGCCGGCGGTAAAGCTGGTTACAAGCAGTTGGTCCGTGAGCTTGGCCTGGGAGGTGGGCGCGAACGCCGGCTTCTCGTGGAACAACTGACGCGCATGGTGGCCCGTGGCGATCTGCGACAGCTGGAAAATGAGCTTTGGGCCGTTCCTAAACCGCCCGTGCAAGAGGTTGCCGATCAAAGGCCGCATGGAGCAAACGCCTCTAGGCCGAGTAACGGCTCGGCAAGCGCGTGGGAGCAGAACGACGCCTCTCAGCGCAGCGCGCGGGAGCGGTTGCAGGGTGGGCGTTTGGACCTGCACCGGGACGGCTTCGGTTTCGTTCGTCCCCAACCGGTGGCAGCTTCGGGAGCGAAGCGCGGCGCGGGAGCCGAAAGACTGGCCGGCAAATCCGCTGACGCCGCACAGGATATCTTCATTCCGCCCAACGCCTTGCACGGGGCCATGCATGGCGACATCGTTCTAGTGGACGAAGACCCGCCGGCCCGCGATGGCCGACGTTCCGGCCGCATCGCTCGCGTTCTGACCCGGCGCAATCCCACCATTGTTGGAATTTTTCACTATGCCCGACCCGCGGGCCGCCGGCGTAGCTTCGGCTTTACGGACCGCAGCGATGGTCCCGGAAGCGAACCGCAGGGCAACGTGGTGCAGCCATTGGACGAACGTCTCGGTGGCTCCATCCTGATCCCCGAAGGGGCGGAGATCCCTGCCCAGGGATTGCGCTTGCACCGCACACT
>CAXTNA010000086.1:0-1688 GCA_964245535.1 uncultured Acidobacteriaceae bacterium | reverse complement strand
CGCGGAAACGCAGGCTGCAGCCGACGCGGCGCCGAGACGACCCGAGCCGGTGGCAGAGGTGGGAGCTGCGCTTTCCACACACCCAGAGCAATCGAAAGACGATCGCTGGCCGCTGGAGGGACTGGCCGTCGAGGTGGAGGTGACCAGCTTTCCGCAGCCTGGACGGCCGGCGCAGGGACGGGTGATCGAGGTGCTGGGGCCGCCTGATGCGTTCGGGGTCGATGTCGAAATTGTGATTCGGAAGCATGCGATCCCGCACACCTTTCCTGCGCATGTGCTTGCCGAAGCAGAAGGGTGTGCGGAAGAAACCGTGGCGGCTCTCCCCGCAGACGAGCTGTTGCATCGCGAGGATTTTCGCGCATTGTCCATTGTGACGATCGACGGCGAAACGGCGCGCGATTTCGACGATGCCGTACTGGTGCGCTCCCTGCCAAGCGGGCACACCGAACTGCAGGTGCACATCGCGGATGTGGGCTGGTATGTCCGTGCCGGCTCGGCGCTGGACACTGAAGCGCGGGTGCGCGGGACGAGTGTGTATTTCCCGGACCGCGCGGTGCCGATGTTGCCGCATGCGCTTTCGAGTGGGATGTGTTCCCTGCTGCCGCATGAGGACCGATTGGTGCTCAGTTGCATCATGGAGATCGATACGCAGGGCGAAATCGTCGGCTATCGCGTCGCGGAAGGGATCATCCGGAGTGCGCGCCGCATGACCTACACCAGCGTGCAGCAGTGCTTGAATGCATCGCCGCGGGCTGCCGAGTGGAACGGCGGTGCCGCCGGGAAGCCCGCTTCCTTGGGTGTGGCCGGCGCTGCGGAGGCAAGCACCCCGCGCTTTCGCGAAGATGGAGAAAGAACGGGGCATCCGGAGGGTGTGGAACTGCCGTTCGATGAACAGCAAGCTCCCTCCGGGAATGACAAACAAAGAGGCAAGGGCAAAACGCCGGTAACGCCCGAAGCGACAGCGGAGGATCGCCTGGAGCGCGAGCGAGTGGGGCTGGAACAGCCGGAGCTCCCTGACGCGTTCGACCGCATGCTGGAACTGGCGTTGCGGCTGAACCGCAAGCGTGTGCGCCGCGGATCCATCGACTTCGACCTGCCGGAGCCCGTGGTGGAGTTCGATCCGGACGGCAACATGAAGGCAATTGTGCGGTCGGAACGCGGCTGGGCCCACCGGTTAATCGAGGAGTTCATGCTGAGCGCGAACGAGTGCGTCGCAACGTGGCTCACTGCGCAAGGGATTCCATCGCTGTATCGCATCCACGAGATGCCCGACCCCAAACGCATCGTGGAGTTTGAAGAAACGGCGGCCGGCTTCGGGCAGACGCTTGGCATCGGGACGCTGCCGGTGCGGCGCATGACGATGAAGGGCGACCGTCGCGAGGCACAACGGCGGGCAGCCAAGGGACGCGACGCGCGTGCCCCGCAAAGCCATGAGATTCCGGCAAGCATTCCCGTAACGCCGCAGATGTACCAGCGACTCGTGCGGCGGATCCAAGGTAAGCCGGAGGAACGCATTCTCGCGTACCTAATGCTGCGTTCCCTGAAGCAGGCGCGGTATGCGGAGAAGAACGAAGGGCACTTTGCCTTGGCGAGCCCCTGTTACACGCACTTTACGTCGCCGATCCGGCGCTACCCGGATTTGATCGTGCACCGCTTGCTACGGACGATGTTGCGGCGCGGCGCAGGGG
>CAXTNA010000085.1:0-11508 GCA_964245535.1 uncultured Acidobacteriaceae bacterium | reverse complement strand
GATGGTGGAAGTGGGTGACGGTAGTTTTAAGCTGCGCAAGAGCTTCGATATGGCTGACCGGCTCGCCCGCCATATCGTGATCTTGGGGGAGGAGGAGGTCCGTGACGGCTTGGCGACGGTGAAGACTTTTGCCTCAGGCGAACAGCGCAAGGTGGACCAGGGAGGGCTGGTGGAGATTTTGCGGACATAACCGCTCGCTTTGCAGGAACTGAAATTTTGTTGCCTGTCGCGCTCATGTTTTTTTGTCTCCAGCCGATAAAGGAAATGGGGGGAGATTGCGATGGCGTCACGGTAGGAAAGATGGATGACAGGTTGTTCACAAAAGCGCGGAACTTTGTTTTGGGAGTTGCGTCTACCCGTAAAACGACTCCGTTTACCGGTACGTGTGTTTTGACGTTTCCTTAAAGAGGGTGTTGATCTCCTATGAAGCAGTTTGCTCGGCTTTTGTACCGCTCGGTGCGTGCGGCAGCCATCATATCGCTTAGTCTGGCCGGCTTGGCGCAAAAGCCTGCTGCGCGCTTGGCGGCGCCCATTGCAGGAAGAGCCGAGGTGGTGCTGCCGGCGTCGCAGTCGCCAAGGGCAAAGCTGGGCGTAGATACGGGGGCGCTCGCGCCCGACACGATGCTGCACGGCGTAACGATGGTGTTTAGCCGTTCCGCGGAACAGGAAGCGGCGCTGCAGACGCTTTTGGCTGCGCAGCAGAATCCGGCTTCCCCGCTGTATCACCAGTGGTTGACCCCGGAAACCTTTGCCGCGCAGTTCGGCGTAGCGGATGCCGATTTGGCGAAAGTGCAGAGCTGGCTGCAGGCGCAGGGTTTCAGCGTTGACGGGATCGCGCGCAGCCGCAACCGGATCAGCTTTTCGGGAACTGCAGGTACGATCGGGACGGCTTTCGGTACGGAGTTGCACCATTTCCAAACTGGCAGCGAAACGCATTTTGCTCCGAACTCGGATCTTTCCTTGCCGGCCGCGCTTGCGCCCATGGTGACGGCGGTTCTGCATCTTTCCGATTACCGGCCCAAGCCGCAGGTACGGCTCATTCCAGGTCGTGTGTCGGCGCCTGATTTCACCTCCAGCAAAACGCAGTCACATTTCCTGACTCCGAAAGGTGTGGCGACGATGTATGACGTCACGGCCGAGTACAACGCCGGTTTTAACGGGGCGGGTCAGGCTGTTGCGGTGATTGGGCAATCGCTGATCAACACGACGGATATCCAAAATTTTCAGACGGCGGCAGGACTCCCTACGAAGCTGCCGAGTCTGGTTCTCGTCCCGGGTACCGGACCGGCCGGCTACGTGGACGGGGATGAAGGCGAATCGGACCTGGATGTGGAATACGCCGGCGGGATGGCCCCTGGCGCGAACGTCTTTCTGGTATACGCCGGGGATAGTCTGAACCACGACGTGAGCGATGCCCTGACCTTTGCTATTGATACCAATGTAGCGCCGGTACTTAGTTATAGCTACGGCGAATGCGAGTTGTATCTCAGCGCTTCACAGGCGAATGCTGCCAATGCTTCTTTTGAGCAGGCGAATGCGCAAGGTCAAACGGTCGTCGCTGCTACTGGGGATGCCGGATCGACAGAGTGCTTCGGCGCTACAGATAGTAACGGCAACCCTTTGTCCGCGGCGTTTCAGGAACAGCTTGCCGTGAGCTATCCAACCGATAGCCCGAACGTGACCGGCATAGGTGGAACCCAAATGGCTGCGGGTGACGCCGCCTACGGTCCTTCGCAGTATTGGACGACTGCGACCGGGTCGGACGTTGTTGGTTCCTTGCTGAGCTATGTTCCAGAGACTGTTTGGAACGAAGATTCGGCGCAGTACGGTATCGCCGCGGGTGGCGGTGGCGCGAGTGCTCTCTTCGCTCGGCCCACCTGGCAGACCGGTGTTCCGGGTATCGCCGGCGGGACTTATCGGCTTTCGCCGGATATTTCGTTGCAGTCTTCGACCGGCAACCCCGGGTATCTTTACTGCACCAGTGATGTTTCCGATCTTGCCTTTCAAGGGTTGACCAGCAGCTGTACCACCGGGTTCCGGGATTCAAGCGGCAGTTATCTTTCCGTCGCAGGCGGCACGAGCTTTGCCACGCCCATCTTCGCGGGGCTTCTGGCCGTGCTGAACCAAGCGAAAAACGCTACGGGACAGGGCAACATTAATCCGATCCTGTACAGTCTGGCCGGCAACACGGCAACGTATGCTTCTGCCTTCCACGACATTACCTCCGGCACAAACGCATGCACTGCAGGCACAGCATACTGCGATGCCCAGGGAGCTTCGGCTTACAGCGCGGGTGTGGGGTATGACGAGGCTACCGGGCTGGGCACCATTGATTTTGCCCACCTGGTCACAGCCTGGCCGGCGAGCACGGCTGCGGCAACAACAGGCAGCATCACCACGCTCAGCGCGGCGACACTTACGCCGGCTTCCGGCGCAACAGACGTGGTCACGATTGCCGTTGCCGGCGGTACGGCTACTCCGACCGGCACGGTAACGCTCACGGTCGATGGCACCGCAATCACTCCTGTTCTGCAACTGACAAATGGGCAGGCGAGCTATACCTATCCCGGAACCGCAGTCACGGGCGCGCATGTGATCACCGCGCTTTACTCGGGTGATGCGACACATGCGCCGTCCACTGGAACCATAGCCCTCACGGTGGCGGTAAGCAATGCCGTTACCGGTTCCTTTACGCTGAGTGCAACCAACGTGTCAGTTGTCTCGGGTGGCAGCGGAAGCTCGACGGTAACGGTGACGCCGACATCGAGCTACACGGGAATCGTCAACTTTGCGATCACTTCTACGCTACCAGCGAATGTTTGTTACAGCATCGCCACAGCCGGCGTGCCGAGCGGGCAAACGCCTTTCCAAGAGGCGTTGACGATCGTGTACGGCAGTTCGGTTTGCGGGGCAGCGTCAGCGCGTCCGGGAACTCCGGGGGCACAGGCGGTTCCCAGCAAGCGCGCGAGCAATGAAGGCTTGCCTGCCAAGCCTTGGCACAAAAAGCCAATGGCCACCGTTATGTTGGCTTTCTTGGCAATCGGCTTCGCGGGACGGCGGCGCGCCCGGATGGTGCCACGGCTTTGTGCTTTGGTTCTGCTGGCGGGTTTGGCAGGTTTTGGCCTGACAGGTTGTGGAAGCAATACCGTGACGCCGGTGAAGACGACACCTGTTTCCACGACGACCAGTTATCAGGTGACGCTTGTGGGCATAGATTCGGCGAATGCAGCCGTAACCGCCAGCACTACCTTTACCCTTACCTTGACCCCCTAAATCCGTCCCTGCTCACAATGGCCCGGTGGATAGCCACTGGGCCGTTCTTTTTTGAGCGATAAGATTTCTTTTATTTCCGCTTGGTTGCCGTGCATGAGTTGCGGTAGAGTGAGGGGGAACCGCAAAAACACAATCTCACTCGCAGGCTCGCACCGACGGTCAGCCTGATGTGGGACTTTTCTGTCTGCCGCACATGGGCAAACGGCTTGGACCTCAGTCTTTTTTGTTGTCCCATTTCCTTGATTGGTTCTGCAACGGAGGGTGGATGGCGGTAACCAGGCGTCAGTTTCTTACACGGGTAGGGCATGCGGGTGGATATTCCGCCGCGTTTCTTGCCATGCAGGGACTTGGGTTGATGGAAGGCAAGCCGGCACGGGCGGCAGTCCTTCAAGCTGCGGCGGGCTCGGGAAAAGGCACTCAAGTTGTGGTGCTTGGCGGCGGGATCGCGGGATTGGTGGCGGCCTATGAGTTGCGGTCGCTGGGCTATGCGGTGACGGTGCTGGAAGCGCGCACTCGTCCGGGTGGGCGAAATTATACGGTGAGGCCGGGCGATACCGTTACCATGGCGGACGGCTCCGTGCAGCGATGTACCTGGGCGCCGGGGCACTACCAGAACTTTGGACCGGCGCGGTTGCCCTCCATTCATCCGACGATCCTCGGCTACTGCCGCAAGCTCGGGGTGGAGTTGCAGGTGGAAGTGAATATGAGCCGTTCGGCGTTTTTGCAGAACGACGCCGGCAACGACGGCAAGCCGGCCGTGATGCGGCAGGTGGTGAACGACACACGCGGTCACGTGAGCGAACTACTGATGAAATGCGTGAACCAGGGCGCACTGGATGCCGACATTACCGGCGACGATCGCCAGCGCATGATGGACTTTCTGCGTGTTTACGGTCCGCTTGACCAGGCAGGCAAGTACGTCGGCAGCGACCGTGCCGGGTATAGCAAGGTGGCGGGTGCGGGTGAAGAAGCCGGCGTGCTCGCGCAGCCGATCGACATGCACACGCTGCTGGAAGCCAAGTTCTGGCAGGGCATGCTGTTCGACGAGCAGTTCGATATGCAGGCGACCATGTTTCAGCCGGTGGGCGGCATGGATCGCATTCCGTTTGCCTTTGCAAAAGCGCTCGGGGAAACGGTGCAGTATGACGCGGCGGTGACGGCAATGCACAAGACCGCACATGGCGTGGAGGTGCGCTACACGCAGGGCGGTGCTTCCAAGACGATTGGCGCGGGGTACTGCATCTGCGCGCTGCCGCTGACGACAATGCGCAAGATCGACAATGACCTTCCTGCACCGTACCGCAAGGTTATCGATGAGTGCACCTATGCGAACGCATACAAGATTGCCTGGGAGAGCCGGCGGTTTTGGGAGCAGGATTACAACATCTATGGCGGTCTGGAGTTTTGTGCAACGGGCTGTAGTCCCATCTGGTTTCCCTCGGCTGGATTGTTTTCTGATACCGGCATCGTGGTAAGCGGCTACTCGGACGAGGGGCGCACCCCTTTTGCGACGCTGGACATGCAAGCAAAGTTTGCCGAAAGCCGGAAGTCGATGGAACGGCTGCATCCGGGGCATGGGCAGGAGTTGCAAAAGCCGATGTACTACGGGTGGGGCAAATCCCAATGGAATGAGGGTTCGTGGATTCGGGCCTATGGTGCCGGGCAGGATCGGGATCAGCCGGGCGGACGGCTGGGAGCGCCGGGCAGTGTGCCCAGCCCGACGGCGAATCAGCAAGCGCCCGGTGTGGCGATGAACCGGCAAACCGGCCAGGGTGCCGCACCCGATGCCGCCCGCACGGGCACCAACCCTGGGTATCAGGCACTGTTGAAGCCGGATGGCCGCATCATCTTTGCGGGCGATCACACATCGCACATTGTCGCATGGCAGGAGGGCGCGGCGCTGAGTGCGCTGCGGGCCGTGCAGATTGTCAGCGATCAGGTAAAGGCAGCGCGACTCGCCGGTACAGCGCCGTCCGTTGTTGGTTGAAGGAGGTTCGACGATGAGCATGCAGCGCAAGATGTTTTTCAGCCTGGCTTTGTTTGCTGCCCCGTTTGCTATCGGGGCTGTGGACGGGCATGCGCAAACGACCGTGCGCCACATCCAGACCGAGAAGGCAGCGATCGCCAGCGGTGTGTGGGCGGGCGACACCTTCTATTTGAGCGGGCAACTTGCCGATCCCGTGACCCTGGCGGACGCTGCGAAGGGTACGCCTGCAGACTATGGCGACACGAAGGCGCAGGCTGCAAGTGTCTTTGCGAAGATTCAGAAGGCATTGCAGGCCCAGGGGCTCGACATGAAGGATGTTGTCAAGCTGACGGTGTTTCTGGGTCCCGATCCGAAGACGGGCAAACTCGATTTTGCGGGCATGCAGAGCGAGTATCTGAAGTGTTTCGGCACGGCCGCGCAGCCGAACAAGCCGGCGCGCTCGGCTTTCCAGGTGGCGGCTCTGGCGGCACCCTGGGCGCTGTTGGAAATTGAGGCGATTGCGGTGAAGGGTAAGTAAAGCAGTCTCGTGCGCCTGCGGGTTCCCGGTTGAAAACGCAGATTCCCTGCGGGAATGACAAGACAAGCAAATGCTCCTTACCTCCAGGCGGAGGGGGTCTAATTCATCGCGCTTACTTGTCAGCGAAGGCGAAAGCCCTAGAGCAGTAACCTCTCAGGTATAACGCGATTTGACGGCCTTGAACTGGGAATTTCCTAGTTCGTAGCGCCAACGGCGCATTCCATATTATACCCGTTTACCTGCAGGTGTAACCCCATCTCTTCGCTTTTCGCCGTCATCCTGAGCGAAGCGAAGGACCTCCGTATTGTTGCTGCGACTACACCTAAAGGTAAACAGGTCTAGCCTGGGCCGCAAGGCCCAGGTCTGCATAACCCTGGGATGTTTCAGGGCTGAAAGCCCGATCTATCATCAGGCCAACTGCCTCTAGGTCGGGCCTTCAGCCCTCACCAGTATGACGTCCATGTACCTGGGCCTTGCCGCCCAGGCTGATATAGGACGCGCCGTTGGCGCTACAGCAAGGAGCTTCCGGCTATCCTCGACGAGACTTCAGGGTCGCGTGCCTCCCGCTCGTAACTGCGCGGCTTTTGGCTTAAAGGCCGTTGTCCTTTGGGGTGTAGTGTCGGCGCGAAGAAACTGCAGGTCTCTCCACTGCGCAGACGATAGAACCGTCTGCTTCGGTCGAGATGACGATGTCGGTTCGGTCGAGATGCAGATGTCGATTTGGTCGAAATGACGATGCTGCTCCGGTCGAGATGACGGCGCCGTAGGTCGGCGAGCATGCTTTTATCTGCTTCATAACGAAAGAGAGCGCCACGGCGCTCTCTTTTCGTTGCGGACAAGCGTTACTGGTGCGCGACGCTTGCCCAGCTATTGACCAGGTTTGCGGCATTGACCGTGCCGATGCCGGTGGAAAAATCCCATCCGTTACCGGTTCCGTAGGCGGGCTGGTAGGCCGTATTCGATGTGGACAGCACGCCGTAGGTGCCGGAGGGCCGGTAGCAGTTGTGGGTGCCGGTGCAGTTCACGTCGATGTCGCCGAGGGTGACGTCGTGGAAAACGCAGCTGCCGGTGACGCCATTGCCATTGCTTGCGTTGCAACCGGTGTTGCCTGTGGAGCCGTACTCAGCCCGGGCGAGATTGTAGTAGGTTGGGTTGGGGTTGCCCCACGCGGAACCGGTTTTCTGGTTCACGAGTGACTGAATGGCGGCCATGATCGGCGAGGCGAAGGAGGTACCGCCGGCTCCGGACCAGGTGCTGGGTGCTCCGGTGCAGGCTGCGCCGCCGGCTCCGGTGTTGGTGTAGCAGTACACGTAATAGTGTCCCCAGACGCCGTTCGCCGCGAAGAGGCTGACGTCGGGGATGTCACGCACCCCATCGCTCGGGACGCCGAGCAGACCCGCCTGGTAGGCAGGCTTGCTGTAGCCCTTGCAACTGCCGGAAACGACGCCTGCAGTCGAGACGCTGCCGGTGGCGCAGCCAGAAGGTCCGCCGGAACCGGAGGCGGTGGTCAGGTAGTTTGCCCGGCCGGCTGCGGAGTTGCAGAAACCAGCGGTTCCGTAGGTGGTTGTGTACCCGGATTTTGTGGCGATGAGCTTCGATGCACAGGAATCATTCCACGGGATCTCCGGGATATAGCTCTTCGCAGAGTCATAGGTGGCGGTGTTTGTGCTATTCCAGTAGGCGGTGTTGGAGCCGCTGTAGGTATCGCCGAAGTCGGTGCCTCCGACGGCGACATCGTAGGGGCTGCTCGCGAAACCGGAGACGGTAACGCCGTGAGTAGCATGGGTCGCATCCGCGTCAGAGCTTGCTGCACCCTCATCACCGGAAGCGACAAAGACCGAAATGCCCTCGGCTACAGCTGCCTGATAGGCAGAGTTGAAAGCTGCATTCGAAGCTGCGCCGTTTTCGCTTTCGGACTCGCCGTAGCTGATGGAAACGATCTTTGGCGGGTTTGCACTGTTGATGAGGTTGTTCAGCGCGATCAGGCCGCCAAAGGTGGTGCGCGTGTCCGCACAGGAGGCGAGCACGATCGCAGCGGAGGGCGCGGCGGCGGAGGCCCACTCGGCGTCGAGAATCGCTTCGCCGTCGTTGCCGGCGACATCGCCAGGATCGGTGCAGTTGCCGGGGTGTTGCTGGGTAAAGCTGCCGCCTGTGTAGCTATTCAGACCGAAGGTCGAACGAAAGGTGGCCCAATCGGCGGTCGAGTACACATCCGTGTCTTCGATGACGACGATGGTTTGGCCCTGGCCGGAGATGCCGTTCGCAAATAGCGGGTTGAGGTTGTACACGGTCGCCAGATCACCGGGCACCATAGCCTGGTAGGTGGCGCCGGAGGAGGTAAAGGTGTAGTCCGGATGCAGCGTACCCGCGGCTGTGACGGTCGTGCCTTCTGCTGTTTGGGTGCCGGTGCGGGTATCGAAGTGCACCGGGCGGATGGCGTGGTGTAGCACGTGGGGACGGAAGTCATTCAACGAGACGATACCTGCGATGACGCCGGCGAGCGCTGTGGGAATGGAGGGATCCTGCATGTTTGCGATGTGCGCGACGCCATCGACAGAAAGATTGTTGATCGTGGTTCCAAAGGCGGACCGCACTTCTGCGGCCGTGCCTGAGAAATCGACGGAGGTGCCGTTGGCCGAAACCGAGTTTACGGTGAAGCCTTCAGCTTTGAGCCATGTGGTAACGGCTTCGATGTCGGCCTGCGCCGGACCGTACGCTGTCCCAAGTTCGGCAGCGGTGAGCCAGTGATGAAAGTTGGACGAAGCAGTAGAGTTAACGTAAGTAATGTAGTATTGCATAGCGGCTTCAGTCTACGGTGAGAGGTTCAGCACGAGCAGCATGTGATCGAGCGGCAAGGAACCGGCCACTTGTCCCCGATCATTAGCGGCATTGGCGGCGGAGCGTACATTGCCCGGCAGGATGGTGCGCTCAGCCGTGTTGATCCGCCCGCGCACCAGGGGCCGCGCCGAAAGGGAACCCTGTCCATGAGCGAAGGGAGTGAATGCTGTTGCGAGGGAAGCAGCGGTGAGCATCCATGGAAACGTGCAACGGAGTTTACTTTTCGACATGAGCCTCTCCAATAGGATTACGTTGAATTACGTCGGGGTTTGGTCAGGGTTACACCAGGTTAAGGGAAACATACGGTGACGGGGACGTGATTCGGAGTACCTAAGATTACACGAAAGTAACCTGAGTTGGTCGAAGAAGCTCCACCGTCGGTCGCGGGTGAGAAGGCGTCGGCGTGGGTCAGCCAGTTGGGTGGAAGAAGGAGGGGCATGGCGGCAGGATCTCGAGTGGAATACGCAGGGGCGCGAAGGATGCGCACACGCAACACGAGGCTGTATTGCGTGCTGCATTGGCCGCTATGGATTTTTGTCTTTTTCCTGGCCCCCGGGCCGCTTACCTTCGATCTGTTCGCGGGGCGGGCAAATGGCTGGAACCTGCTTTGGCTGTTGCTGGTGGTCGGCGGAACGGGCGTTGCGGCATGGCGCGGTCGTTTGCCCGGTGCCGAGCCCGCCCCCTACATTCTTCGCTTCACTGAGGATCGGCCGAACCCGCTGTACCGGCGCGTTTGCTATACCTTTGGTTGGAATGCGGCAATCAACTTCGCATTGATGAATCTGCTTGGGCTTTCAGTTGCAGTTTTCTTTGGGCGATGGGAGATGCAGGCGATCTATGCTCACGTATATATCGTGGTTCTCCTGCTTATTGTGGGGCTCGGTGTTGCCGGGTTGCTGCCGCGTGTGGGACCGTCGACCAAAGGGGAGGGCATCGAACGGCGGTACTTCTATGGAACCGTGTGGGCTGTGACTCTGGCGCAAACTGTTTTGCTGGTGCTTTGGAAGACGCTGCCACGGACGCACGCTGCCGATGCGGTCAAACTGGTTGCGTACCTTGCGGCTTTGGCCGGTGTGGGTGTGGGGGCTGCCCGGGGATGGCTGCCGCGAACGCGGCCGATCCTGCCCGGGGAACCGGTTCTGGCCGATTAGCAGATTTACGCGGGTGAAGCTGCAGCTTCCAGATAAAGCGCCGACTCGCTGCCGGGTAGAGCCAACACCTTCCCCAGTTCGCACATCACAACTTTTGAGCCGAACGGAACAGGCGACCAGGAGATGTCATGGCAGATGCAAACGATCTTGTAGAAGCGGTGATCAAGGTGTTGAACGACGGCAAGACGGGCTATGCCGATATCGGCGAGCACGTGAAAGATCCGCAGATCAAAGCCTTCTTCATGAAGGAGGCCCAGACGCGCGGGACGTATGCGCAGGAGTTAGCGTCGGTGTCTGGTATTTCTGCGCAAGATGCCGGTGGAACGGCTGCGGCGGCAGTGCACCGGACGTGGGGTGACGTGAAGGCGTACCTCGGCGGCAGCGACCACACGCTGCTGGAAACGGCGGAACAGGGTGAGGATGCGGCCAAAAAGGCTTATGCGGCCGCGCTTGGGGACACATCGCTCTCTTCAAGTGTGCGCGCCCTGCTGCAACAGCAACAGACGCATATCGTGAGCGCGCATAACCAGATCAACGCTTTCCGCGACAACACGAAGTAACGCGTCGACTTTTGGCATGAGAAAACGGCAGCCCTTGGGGCTGCCGTTTTTCGTAATGGGTGTTTGTAACCGCCGCAGGCGAGCGACCCCGTTAATTTTGCACCATGATCACAACCGGAGGCGAAAGTACCGTGTTGTTGCCTATGTCGTGCGCCCAGATTTGCAGGGTGTGCTGACCGTTGGCAAGCGTTTGGGTATTGAGCGGGTAAAGGTAAGGACCACCGGTGACGCGCTGCGAGCCAACCTCTGCGCCATCGACCGTGAGATACGATCCGGCGGCATCGAGCGTGCGGTTGATTTGACCGAGGACGGTGATGTTGCCGCTCACCATGTTGCCGCTGTTTGGTGAAAGGATAGCGACGCCATTAGAGGGAGCAACGACGGCACTGACTTGCAGGGTCACCGTTGCTGCTTGGCTCGTGTAATCAGTTGTATCTGCAGGTGTGAAGAGAGCGGATAGGGTGTAGCTGCCGACATTCAAAACGGTACCCGGACCGGGTGTGTAGGTAAAGGTGCCCGGAATGTTAGAGGCCGCGTTGAGTTGGGTGGGGGATAGCGCGGTCCCATACGCGATGGCGGCGGGGTTTGCCCAGCTGAGGCGCGGCGCCGCTTGGGTGATGGTCAACGTCCGGGTTGCGGTCACGGCTGAGACGTTGCGGTCCGCGGGAGTGAAAATGACGGAGAGGGTTTGCATGCCGGCGTTGAGGATAGTGCCTGCCGCTGGCGTGTAGGAAAAGCTACCCGGGATGTTGGCGGTGGCGTTCAGTTGCGCGCTGCCAAGGGTGGTCCCGTAGGGGATCGCTGGGGGTGTGGGCCAGGCGAGGACCGGGGCGTTGGTCTGCGGCGTCACGGTTACTGTGACGTTCGCGGTGGTGCTGTTGTAGTCAGCTGCATCCGCGGGGGTGAAGGTTGCCGAGAGCTGTGTGGCGCCGACGCCCAGTACGGTGCCGGCGGATGGCGTGTACGAGAAGGTGCCCGCGACGTTGGCCGTGGCATTGAGTTGGAGGCCCGAAAGCGGGGTGCCTGCCGCAATTGCGGAGGGGGCGGACCAGGTAACGGTGGGTGTGGCTTTCGCAACGGTGAGGCAAACCTCCGCGCTTGCCGCGGTGTAGGCCGAGGGATCGGACGGTGTAAATTGCGCGGTCAGCGATGTTGTTCCGGCGTTTGGCACTGTGCCGAGGC
>CAXTNA010000084.1:6708-11511 GCA_964245535.1 uncultured Acidobacteriaceae bacterium | reverse complement strand
CCGGCACCACGCTGAGGTCGCGCGGCCGTTCGCCGTTCGGCCCAGTCACATGCAACGTGACCACATGCCCTGCCGTGCCTTCGAGCGGTTGCTGAATGTCGGCCTGCGCCGTAAGCGGTTCATGGTCGATAGCCAGGAAGCAATCACCCACGGCCACATCCAGCCCGGGCTGCGCGAGCGGCGCCTTCAGCCCCGGGCTCCAGCTGCCGCCGGTGTAGATCTTTGCCAGGCAGTAGTGCCCGTTGCGGATTGCATAGTCTGCTCCCAGCAGGCCGCCCGGCACGCGATGCGCCTCCGGAATCGCTCCGCCCGAGCCGCGCAGATGCCCCACCGAAAACGCGCTCAGCATCTCCTGAAAGATGTAGTTCAGGTCCGCGCGCGACGCGATCGCCTCCACGTACGGCGCGTACTGGCGCTCCTCGGCCTCGGTGTTCGCGCCGTGGAAGTGCGCGTCGTAGAAGTAGGCGCGCTCAATCCGCCATACCTCGTGGTACATCTGCGCCCACTCGGCCTTCGGGTCGACCCGCACCTCGACTTGCGCGAATGACACCGCACCCTCACCCGGCTTCACGGGCGCATTCGCGGGCACGATGACCATACTCGGAGCACTCGGGGCGCCCGCGCCACGCGGGCCACTCTCGCCCTCACCGCCGGAGGCCATCTTCAGCAGCATCTTGTCGCCATCGGCGGCCAGCTGATAGCTGTCCACATGCTCGGCCAGCTTTTCAGTCTTGCGCCCTTCCAGCAGCCAGCGATTCAACGTCCCCCCGTGCTCGCCATCGCCGAAGCGCCCGGTCGCGGTAGCCTCCAAGAAGTAGATTGTGCCCGGCTTGCCGGCCTTCAGATCGCTGTAAAAGGCAGGCGGCAAGGGCAGAGCAGCGATCCGTCGCGCAATGGCCTCCACCGGCATGCCCTGGAGATCGATCTCCGTCGGCTTCGGGGCAACGAGCGCGTGCGGCGTTTCCGGATGCTTTTCTGCATCGACCTTGGCCTCGCCGGCCTCCCCGGCAGGCGTGTTGTCGGTCTTCTCCTTTGCCTTCTCCTTGGCCTCGGCAGGCGTCTTCTCCTCATCGCTTTCAGGCGCCACGGGCGAGGCCGTTTTGCCACTTAACGTGAGCGCATAAATCGTCTCTGTCGGCTGATATAGGTCGCTCGACATATCGAGCCCGTACTGCACCGCGCCGTTATTGTTGCTCGCCAAGAAATACAGGTATTTGCCGTTGCGATCAAACGCAGGCGTGCGCGCGTCAGCCATCTCCCCCGTCAGTTGCGTGGAAGTTCCTTTCGCTACGGAGTACAAAAACAGCGCATGCAAATGGTTCGCCATCGACCGCGGATACACCAGCCACTGCGAATCCGGGCTCCACGCCACATCGGTCGTTGCGCTCGAAAAGCCGCCGAAAACGCCCGGTTCGCCTACCGTCGCCAGCTTGCCCGAGGCCACATCCAGCACATAAAAGTGCAGCCGATTGTCATGAAAGGCGATGTGCTTTGAATCCGGCGACCACACCGGCGCGAAGTAGTACGCGGGCTCCGCAGCCAAGGCAAACTTGCGCACCGGAACGCCGCCCGTTTGCGCGGCAACGTGCAGATGGTACAGCCCCGGCTTGCCGTCCGGCCCCGGCTCATCGGAGAAATACGCAATCCGCTGCCCATCGGGCGACCACGCCGGTTCGCGCTCCATCGCACCGGGGCTGTCAGTCAAATTGCGCGTTGGGCCATGCTTGGCGGGAACGGTGAGGATCTCGCCATGCGCCTCCACGGCGACGCGCACCGCGGAAGGCGAAAGCGCATAATTCTCGATCTCCCCCGCGACATTCTTCAAGTGCGGCCGCACCTCCGGCAGGTCCGCCGTCACGTCCACGGCAACTTGGTGCGGCTGCGCGCCCACCTTCGGCTCCAGCGTATACAGCGCGCCCAACTGGTCGAAAATCAGCGCTTGACCATCGGTCGCAAGCGAGTGAATATCAGTCCCGGTGTTACGGAAAATTTCCGTTACGGCCTTGCTCGCCGGGTCGTAGCGGAATACGCCGATATGACCGTTGCGCCCCGACAAAAAGAAGACCGCATCGCCGATGTACACGGGCGAGAAATCCGAGCTCTCCCCATGCGGGATTTCAGTCGAATCCAGCCCCGGCAGCATCGTGATGCGGATGGTGCCCGCGCGGCCGCCGTGATAATTCCCCCATGCGGTGTAGTTCGTAAAATCGAAGCCAAAAGCCGGCGGCAACGGCGCATAAGCAATGCGCGATCCGTCTGCCGCATACGTGCCCGCATAGGCCATCGGCAAGGGAAGCGCCGTGGCTTGGCCGCCCGTCGCCGGGATGGTGAAAAGCTGCGTGTAGCGGCTGTTGGCCGCGCGGTTGGAACGGAACAGGATGCGGCTACCATCCGGCGTCCAGCCAACCGCAAAATCCGCTCCCGGATGATACGTGATACGCCGTGGAATGCCGCCGGTCACAGGAATCGTGAACACATCCGTGTTGCCGTCATAGTCGCCCGTAAAGGCAATCGTCTGCCCATCGGGTGAAAAGATCGGCTGGCTCTCGATCCCCACACCTGCCGTCAGCCGTGTCGCCCGGCCGCCCTCGCGCGGCGTCACCCACAGGTCGCCGGCATACCCAAACGCGATCAGCTTCATGCTCATCGCGGGCCGCTGCAGGATGCTGGGATGCTCCGGTGCGGGCGCGGCTGGCGGTGCGGCAAAGCACGTGCGAGACAGGCACAACAGGGGAAGGGCAGCGGCGGCAAGCAGCTTGCGCATAGGCAATCGGTCTCCCGAAAACATGAAGGTAATGTGCGTATGGTACACGCCGCTTCCGCAGTGGCTGGTATGCTGCCGCGAAGTGACCCAACCAGCGACAGACCCGCACACAAGAGCGACTTTGGTAGCTCCCGCTGCCAGCCTGACAACCCTGCTGCCCGGCATGCTTTTGCTGGCCGCAGGTGCGGTGGCCGGCATCTGGGGCACACACGCGCAAGCCCATGCTCACGTATTTTTGTCCCTCGGACGCGCTCTGCGCTGGGGTGCCATTTTCGCGCTCAGCCTCTTTGCCATCCGTCGCCGCAGCCTTACCCCCTGGATCTTTGTGGCCATGGTCGCCGGCGCCGAGTTCGGCTTCGACGCCCCGCATGCCGCAGCCCAGGCGCGCGTGTTTTCCGACATTTTTTTGCGCCTGATCAAGACCATTGTCGCCCCGCTCATCTTGGCCACGCTGGTCGTCGGCATCGCCGGTCACGGCGACCTCAAAGGCGTCGGCCGCATGGGCCTCAAGGCGCTGGTGTACTTCGAAGTCGTCACTACGCTGGCGCTGGTCATCGGCCTCGTCGCGATCAATGTGACGAGGGCGGGCGTGGGACTGAACCTAGCGGCCACGGAGGCTCCTGCATCCCAGGTCTCAAATGCGAGACCTGGGGCACCCGCACCTCCGCCCATAGCTGGTTCCGTGTCGGCTCAGAGTGCGCCCACAGCCTCACCCGGCCCTGTCCATTGGGACGATTTTCTTCTCCACATCTTCCCGGAAAACCTCGCAAAATCCATCGCCGAAGGTCAGATCCTGCAGGTCGCCGTCTTTGCGGTCTTCTTCGGCATCGCGCTCGCGACCCTGCCCGAAACCAAGCGCGGCCCGGTGCTGCGACTCTGCGAAAGCCTTTCCGAGGTCATGTTCCGCTTCACCAACGTCGTCATGTACTTCGCCCCGGTCGGCGTGGGCGCAGCCATGGCCTACACCGTCGGCCACATGGGGCTTGGCGTGCTCGTAAACCTCGGCAAGCTGCTGCTTACGCTCTACGGCGCGCTGGCGCTCTTTGCGGTGCTGGTGCTTTTACCCGCCGCGCTCCTGTTCCGCGTGCCCGTCGCACGCTTCCTCGCTGCGGTCGCCGAGCCTGCCACCATCGCCTTTGCCACTTCCACCAGCGAGGCCGCCCTCCCCCGCGCCATGGAAAACATGGAAGCCTTCGGTGTGCCGCGTCGCGTCGTCGCCTTCGTCATCCCGGCCGGCTACAGCTTTAACCTCGACGGTTCCACGCTGTACCTCGCCGTTGCCAGCATCTTCGTCGCGCAGGCTGCAGGCATCCACCTCAGCGTCGGCCAGCAGCTGCTTATGATGGGCACGCTTGTACTCACGTCGAAGGGCGTAGCCGGCGTACCGCGTGCCACGCTGGTCGTGCTGCTCGCCACGGCCTCCACCTTCCACCTGCCCACCGAGCCCATCTTCGTCATCCTCGGCATCGACGCGCTCATGGACATGGCTCGCACAATGGTAAATGTCGTCGGCAACTGCCTCGCTTCGGCCGTGGTCGCACGCTGGGAAGGCGTCTTCGGCAGCGAAGCCCCCAGCGCCGCGGTGCTCGCCGGGGCTCAGGATGACAGTGGTTGGGTATAGCCCGCGGCGATCCCATGCACTGGAACTACGGACCCATTCGCTGCGTCTACCATGCATGAACGTCCGTTTTTCCAGCACCATGGCCGCAAGCGCCCTGCTGCTCCCCTGGCTCGCACTCTCCGCCAACGCGCAGGAAAGCAAGACCCCGGCCACCCCCGCCAACACACTCTCCGTCCAGGCCAACCTCGTCGTTGTTCCCGCAGTCGTGTACGACAAACACGCACTCGTCACCACGCTCACCAAAAACGACTTCGCGCTCACCGTCAACGGCAAGCCGCAAACGATCCGCTACTTCGATCGCGACACCGACGTGCCGCTCACCGTCGGCCTGCTCGTGGACGTGAGCCGCAGCATGGCCGCCGAGTTCGATGAGGAACAAAAGGCGAGCCAAAGCTTTCTTGACTCCATGCTGAAGCCC
>CAXTNA010000084.1:4719-6698 GCA_964245535.1 uncultured Acidobacteriaceae bacterium | reverse complement strand
CGCGCACACCGCCGAACTGCTGCAAGACGTCACGGCGTCCCGTCCGCTGCTCGCCGCCGGGCTCAAGGAGATCGGCTCCCAAGCGCCCGGCGCCGCGGACGATGAAACAGATACCAAAGACGATACGAACAACACGAATACCACCAACAACAGCGGCAACGGTCGCGGCGGCGGTTATGGCCGCAATGGACGCGGCAGCGGCGACACCAACGGCGCCAGTCCCTCGCACAGCCGCGGCGGCACCGTGCTCTATGACGCCCTGTTCTTATCCGCGGACGATGTGTTAGCAAAACAAACCGGCCGGCGTGCGCTGATTGTACTGACCGATGGCGTAGACCGCCACAGCAAGGAATCGCTCACCGAGGCCATCGAAGCCGCGCAGCGCGCCAATGTGGTGGTGTACGCGATCTACCTCAAAGGGGAAACCCACAGAGAATTCAACCCAGGCGCGCGCCGCGGCGGCTACGGTGGCTATGGCGGCTACCCGGGCGGCGGCAACTATCCCGGCAGCGGCGGCCGGCCGGGCAGTGACGGCACGTATGCCGAGCCGGATGGTAAGAAATCCTGGGACGCATCTGCGGTGAAACCGGCGGCCAAATGTTTGAGGTCAAGGGCAAAGGCGCTGTCGAAAAGATCTATGCACAAATCGGCGAAGAGCTACGAGCTCAATACCGGCTGGGCTTCACACCCACGGAAGATGCCGCCACCGCCGGCTACCACAAAATCGACCTCACGTTGACCGCAACAGCTGCCAAAAAAGACGAAGTCCAAACCCGGGAAGGCTACTACACGGGACCGCAACCTAGCCGCTAACGGACCACACCCGTCGCTGCAAGGCCTATCATTACGCCGCTCGTGCCAGGCCCTTAGTTGCCAAGCTACTCTGGGACGCTGCGGGCGCAAGCTTCTGGGAGGCTGCGGGCGCAAGCTTCTGGGAGGCTGCGGGCGCAAGCTGCGCCGTCGGATGTTGTGTATAAGGCGGAGTGTGTACCTTTTTGCTGCGCCAGGC
Source organism: uncultured Acidobacteriaceae bacterium (assembly GCA_964245535.1). Classification (GTDB taxonomy): domain Bacteria; phylum Acidobacteriota; class Terriglobia; order Terriglobales; family Acidobacteriaceae; genus Granulicella. The sequence continues at coordinate 5,689 of CAXTNA010000084.1, read as the reverse complement.
AATCACCACAATCGCAAAGATCACAATGGCCACCACGGCGAACACGGCCATGTACACCACATGAGCAAAGTTGGCTGGTTCGGGATTCATCTTTCCGTTTTCCATAAGCGGTATAGATGCAAACCGACCGCAAACAGGCTGCTGTGCGATTTTGTATTTGCCGAGCGCCGCGGCTGTGCCCCATGATGAAAAGGCGGGAACCGTCGCGTACGCCGCAAGTCCCATCGCCGCTGGTGCATGGTGCGTCGCGAGTTCCTGCAGGAGACAAAAACCATGCGGAAGACCCCTGTGAAACAGCGGAACGTAGAGCAGACAAACTGGAAGCGGGCAAACTGGCTGCGGTCCTCCGCCATCGCGCTTGCCATGGTGGGCAGTTTCTCCATGGGCCCTGCGGCCTCCGCTCAGGCCGTCGGTTCCCCGTACCCCAAGGCGCAGATCTACCCCAGCATCGAATCCGCCCAGGGCGATATCCGCGCTGCGCTGGCCGAGGCGCGCCACACCAACAAGCGCGTTATCCTCGACTTCGGCGGTGACTGGTGCCCCGATTGCCAAGTGTTGAACATCTACTTCCACCAGAGCCCCAATCGCGAACTGCTCGACAAGTACTTCATTCGCGTGAACGTCAACATCGGCCACGAGGACGCCAATATCGATCTTGCGCACGGGTATGGCGTTCCGGTGCAGGGTGTGCCGGCATTGGCGGTACTCGATAGCCACGGCAAGGTGCTATACGCCCAAAACAAGGAATTTTCCGACATGCGCCACATGCAGTCCGCCGATCTCACCGCATTTCTGAATGCGTGGAAGCAGTAACGGGCCTTTGAGATGAGTCTGTGAGCGGACCTATGCGCACCGCAACCGCAGGTTCGGGGCTTTGGGAACAGGTGTGCGTCGCGCCCGCGCAGCGTGCCGGCGATGCCGTGTGGTCCAATCTGCTCCTGTTGCGGCGTGCAGCGTTGGCGGCGATGCA
>CAXTNA010000084.1:0-4709 GCA_964245535.1 uncultured Acidobacteriaceae bacterium | reverse complement strand
ATGTGCTGACCATGGCGCAGGCCACAGCCTATTCCGCTATGCTGGCGCTTTTTCCGGCACTCATCGTCGCAGCCGCCCTGGTCGGCATGCTGCCCTCGCTTTTGCCGTTCCGGTCGCAGCTGGCCGTCTTCTTCGATCGTGTGCTGCCCTCCTCCGTCGTTCCCCTGCTGGAGGGCTACTTCAGCGTCGATCGCCGCTCGCAAACCGCCGGTGCGCTCATCGGTTCGCTCGTGATTAGCCTCATGGGTGCGGGCAACGTCATGGCGACGCTGATGGAGGGTTTTCGCCGCGCCCATGCGCTGCCCCGGGCGCGCGGCAGCTTTCTCCGTCGTCGCGGTCGCGCGCTGGCGCTGGTGCCGCTCTCGCTCGTTCCTTTGGCCGCCGCCAGCGCCCTGGTCGTCTTCGGCCACCTAATCACCCATTGGCTCGTCAGGGAGTTGCCACCCATGCTTCACGGCACGTTCGCCGTTTTTGCTCTGCTGCTGCGCTGGACGGTGGCGCTCGCCGGCAGCACAGGCATTCTCGCGCTCGTCTACCATCTCGGCACGGCTCTCGATACCGGCATGCGCGAATACCTCAAATGGTCGCGCGATCATCTGCACTTCTCGCCGCGCGAACCCTGGGTCGCTTTGCGTGCCGACGCCGCCCAGCCCGACATCAGCTGGCGCAGGAGCCTGCCCGGCGCTGCGCTCGCCACAGCGCTCTGGTTCGTCGCGACCCTGGTTTTCGGCTTTTATGTCACCCGCTTTGCCAACTACAGCCGCGTGTACGGTTCGCTCGGCGCCGGCATTGCGCTCATGATCTGGCTCTATCTCATCGCGCTTTGTGTCCTGATCGGATCGGAATTCAACGCACAACGCACCATGCGTCGCCCTAACCGGTGACCGGAAACGCTGCTTGACGCAATCATTTCAGGTCACGAAGCCCCGAGCGAGCCTTTACGGACCGCCTCGGCGGGTAGAATGACCTTCGAGCAGCCATGAGCCTAAAAGGCTCCCATACCCTGGCTGTGGGTGGGTCTACGTGTCGACTGGTGGATGGAACGGCTGGAATAGCAGCAAAATGGCCCGGCGGGCAAAGATCGTGGGCACCCTGGGACCGGCTTCAAGCACCGAAGAGGTCTTCCGCAAGCTCGTCCGCGCCGGTCTCGATGTCGCCCGACTGAACTTTTCACACGGCTCGCATGAGCAAAAAGCCGAACTCATCGCCATGGTGCGCAAAGTGGCGCGCGAAGAAAAAAAACCTATCTGCATCCTCGCCGACCTACAGGGCCCCAAGATCCGCACCGGCACATTGGTCGACCACAAACCCGTGATGCTCGAAGCCGGCAAGCGGCTTTCGATCACCCCGGAGCGCACCGAGGGCACCGCAGAGCGCGTTTCCACCGTGTTCACCACCCTTGCCGAAAACCTCAAACCCGGCGATCAAATCCTCCTGTCCGATGGCCTCATCGAGCTGCGCGTCGTAGAGCTGCAGGGCGTCGATGTCGTCACCGAAATCATCAACGGCGGCTTACTCGGCGAAAAGAAGGGCATCAACCTGCCCGGCGTCGCCATCAAGGTCCCCTCCCTCACGGAAAAGGACGAAGAAGACCTGCAGTTCGCGATCGCTCAAAAGTGCGATACCGTCGCCGTTTCCTTTGTGCAAACCGCCGACGACGTCCGCTACGTCAAAGGCCGTATCGCCGCCCTCGGCTCCGACGCCTGGGTCATCGCCAAGCTCGAAAAGCCGCAGGCCATCGACCACCTTGACTCCATTCTCGAAGCCACGGATGCCATCATGGTCGCCCGCGGCGACCTCGGCGTCGAAGTACCGCCCGAAAAAGTTCCCGCCATCCAGAAGCACATCATTCGCCGCGCCGCCGAATATCGCAAACCCGTCATCACGGCCACGCAAATGCTCGAATCGATGGTCGAAAACCCACGCCCCACCCGCGCCGAAGCCTCTGACGTCGCCAACGCCATCTACGACGGCTCCGATGCCGTCATGCTTTCCGCCGAAAGCGCCGCCGGCAAATACCCTGTCGAAGCCATCGCCATGATGGCCAAAATTGTCACCGAAACCGAAGAGCAAATCCTGCTCGAGCCGCGCCCATCCCGTGGCAGCGCCGCTCACTGTCCATCCCGGAAACCATCTGCGAGTGCGTCGCCCACTCCGCCCAGGACATGGACCTTGCCGCCATCGCCATCTTCACCGAATCGGGCAACACCGCCCGCTTGCTCTCAAAATACCGTCCGGAAGCGCCTATCTACGCCATGTCGCCCTTCGAATCCGTCGTCCAGCGCACCATGATGCTGTGGGGCACCTTTCCCATCCTGGTCAGCCGTTTCGAAGGCATCGACACCCTTGTCGATGTAGCTGAAAGGGTGCTGGAAGGCTCCGGCTACGTGCGCCCCCGCCAAGTCGTCGGCATTGTCGCCGGCACCGCGACAACAACCGGCGCCACCAACTTCATGCGCCTGCACTCGATTGCCGACCGATAGAAAGCTAACCCTACAGGTGTACAGACGTGTTTGCTCTATTGTTGTCATTCCCGAAGGGAATCTGCGTTCCCCAGCCGAACTGCAGATCTTTCTGATTACAGTGGCTCTTGACGAAGGATCTGCTTCATCGTTCTGCTCCTCAGTCCAGCCAAGGATTATGCAGGATCACCGGCATGTCGTTCACGTCCCGCACATTGCGGGTGGCCAGCGTGAGCCCATGTGCGATGGCGGTTGCTGCAAGTAGCGTGTCGATTACTGGCCGCGAGCGAGTCGCCGACATCTCTCCCCACAGACGCGCGATTGGCCCATCCACTGGGAGCAAACGATCGCGATACGCTTCTTCCAACCCATCAATCCAGGCAGCCAGTTTCTGCACCGAGACGTCGCCATGGCGTCTGGAACGCGTGGCGACGCCCTTCCGCAACTCTCCAAGACTCAACACGCTGATGAATGTTCTTGAAGGAGACAAATGCTGCAAGAATCTCAAAACATTCTCGTTTGGTCTGGGCTTGTTCAACTCAGAAAGCACGTTCGTGTCAAGGAGGTAACGCGGTTCGGTTGTCAGAGATCAATCTCCCGATCATCTACAGAATGATCACGCTCCATCTCATCCTCATCCCATTCCACCTTGGGAATGCTTAACAAATACGAGATAAAGTCGAGTTTCTCCGCAGGCTTGATCGACCGGTATGCATCCATCGACAACACCACCGCACGCTCCTTGCCATGATGCGTGATCGTCTGCGGACCTTCCGTATCAGCTTGGTTCAGGACCTCACTGAAGTTGGTGCGCGCTTCGTGAATCTTCCAGGCTCCCATAAAGTCTCCCCTCCCTAATATAGCGTGAACCCACAAATTATGTACAAGTATTTCCAACTTGTCCATGGAGTCTCTTGACTTCCTGGTCTCTTGACTTCCTGGTCTCTTGATTTCTTGCATCGAGGAAGCCCTCTTTCCTGAGCACGCCCTACCGGCTCCGCCCGCTGTCTCATCTTCGGACAACATCAGCCGACCCCGTTCCCATACAATCAGTCCATGGGTCGTATCCGCATCCTTTCCGACCAGGTCGCGAACCAGATCGCCGCCGGCGAGGTTGTCGAACGCCCAGCCTCGGTCGTCAAGGAACTGCTCGAAAATTCGCTCGACGCCGGTGCCACGCGCATCCGTGTCGAGGTCGAGGCTGGCGGCCGCAAGCTCATCCGCATCGTCGATAACGGCCATGGCATGGGTCGGGATGACGCCCTGCTCGCCTTTGAACGCCATGCCACCTCCAAGCTCCGCTCCTCTGACGATCTGCTTTCGATCGCCACGCTCGGCTTCCGCGGCGAGGCCCTGCCCTCGATCGCCTCCGTCGCCCGCGTAAGCCTCGAAACCCGCCTCGCCGCCGACGAAGCCGGCACCATGCTTGAAATCGCCGGCGGCAATCTTTTGCGGGTCGAAGATGCCGGCCTGCCCCCCGGCACCACCCTCGCCGTCCGCGACCTCTTCTTCAATACCCCGGCACGGCGCAAATTCCTGCGTTCCGAACAAACCGAACTGGGCCACGTCGCCGCACTCGTCACCCACTACGCGCTGGCGCACCCGGCCAAACACTTCGAATTGCATTCGGCCACGCAGGCCCTGGTCACGGCACCCGCGGTCGCCAACGCCGGCGAGCGTCTCTACCAGATCTTTGGCCGCGAGGTCTTCGAATCGCTCATCTCCGTCGCCGCGGAAATCGACTTCAGCCGTGCCGGCCTCCCCGAGCCCCCACCCTGGAAGCGCCCCGAAGACTACGAGCCGCCCGAGCCCGGCCTGGTGCGGCTTTCGGGCTTCGTTTCCAAGCCCGACCTGCAAAAGCTCAATCGCAACTCAATCTATATCTTCGCCAACGGCCGCCTCATCCGAGACCGCCTCATCCTCCATGCGCTCACCGAGGCCTACCGCAACATTATTCCGCCGACCAGCTTCCCGGTGGTGTTGCTCTTTCTCGAACTGCCGCCCCAGGAAATCGATGTCAATGTCCACCCTGCCAAAACCGAGGTCCGCTTCCGCCAGTCCGGCTTTGTGCATGACTTCGTGCGCGACGGGGTTCGCACGGCATTGATGAAGGCCCGGCCGGCCGCCAGCTTCTTCGCCGCCCTCCACAGCGCTCCCACCGCCAGTGAGTCGCTCATGGTCGACGTCAGCCCGCTTCCCGGCATCGACGATCCGGTCTTTGCGCCGGACGGCACGGCCCACTTGGCC
>CAXTNA010000083.1:0-11686 GCA_964245535.1 uncultured Acidobacteriaceae bacterium | reverse complement strand
GACCTGCGCGGCGGCGAGGGCGGGCAGGGTAAAAGCAGGCAAGGTAAGAGCAAGGGCGCTCAGAAGAGTGCGGGGCCAGTGGTGCATGGGTCTCCTTGGGTGATGAGGCCTGAACTGCGGGAAAGATGTGGAAGACGTGAGGGTGTACTGGGGATAATACCCGAAAGGGGTACGCCCGATCTTTTCGTCGTCTTCGCGCACCTTTCGCGCGTGTTTGGGGGCAAGATCGAGATAACGAACCACCGGTGAAAATCGTCATCGCTCCCAACACGCGCAAGCTGCGCCTTTTGCCCCTCATCGCGGCCACCTACTTCATGGTGTCGGGTGGGCCGTATGGGCTTGAAGACATCATCGGCAAGGCCGGGTACGCGCGTGGGCTGCTGATGCTGGTGCTGATCCCATTTGTGTGGAGCCTGCCCACGGCGTTGATGGTCGGGGAACTCGCTGCCGCGATCCCGGCGGAGGGTGGCTATTACGTTTGGGTGCGACGGGCGCTGGGTCGCTTTTGGGGCTTTCAGGAGGCCTGGTTGTCGCTGGCGGCCAGCGTTTTCGATATGGCCATCTATCCCGTGATTTTCGTGCTGTATCTCGGCCGCCTTCTGCCGACGTGGACCGCCGGGTATCGGGGTACGATGTGGGCCCTGGCGGTGGTGGTGGGCTGCACCGTATGGAATCTGCGCGGTGCCAGAGCCGTTGGTGACGGGTCGATCGTGCTGTTTTGTCTGTTGCTGGCGCCCTTCGGCGTGCTGGTCGCGGTGGGCCTGTGGCAATGGCATGGGCACGGGGCAGGTACGCTTTTGGCACCGGTGCCGCAGTGCGACGTGCCCGGCGCGGTCCTGGTGGCGCTGTGGAACTACATGGGTTGGGATAATGCGTCGACGGTCGCGCAGGAGGTCGACGAGCCGCAGCGGAACTACCCGCGCGCGATGCTCGGCGCGGCGGCGCTGGTAGCCCTCACGTATGTTTTGCCGCTGCTGGCGGTGGGGCTGGCGGGTTTGGGCGCGGGCAGTTTTTCTACGGGCGCGTGGACAGACGCGGCGCGAGCGATTGTCGGCCCATGGCTCGCCTCCTTGGTAGTGGTGGGCGGCACCATCAACGGCGTTGGGATGTTTAATCCGCTGATGATGAGCTATGCGCGTGTGCCCTACGCGATGGCCGGTGATGGACTTTTACCGCGCTGGCTGCATCGCGAAAACGCCATGGGAGTGCCCTACGCCGCGCTGGTGACGTGTGCGGCGATGTGGGCGCTTGCCTTGCGCTTCAGCTTCGAGCGGCTGATCTCTATCGATCTCGTGTTGTACGGTGCTGCCTTGCTGCTGGAATTCGCTGCGCTGATTGCGCTGCGCCTTCGCGAGCCTGCGTTGCCACGACCTTTCCGTGTACCGGGAGGATTAGCCGGTGCGGTGCTGGCCGACGTGGGGCCGCTGCTGCTGATCGGCTTTGCGTTGTGGGCCGCGCGGGGGGAACGCGTCGGCCCGCTGCCCGCGTTGCTGTTTGCGCTCTCCGTCGCACTGGCGGGCGTGATAGTGTACGCGGCGATGCAGGTTGTGCAGCGCCGGCAAAAGAGGCTGACCTCCCGCTGACTACTTCGCCGCGTTTTTCTCGATGAAGGCCTGTTGTGCTTTGGTCACAAGCTCATACGCGACCTGCGCATCACGCCAGCCATGCACTTCGACGCGCTTGTTTTCGAGATTTTTGTAGATGGAAAAGAAGTGGGTAATCTCTTTCAAGATGTGCGGGTAGATCTCCGAATAGTTGTGCACATCTTCGTAACGGGGGTTACCCGCGCCCACGCACAGAATCTTTTCGTCACCCTGGCCCTGATCGATCATTTCCAGTGCGCCGATGGGGCGCACCTCCATAAAGCAGCCGGTGAAGCTGGGGCGGTCGACGAGCACCAGGACGTCCAAGGGATCGCCGTCATCGCCCAGAGTGCTCGGGATAAAGCCATAGTCGCCGGGGTAGTGCACGGGCGAGTACAGGTTGCGGTCCAGGCGAAAGACGTGAAGTTCTTTGTCGTACTCAAATTTCGTGCTGCAATCCAGCGGGATTTCGATGACGGCGTTGACCAGCTCCGGCGCATGTTTCCCGACAGGCAATTCAAGGTAATTCGGCATAAGGGTGAACATCGACTCTCGTGTGGCGTTTGGGAACGGCGACTTGGCCCAGCAACAGTGCAAGCGCTGGCAGCAGCCCCGGAACAGTGTAGCCAAACAATGGCAAATGCGCGCGTCCCGATGGTAATGCACTTCCGGAACGAGTGGAACCTTGACAGAAAAGCAAACGACAAACAGAACGCAACCGGTGCGGCGGGTTTGTGTTTGCACAACGGAGTGCATTCCATCGCCGGGCGCGCATCCAATGAGCACAACGTACGGGCTCGGACGTTTTCTTAGAAGGATTCGTATGTTTCGCGTTTCAGGTCGGTTGGGTTTTGCCCTTTTTCTTTTTGCAGCTGGTAGCTCTTTTGCGCAGAAAGCGTGCGCGCAGGCCAGCACCACAGCGAGCAAGGCAGCTGCGGTTTCTGTGTTCGCGGGTTTCACTGTAAGCGATCCGGCCTATGGACCGAATCGCAACACGGGCGTTTCGTTGGGCGTGAACTACACGCGCTATCTGCGGTTTCCTGTGCAGCCCTCGGTGGAGGTGCGGGCAAATTTCAGCAATGGCAGCTATGCCAATGAGCGAAGCTACCTTTTCGGGGTGCGCGCGCTTGTGCCGGTAGGCCGTTTCGAGCCCTACGCGGATTTTCTTGTCGGTCCCGGCAACATTCACTTTCCACTGAATGTGGGCTACACCGGCGACAACTCCACGGTGTACAACTATGGCGGCGGCGTGGATGTGCCGCTTTACCGCGATTTCGCACTGAAGCTCGATGTGCAGGCGCAGCATTGGAACACGGGTGAGTTTACGTTTACGCCGGTACTGGGGACGGTAGGCGTCAGCTATCGCATTCCGTTTCGCGCGCATGATTCGCAAAGCACGATCATCCGGTAAACAGCCTCGCGTCTGCGACGCCGGCACGCACCATGTAGGCTGGTAACGGGAGATCGCGATGGCGCAGAACGCAAGCATGCAGTCAAAAGGCGAAGGGGGTAGCAGCCGCTTTATACGGGCTTGCCTGCGGCAACCTGCCGACCGCACCCCTGTGTGGTTTTTGCGCCAAGCCGGCCGTTATATGCCGGAATATATGGCCGTGCGCCGCCATCACACGCTGTTGGAGATCTGCCGCACGCCGGCCATCGCGGCCGAGGTGACCATTACCGCGGCGGAACGGCTGGGTGTGGATGCGGCGATCATCTTCGCCGATTTGCTGTTGCCGTTTACGCCCATGGGACTTGATTTCGAGTTTGTCGCGGGCGAAGGGCCGGTGGTGCATCAGCCCGTACGCTCCTTCGAGCACGTCGAGGCGCTGCGCACCGATCGCGCCGAAGAACTGGGGTATGTGGCAGAGGCTATTGCAAAAGTGGCAAAGCATTTCGATGGTCCGCGGGCCGATGGCGACCGGCTTGGCATCATCGGCTTTTGCGGCGCACCGTTCACGCTGGCGAGCTACATGATCGAGGGCGGCTCGTCACGAAACTACATTGAAACCAAACGGCTGATGTACGCGTCAGCTTCGCCGATAGCGCAGCCGGAAGGTAAGGCCTGGCCGCTGCTGATGGAAAAGCTGATCACCGTGCTTGTCGCTTACGCGCAGCAACAGGTGGAAGCGGGCGCAGATGTTATCCAGATCTTCGATTCGTGGGCAGGGGCGTTGTCGGTCAGCGACTACCGGCAGTTTGTGCAGAATCCCACGACGGAACTCGTGCGCCGTGTACAGGCCTTGGGCGTGCCCGTCATTTATTTCGGCGTGGACACAGCGAGCCTACTGCCGGCGATGCGGGAAACCGGGGCCGATGTGCTGGGGCTGGATTGGCGCATTCCGCTTGATGCGGGTTGGCGTGCGATCGGTGCGGGATGTGCGGTGCAGGGCAACCTCGATCCGATTACATTGTTTGCGCCAGAAGCTGTGCTCGAAGCGCGAGTGCGGGAAATTTTAGAGCTTGCTGGGAAAAGGCCTGGGCATATCTTCAATCTGGGCCACGGCATTGTGCCGGGCACGCCGGTTGAGAATGTACTACGCGTTGTGGAACTCGTGCGGCAATACGGCACGACGGTGCCTGCGCGCGTGCAGGAAGCGGCTGTGCGTTCGGCTGGGCGTTCCAATGCGGTACTCGCATCGTAAAGTTCGCGAGGTGTTGGTGTTTGCATCGCAATGCAGATGCTGAGATGCAACGGTGATCCAAGCACAAGCGGCGCGCGGGCTCTACGATGGAAGAGATGAGCCAGGTTATTGAACAACGTGAACCCCGCGAAGATCCAGCAACGCCCGAAGCCGTTCTTCTGCTTGCGCATGGCACTCCCGACCGCCTGTCCGAAATGGCCGAGTATCTGCATAAGGTCACGGGCGGGCGGCCCATGCCGGCGCATGTGGTGGAAGAGTTGCAGCATCGTTATGCTGAGATCGGACTCAGGGAGACGCCGCTTCCCGAAGGGCCGCCGCTAACGCGCTGGACGCTGTTGCAGGGTCGCCTGCTGGCCGAGAAGATGAATTGCCCGGTGTATGTGGGCATGAGGAATTGGCATCCGTACATTGCCGAGGTTGTGGCGCAGATGAAGGCCGACGGTGTCACGCGTGCGCGCGTGCTTTGCCTGGCGCCGCAATACTCGCGTACTTCTACAGGGCTTTACCGGCGCGCGCTCGATGCGGCGTTGCGCGAAACACCGGGCGAGCCATTTTCCTATGATTTTATTGCCGGCTGGGCGGATGAGCCGGGCCTGGCGCACGCGCTGGCGGATCGGCTTTGGCCGGCGTGGGCGGAGGCCTGTGCGCGAGCCGGCTGCCGTGTGCCTGTGCTGTTCACGGCGCATTCAGTACCATGCCGCACCATTCGGCCGGCCACGCCGGAAGAGGCTGCCCGTGGCTCCGCCCCGCGGCCCGGCGCGCCTGTGCCGGCGGAGGGTATTCAGAACTACGGCATTGCCATGCAGGGCGATCCTTACCCTATCGAGTGCAAGAGTACGGCGGCGGCAATTGCCAAGCGGTTAGCCCCCGTGGGCATGACGGAAGCTGATTGGGTCTTTGCTTTTCAAAGCCAGGGCGTTGCCGGTGCGCCGTGGATTGGGCCGGCGGTGGAAGACACATTGAAGGCGTTGGCAGAGGCGGGGCATCGCGCCGTGGTGATGCAGCCTGTGGGTTTTTTGTGCGATCACGTTGAGATTCTGTACGACATCGACATCAACTTTCGCGACTTCGGCAAAGAACTTGGCTTGGAGATCACGCGTGCCGAAAGTCTGAACGATTCCCCTATTCTCATCGACGCCATGGAGCATGTGCTGGTGACGCGCAGAGGCACGGATGCCGTTTCGGCACCTGTTGCGACTCCCTGGAGCACCGCTGCTGAAGTACGCACGGCGCCGATTCCCGAGCCTGTGCTCGTGGAAGCATAGGTGTCACTCAGGCATGGGCCTTACGCGTGGTGTAAAGGCGAAGTAGCGTAGGTTGTGAAAGCTATGACACGGATCGCGATTCTTGGTGGCGGCATTGCCGGGCTGGCCGCGGCGTATGAGTTGGAGCAACAACGAAAAGCGGGCCAGCCACTCGATTGGCACCTGTATGAGGCCACGGATCGCCTGGGCGGTACGGTGCAAACGACGCGCCGTCGCACCGTGGATGGAGAATACATCCTCGAAGGCGGCCCCGATGCCTGGGTCACTGAGAAGCCCTGGGCGCGTGCGCTTGCGGAAGAGCTTGGCTTGGGTGCTGAGATCATTCCCTCCAACGATGAAGGCAAAAGGACGTATGTGTGGGTCGACGGAGAACTGGTCGCCATGCCCGAACGCATGCGCATGATGGTGCCCGAAGATCTCGAGACGCTTGACACTTCACCGCTATTTTCCACAGAAGCCAAGGCAGCCTATGCGCGCGAGCTTCAGCGTGCGGATGAGTTGAAGGCCGCGATCCCCAAGGAGGACGAATCCGTCGCAAGTTTTATAGCGCGACACTTCGGGGGAGAGGTGCTTGACAAGATTGGCGCACCGCTGCTTTCCGGTGTGTTCGGCGGGGATGTTGCCAAGCTCAGCGTGCATGCGGTGCTTTCGAGCTTTGCAGCGATGGAGGCCGAGCACGGGTCATTGATCTTAGCGCTGCAGGCACAACGCCGGGAGCGCGGTGCCAAGCCGCGGCAAGCTACATTCACCACGTTGCGGCCGGGCATGGGCTCACTCGCAGAGGCCCTGATAGCGGCACTGCCCGCTGAGCGACTGCACACGCAAACGCGAACAGCAGCGTTGACGCGCAATGTGCGGGGTGACTGGCTCGTGCGCTTCGCTGCGAATGATTTGTCCTCGTGCGCGATCGGGTATGTGGCCTTCGATCATGTGCTGCTGGCGACGCCTATCGATACCACACGCGCTCTGCTCAAAGGTATCGACGTAGAAGCCGCAGCGCTTATGCCACGGGATGCCAGTTCTGCGGTGCGCGCGACATTTTGCTGGCCGGCTGCTGCCGCGCGGAGCTTTTCGATCCCACCCGGCTTTGGCTTTCTTGTGCCGCAGCATGGGCCGGCGCGCGGTGATCGTCCGAAGCTGCTCGCGGGCACGTTTACGACACAGAAGTTTGACGGCCGGGCGCCTGCGGGTGCGCGCGTCGTGCGTGTGTTTTTCGGTGGCGCTGCAGCCGATGCGCTTCATCCGCAAGCAGATGAAGCGATTGCATACGAGGCCTGGCGCGAGTTGCTTGCTGTGTTGCCCGGCCTGCCCGCGCCTGATCGTTCATTGACCATGGTAAGCCGATGGCCGCGCAGCTTGCCGCAATACGAGGTTGGCCACAAGCAGCGCATGGCCGAACTGGAGGCGCGTGTGGCTGCATGGGGACGGATGCATTTGCTCGGCAATGGCTTTCGCGGGGTGGGTGTGCCCGATCTGATTCGTGATGCGCGCGAAGCTGCTCGCAGCATTGCCGATGCCTTGCGAAGCTGAGTTCAGCAAGCCTCTCCAGCCACGCGTAAACTACGCAGATGGGCATCACTCGCCGGCAAGCTCTTGATTGCTTCGCTTCGGACGACCTGATCGGGGTTGGCATGGAGGCCGATGCCGTGCGCCGCCAATTGCACCCTGAAGGCGTGGTCGGCTACAGCATGGTGTGTCCGATTCGCTATCCTGCGTCTGCGAGTGTCGGCGCAACAACGGATGATTTCCATGCTGAAGCGCTGCGTGAAGTCTTTGCCGCCATCGACGCTGCCGTGGCGATGGGAGCTACAGGCATTTTGCTCCAGGAGCATGGTGCAAGGCTGCGCGATCTGGCTGGGTATGAGCGTTTATTCCATGACATCAAGCAAGGGTTTCCGCAGCTATCCTTGCAGGGCTTGAGCGGACAGGATTTGCATAGATTGTCTACCCATGCAGGAGCGCCGTTGCAGGAAATTCTTGTGCGTTTGCAAGCAGCAGGACTCGACACCCTGGAGTTGTCGCAAGCCGGCTTTGCGGTGAAGGATTGGTTACAGGTGCACCGTGCCGCGCATGCGTCGGGGATGCGCACGGTAGCGACTCTTGTTTTCGGCATCGGTGAAACAGTGGAGCAGCGCGTGGACACTTTGGAAGCGGTGCGTTCCTTGCAGGAAGAAACGGGCGGCTTTGCAGCTGTCTCTGTCCGAAGCGCATCGGCAAGGGAAGACGTACGTTTGAATCGCTTGGAAGAGTCGACCTCCCACGGTCTGGAAGAGCCGACCTCTGTCGAGTTGCTGAAGATGGTCGCTGTAACCCGCATGCTGCTGGATCATGTGATCCACATGCAGACCACGCCGCTCATGCAAGGTGTAAAAGTTTTGCAGATGAGCCTGCGCTTTGGCAGCGACGATGCGGGCTCTGCATTTTCCGACGACGCCAGCGAAACAAGGGAAAGCACACACTTCGCGAGCGAAGAAGAATTGCGCCGGTTGATACGCGATGCGGGGTTTCAACCTGCACAGCGAGATGCGCTGTATCGCATGCATTTTTTGTAGCGCAGTACGAGTGCATTGCGTGCGAGGTTGTGCGCACAACGTCTTTGGCTTCGCAATGCGATGAGCCGATGATTCGTTGTCGACGAGCTCATGCATCGTCCTTGGCTTTCGCTTGAGCGTTCGCCGCCGATGTCTCCTCCGTTCATGCGCCGAAATATCCCATCGTTTGCCGGCGACAACTCAAACGCGTTGCAGCTAATCTAAGAAGAAGACAGTTTGTCATCACACCTCGTTTCCGCGGCGCCCCGTGCATCCACCGCGAGAATGTACACAATTTCAGGCGCGCCGTGCTTTGCGGCGGTTTCACCTCGCGCTGTTTCAGCGCTTTGGAGTTCACTTGCTTAGATCAAACCCGGCATTGCAACCTGAAAAGGTGAATCTTTCGCCCGCACTTCTTGTGTTCTCGCATCTTCGCTGGCATTTCGTTACGCAGCGCCCGCAACATTTGCTTAGTCGCGCAGCGTTGGATCGGCCGGTTTATTTCTGGGAAGAGCCGTTTCTGCATGAACCTGCAACGGCACCGGCGCATGCGCCGGCGGGTGGAGCGTTGGAGTTCCTTTCAGTCGATGGCCTACCGGACATCACCGTCATTCGTCCACATTTTCATGTCGGTGAAGATGTTGAGGCGGGGCAGCGCCGCCTGTTAGATGAATTTCTTGCGACGCGGCAGTTCACGCGTTTTGACGCATGGTTCTATACGCCGATGGCGTTGGGGTTTGCAGACCACCTTGCGCCGGAGATCACAGTGTATGACGTGATGGATGAGCTTTCTGCTTTTGCCGATGCGCCTCCGGAGCTTCTGGCGCGGGAGCAGGCATTGTTCGGTCGTGCGGATGTGGTGTTCACGGGCGGCCAATCATTGTTTGAGCACAAGCGTTCGCAGCACGAAAACGTGCATGCTTTCCCAAGCTCGATTGAGAAGGAGCATTTCGCGCAGGCTTTAGAGCCCCAAGCGGATCCATCGGATCAAGCGATGATTCCGCATCCGCGCATCGGGTTTTATGGTGTGCTGGACGAGCGCTTCGATGCGGCACTGATGGCTGCCCTTGCGAAGCTTCGTCCGCAGACGCACTTCGTCTTATTGGGACCGGTGGTGAAGATCGCGGCGGATGCTTTGCCGCAGGCGTCGAATCTGCACTATCTAGGAGCTAAAAGTTATCGCGAGCTGCCGGCATATCTCGCCGGTTGGGATGCAGCGATGTTGCCGTTTGCCCTGAATGCATCGACACGCTTCATTTCGCCGACAAAAACGCCGGAGTATCTGGCTGCCGGCAAGCGTGTGGTGTCAACGCCCATTCACGATGTCGTGCATCCGTATGGCGATTTGGGATTGGTGGAAGTGGCGGCCACACCTGAGGCCTTTGCCGACGCAACGGATCGCGTTCTCGCGGCCGGATCGAGCGACGGCCGACAGGACGCGACGTGGCAAGCGCGTGTTCAGGCGAAGCTCGATGAATCCTCATGGGATTCAACATGGGCCGCGATGCAGGAAGAGATGGAAAATGTGCGACCGGCACAGACTGTCAGCGTAAAGGCTGCGGCACCGGCAGAGGTGATGGCGATGCGCATCAAGGGTCCGATGATTGAAACCTATGATTTCCTCGTGGTGGGGGCAGGCTTTGCAGGCACGGTGCTGGCAGAACGGTTGGCAACGGGGCTGGGGAAACGTGTGCTGGTTGTAGACAAACGGCCGCACATTGCCGGCAATGCCTATGACGAGTTGAACGCCGACGGCATTCTTGTGCATCCGTATGGCCCGCACATTTTTCATACGGCATCGCAAAAGGTTTTCGATTACCTTTCACAATTTACGGAGTGGCGCTCCTACGAGCACCGGGTGCTGGCATCGGTGGATGGCAAGTTGCTGCCGATTCCGATCAACCTCGACACGATCAATCAGATGTATGGACTCGATCTTGATGCTGAAGGCATGGAGCAGTTTCTTGCCGAGCGTGCGGAAAGCCGGACGGAGATCCGCACTTCAGAAGACATTGTGGTATCCAAGGTAGGGCGCGAACTGTATGAGAAGTTTTTCCGCAACTACACACGCAAGCAGTGGGGGGTTGATCCATCTGAGCTCGACAGCTCCGTCGCGGGCCGCATCCCGGTGCGCTTTGATCGCGATAATCGCTATTTTTCCGATGCATTCCAGGCGATGCCGCTCGAGGGGTACACGCGCATGTTTGAACGCATGCTGGCGAACCCGAAGATCACGGTGATGTTGAACACCGACTATCGTGAGATTGCACAAGAATACCGTTATGCCAAGATGATCTACACGGGGCCGATCGATGAGTTCTTCGATTTTCGTTTCGGCCGCTTGCCTTACCGTTCGTTGCGGTTTCAGCATGAGACGCATGACTGTGAGCAACTGCAGCCGGTGGGTGTGGTGAATCACCCCAACGATCACGCATATACGCGCATTACGGAGTTCAAGCACCTGACAGGGCAGCAGCACGAAAAGACAAGCATCGTGTATGAGTATCCGATGGCGGAAGGGGATCCGTATTATCCGGTGCCGCGACCGGAAAACGCGCGCTTGTATGAGCTCTATCGTGAGTTGGCCGACAGCACGGAAGATGTGTACTTCTGCGGACGTTTAGCAAATTATCGCTATTTCAATATGGATCAGGTGGTGGCGCAGGCCCTGCATCTGTACCGCAACATTGTCGAAAACGAAGCGTCGGCGGCGATGTTGAGCAAGCGGCCCGCGGCGACGGTGCTTGCTCCGGTGCGAGCACGCACCGCGGAAACGGCGAACTGACGCGGTGAGGATCGTTGTTGCCTCACCGCATCGCGACGATGCCGCATTTTCCCTGGGACTGAGCATTGAGCGATGGCTCGACGCCGGCCACCGGGTGGATGTCCTGAACTGCTTCACGCAAAGCGACTATGCGCCCTACTCGGATGTGGCGACGTTGCATAAGAACGATCGCATGTCGTTTGCATCCGCAGTGCGCAAACGGGAAGATGCGGCGTGGAATCGATTGTTGGGCGGACGTTTGCGCTTCAACGATCTGGATCTGCTGGATGCCCCCTTGCGGCTCGGCTGCGCGCTGGAAGAGGTACTGACGGTAGAGATTCGGCTTGGTGACCGTGCCCGCGCCCGTGTTACCGGGGCGATTGCGAAGCTGGCGCGAGGCGCGGCTCCGGAGACGATGGCGTTTGTATTGCCGCTTGCGATTGGAAATCACATTGACCATCGCATTGTGCGGCAGGCAGGGCTTGAGGCACTGGTTGCTTCGCCACTGCCTGTCGCCTTTTATGAGGACTTGCCCTATGCCGCCCGGCCGGAAGCCATGGGCGAGCTGAAGCGACATGCCGACGCTGTGGGTCTTTCGCTACAGGCAGGATTTGTGAGTGCGGCCGCGAGCGATGTTGAAGCGGCGCGTGTACGAAAGCTACGCCTCGCCGAGTGCTACGACTCGCAGATCGACTCCGAATTAGCCAGGAATACCGCGACGTTTTGTGAAAGGTATGCGGGACGGGAGCGAGTGTGGGCTACACCGGCTTGGCTCGCTTCGCCACTGGCCATGAGCGAGGACACATCAGGTATCTGAGCGAAACGCATTCCGTTGTCTTGAAGAAAAATGGTCGGGGCGAGAGGATTCGAACCTCCGACCCCCTGCTCCCGAAGCAGGTGC
>CAXTNA010000082.1:0-11710 GCA_964245535.1 uncultured Acidobacteriaceae bacterium | reverse complement strand
ACCTTGGCCAGCGCCATGCCGGTCGTCTCGCCGGGCGGGCGGTCATAGCGGTACATCACATCCAGCTGTGTCATGGCTTTATGCTAGCAGGGCGAGATCATGACTCAACCGGCCAGCCGGCGCAAGGTGTTTTCGATTTCCGGGCTCGTCCAATCCTGCGATCCGATATATTTATGCCGGATCACACCGCTTTTATCGATCACATACGTCTCCGGCGGCCGAAAGGTGCCGTACAGCGCATTGGCAATCTGTTTGGTGTCGAGCACCGTCAGCAGCGGCAACGGATGCCTTGCAAGATAGTCCTGATACGTGCTCGGGTCCTCATCGAACGCCACCAACACCACCCGGACCTGCGGCAGATCCTGCTGCAACGCTTCCAGCGACGGCATCTCGGCAATGCAGGGCGCGCACCAACTCGCCCAGAAGTTCAGGACCACCACCTGCCCGCGCAGGTTGCGCAGATCGACACGGTGCCGGCCATCGTCGAGCGCAAACACAGGAGCGGAGCGCCCGAGTTGCTGCGGCTGGTCGCCGCGATCGCAGCCGGTTCCCGACAGGGCTACAGCCAGCAGCGTTGCGCCAGACCAGATCGCGCCGAGCGTTCGTTTGTCTATGCCACTGCCGCGTCGTCTCATCCCTTCCTATAATAGAAGCCGTGGCAGATCGCGCCGGCAAGCAGAACGAGAAAGAGATTTCGCGCGCGCCGGGCGGCAGCTACACCCCGGTGCTGGGGCTGTTCGACGCCGGGGAGCCGCGGCCGTTGCCTGCCACGCCGAGTACCCAGCCGCAGGCTCCGGCAGACACGACATTGGAAGCGCCGCTCGAGCTTTCCGTCATCATCCCGGCGCGTGATGAAGAAGCCAATCTGGCTGCCTGCCTCGAAAGCCTCGTCGCGCAAGCGGAGCCCATCTTTGCGCTCGGCGTCGATTGGGAGCTGCTCGTCATTGATGACGCTTCCACCGATCGCACCCGCGCCATCGCGGAATCCTTCGCCGCCAAACATCCCGGCCTGCGCGTTCTGTCCGCACCGCCGTTGGAACTGCGCGGGTCCAAACGCGCTTTCACCGGCAAAACCAACGCCTGCTGGGCGGGTGCCCAGGCCGCGGGGGGCCGCTCACTGCTGTTTACCGATGCCGACACCCTGCACGAGCCCGGCAGCCTGCGCCGCGCCCTGCACGAGGCCGCCCGCAACGGCGTGGCGCTGCTCTCCTACTCGCCCCACCAGATCCTGCACGGCGCGGCACAACACACCGTCATGCCGCTGATCTTTTCCGAGCTCGCCAGCGTGTACCCACCCGCCAAAGTCAACGACCCGAACGACCGCACTGCCGCCGCCAACGGCCAGTTCCTGCTCGTCGCGCGCGACACCTACTTCGCTGTCGGCGGCCATCGCGCGGTGGGCCGCTCAATTCTTGAAGATGTAGAACTGGCCGCGCTGGTTAAGCGAGCCAAGAAAAACATCCGCCTGCGTTACGCGCCCGATGCCGTGGCCACGCGCATGTACCGCGGCGTTGGCGATCTGGTCGAAGGCTGGACGAAAAACCTCGCCCTGCTGTTTCCACACGCCTTGCGGCTGGCGCTGTGGCGCATCCTCGACGTGCTGTTGCTGCTCTTACCCCTGCTGATCTGGTTCCTGCCCTACCTCGTGACGTGGCAGCGTGTGGCGATCGTGGCGCTGTGGGCGCGTACGCTGTTGCGGGTCTA
This sequence comes from uncultured Acidobacteriaceae bacterium, assembly GCA_964245535.1. Classification (GTDB taxonomy): domain Bacteria; phylum Acidobacteriota; class Terriglobia; order Terriglobales; family Acidobacteriaceae; genus Granulicella. The sequence continues at coordinate 10,006 of CAXTNA010000082.1, read as the reverse complement.
CCAGCGCATTGCGCGCGCCCACTTCTCGCTGTTCGACTCCGCTATCGCGCCGCTGGGGCTGCCGTTTTTCGCGGGGCTGCTGCTGCTGAGTTTTGCGCGTCATCGCGTGCAGCATACGGTCACCTGGAAGGGCAGGCAATACCACACCTGACCTGCCGAAACACCGCGTCGCCTGGCTTCTCACACGCATCTAGAACCTAGCGCCCGAAACCTGCACACCGCCTCGTCATCCCATGATCCTGCTCACCCGCAAAGCTGAATTCGCCGCCGCCCATTTCTACTGGAATCCCGCCTGGAGCGAGGAAGAAAATTTTTGTGTCTTCGGCAAATGTGCCAATCGGCACGGCCACGGCCACAACTACACGCTGGAGGTGACGGTGAAGGGCAACATTGACCCCACCTCCGGCTTCGTCATTGACTTGAAAGACCTCAAAGACATCATGCAGCGCGAGGTCGTCGCGGTGTATGACCATCGCCATTTGAACCATGAAATCCCTGAGTTTGCCACCGTGCAGCCCACGACCGAAAACATTGCCTGGTCGATCTGGCAGCGTCTCCAGGATAAAGTTCCCGGTGCCGTGCTGCATCGCGTGCGCGTGTACGAGGCTCCGGACCTCTTCGCCGATGTCTACGCCGGCGACTTGGAGGCCGCATGACGGCAACAAAGATACCCTTCGCGCACCTCAGCCGCCGCTATCGTTTTTCCGCCTCGCACCGGTTGCACGTCCCCGCACTCGGCACGGAACCCAATCGCGCGCTCTTCGGCAAATGCAACAACCCCTACGGCCATGGGCACAACTACTTCGTGCAGATCACGCTTTCGGGTCCGATCGATCCGGCTACAGGCATGGTCGTCAATCTCGCCGATCTCGACGCCTTTGCTCAACGCCACCTGCTCGACCGCTTCGATCAAACCAATCTGAATCAAGATCCCGCATTCCGTGATGTTGTGCCCAGCACCGAAAATCTCTGCCGTGAGCTTTGGCGTACGTTTGCGCCTTTTGCCGCGGATCATGCGCCGGCGACCTTGCAGCGCATTCGTGTAGAAGAAACCAGCAACAATGCCTTCGATTACTTCGGCGCCGGTGAGCCGGTCCTCGCGCTTTCCAGCACCTGATCATTTTCTGAAAGGCCATACCATCGAACGATGACCACGAAAGCTCCCCTCGAGGCGCCCAACCCCGAACACCCCGGCGAAACCGCCGCTGCACAAGCCGGCCGCGCAGCCCCACTTCCGCTGGCTGACGCGAGTTTGGCCCAAATCTACGCCGAAATCCTCACCCGCCTCGGCGAAGATCCCGCCCGCGACGGCCTGGTGAACACGCCCAAACGCATCGAAGCGTCGTTTGACTTCCTCACGCGTGGCTATGCGCAAACCGCCGAAGAGGCAATTCACGGCGCGCTCTTTGATGTCGATTACGACGAGATGGTCATCGTCAAAGACATCGAGTTCTATTCCCTGTGCGAGCACCATCTGCTGCCATTTTTCGGTCGCGCGCATGTCGCCTACATCCCCCAGGGCAAGGTCATCGGCCTCAGCAAAATCCCACGCATTGTCGATGTCTTCGCCCGTCGCTTGCAGGTGCAGGAGCGCCTCACGCGCGAGATCGCCGAGGCGGTCGAAAACGCCATCCATCCACAAGGCGTTGCCGTCATCCTGGAAGCGCAGCACCTGTGCATGATGATGCGCGGCGTCGAAAAACAAAGCTCACGCACGGTCACCAGCGCCATGCTGGGCGTCTTCAAAAGCCAAATGCAAACCCGCAATGAATTCCTGTCGCTGGTAGAGCACCGCCGCTAATTCAACACCGCGTTCCCCCTCGGTTGTCATCCCGTACCCTGAGCCAAGCCGAAGGGGGAGGGATCTACTTTGTTCTGCCTTCGTTTTTTTGTTTGTCATTCCCGCAGGGAATCTGCGTTTGTTCTTGTTCTTGCTTTTCCTGTCATCCCCGCAGGGGACCTGCTGTGTGCACTTCGGAAAACCCCTATGAACGGTCTCCTCATCCTCGACAAACCCGCCGGCATGACCTCACACGACGTCGTCAACCTCGTGCGCCGCGCCACCGGCGAGCGCTCCGTCGGCCACCTCGGCACGCTCGATCCCATGGCCACCGGCGTGCTGCCGCTGCTGCTCGGCAAGTACACGCGCCTCGCCCAGTTCTTCGGCGCCGCCGACAAGCACTACACCGGCTCCATCCGCTTTGGCTGGAGCACGGACAGCTTCGACGCCGACGGCGAACCCACCGCCGCACCACAGCCGCTCCGCCTTTCCCTGGACGAGTTGCGCGCGCTCAGCGGGCGTTTTCGCGGCGAGCTGGACCAGGTGCCGCCTATTTTTTCCGCCAAAAAGATCAACGGCGTGCCCGCCTACAAGCTCGCCCGCGCCGGCAAGGAAGCCCCCGTGAAACCGGCCCGCATCACCATCCACGCGTTTGATCTATTCTCGCTCGAGGGCGAACTCGCCAGCTTCACCATGCACGTTTCCTCAGGAGGCTACGTGCGCTCGGTCGCGCACGAGTTGGGCGACCTCGCCGGCTGCGGCGCCCACCTCGCCAGCCTGCGACGCACCGCCGCCGGCCCCTTCACACTCGACGCAGCGCTAACCCTCGACGAGCTGAAAGCACTCTCACCGGCAGCCCTCGAAGCACGGCTGATTCACCCGCGCCTCTTGTTGCCGGAGATGCCCGCCGTCACAGTCGATGAAGCCACCGCCGGCCGCCTGCGCAACGGCATGCAGGCTAACGTGCCGGAGTTTTCCCGCGCGCCGCTGGTAAAACTCTTCACCGGCCCACGCGACCTGCTCGGCATCGGCAAACGCATCGCGGGCACGCTGGTGCAGCCGATCGTTGTGCTCGGATGAAGTACGCCTGCACACCCGCACCCAATTTGCTTTACTATGCGGTTGTTACAGAGTTGAAAGGAGCACGATTTGCTTAACCCAGAAGAAGTCTATGTTATGGACCTGGACGCGCTTCACGTAGACCTGTACCGCATGGGAAATGCTACGTCACCAAATTTTTCTGAAGGACGTGGGCTTAGGGATTGCCGCATTGTTTAACAAAGGTGGCATAAAATTCGTGGTGGCGGACGGCAACGGGTTCTCCGCATTTGCTCGAATCATAGCCGCAATGAAACGACCCGGTACTCACGTCTGGAGGATTAAGAAAACAGCATCCTACCCGCTGGACTTAGTATCGCGAAAGACCTCACAAACCAAGGTCACTACATGATCGTTCCCGCAAGTGACATGCCGCTCCTGAAGTATCTGGGCCTTCTACAGGAAATAGCAGCAAACCCGCTTATCACTGACAAAGTAACCACGAAGGAGATCCAAGATGCCCGTTAAGCCTAGGTTTAGTGCAAACATTGGAGAATGGCGAACTGTGATTTCGGCTCTGCGCTACTACCAGCAGCACTTAGACGCAACTCTCCCAGAGAGTTATGAAACAGATGAGGATTTTATCCGCTACGACGATTTCGAGCGTCTGGAAAGAATAATCCCGAGCTTTGATCGTCAACTAGACGAGTACATCACCGAAGCCGGATCCGACCCTGCTTTATGAGGTTCGACAGGCAAATAGAAATAACACCTGCTTTGTGAAATGTAGCTGCACTGAGGCAATCTGGGCGGTACCACATTCATCTACTTCTTCAACAACGGCAGCACCAACCGCTCCACATTCACCGCCACCTGCTGCGCGCCCTTGGCTGTCGGATGAATGCCGTCCTCCTGAATGTCGCCGGGAACCCCGTACACATCCTGCAGAATGAATGGCAGCAACGGCACATGGTAGCGCGTGGCCACGGGCGGGAACATCGCATTGAAGCTTTGCACATAGGGCCCGCCGTACTGCGCCGGTAGCGTGATGCCGGCCATCGCCACCCGCACGCCCGCCGCCTTGAGCTGCCGCACGATGCTGTCGAGATTGCGTTGCGCCTGCGACACCGGCAGCCCGCGCAGGCCGTCATTGCCCCCAAACTCCACCACCACCACCTGCGGATGCTCGCGAATCACCTCGGCCACGCGGTCCAGACCGTCTTTTGTCGTGTTGCCGTTGACCCCTTGGTTCACGACCCGATAGCTGTAGCCGTCATGATCCAGTAGCTGTTGCAGGTTCGCCGGGTAGGCCTGTTCCGTATCGATCCCCGCTCCGGCTGTCAAACTGTCGCCGAAGCAGACCAGCAGAGGCCGGCCCTCGTTCGGTGGGACCGAACCTTTCGGGGCACCAACAAACGCGCGGTGATTGGAACCGGCGGCCGTTTGCATGGGCGCTCCCATCAGGCCGAGGGTGCTCGCCGTGATCGCCGATGGTGCCAATGTCGCTAGAATGAAGAAGAGCTTTGCACGCCGCACGTCCCTATTTTACTCAGTTGGATTTTACCCAGAGGTTTTCGCTTTTGCTCGCATCCCCATCCGCCGCTTCCTCCCCACTTCCGAGCGCCGCGTCGTCGAGCGCCCCTGCTGCGGCCATGATCGTCGTCCAAAGTCTGCGGAAATCGCTGCGCACGGGCACCACCACCGTGGACATCCTCAAAGGGATCGACTTCACCGTTACACGGGGCGAGTTCGTCGCCGTCATGGGCGCGTCGGGCTCCGGCAAATCCACGCTGCTCGGCCTGCTCGCCGGCCTTGACAACCCCACCTCGGGCTCGGTCGCACTTAACGGAACCGTGATCAGCGATCTTGCCGAAAACAAGCTGGCCCACCTGCGCGGGCGCACCATCGGCTTTGTGTTTCAAAGCTACCAGCTCATTCCCACGCTCACCGCGCTGGAAAACGTGCTGCTGCCCTACGAATTGAACGAAGAGGGAAGTGACCGCAAGACCGGCCTCGAGCGTGCCCGTGCCTTACTCGACTCCGTCGGGCTCAGTACCCGCGCCGACCATTACCCCGTGCAGCTTTCGGGCGGCGAACAGCAGCGCGTCGCGCTCGCACGCGCCTTCATCCTGCGCCCGCCGATCGTGCTCGCCGATGAACCCACCGGCAACCTCGATTCCACCAACGGCCAGCACATTTTGGAGCTGCTGCTGCGCCTCAATCGCGCCGAAGGCACCACGCTCGTGCTCGTCACGCACGACCCCGCGCTCGCCGCCCATGCCGGCCGGCGCATCGTCCTGCGCGACGGCCTGGTCATCGCCGATGAGCGCGGGGCCACAAGTAACGGGGCCACAAGTAACGGTGGAGCGAACAGCCCCCTACAGGTTGGGGCGTAGCATGCCAGCGCTCTCGCTCGCCACCACCGCCCGCATTGCCACACGCGAACTGCGTTCCTCACGCGGCAAATTCGCCTTCGTCGTGCTCAGCGTGGCCATCGGTGTCGCCGCGCTCACAGGCGTGCGCGGCTTTTCTGCAGCCTTCCGCGCGGTGCTGTTATTGCGCGCCCGCACTATCCTTGCGGCCGACCTTTCCGTGCGCTCGAACCAGGCGCTCACGCCGCTGGATATCGCCAAGCTGAATGGCCTCGTGAACGCCAGCGGCGCGCAGCAGACGCCCGTCACCGAGCTGCTTTCGATGGCCTCCGCGTCCACCTCGCTCGACCCGCTGCTGGTCTCGCTCAAGGCCGTCGACCCCGCGCACTACCCCTTCTACGGCAAGGTCACACTCGCGCCGGCGATCCCGCTCACGCAGGCGCTCACTGACACCAGCGTGGCCGTCGGCGACGATCTGCTGCTGCGTTTACACCTCCACGTCGGCGACTCCATCCGGCTCAATAACAGCAACTTTCGCGTCGCGGCCACGGTCGTTGAAGAACCGGACCGGCTTTCGGGCGCCTTTGCCGCCGGTCCGCGCATCCTCATCTCGCAGCACGCGCTCGACGCCACCGGACTGCTCGGTTTCGGTTCGCGCGCCACCCGCCGCGTGCTGCTCGTGCTGCCCGGCGCCGCCCCCGGCAAAGCCGCCCCTGATGCCAGCCTGGCCAAGCTGCGCGACCAGTTGCAGGAAGCCCTGCCCGAGGCGCAGGTCTCCGACTACCGCGACGCCAACGAGGGCCTCACCCGTGCGCTCGACGGCGCCACCGGCCTGCTTTCGCTCATGTCGCTCGTCGCCCTTGTGCTGGGCGCGATCGGCGTCGCCATGGCCATCCGCGCGCACCTCGCGCAGCGGCTCGATTCCATCGCCATCATGAAGGCCCTGGGCGCGGGCTCCGGCCACATCATCCGCATCTATGTGCTGCAAACGCTGCTGCTGGGCCTGTGCGGCGGCGTGCTGGGCCTGCTGCTCGGCTTTGGCGTGCAATTGGCGTTGCCGCTGTTTTTAGCCCGGCTGCTGCACCTTACGCCCGCCTTCCACCTCGACCCGCACGCGCTCGCGCTGGGCCTCGGCGCGGGTCTGCTCACGACCTTGCTTTTTAGCCTGCCGCCACTGCTCGACATCCGCGACGTACGGCCGATCCTCATCCTGCGCCGTGCGGTGGAAAGCTCCGACGATCCCTTCGCGCAACGGCTCCTCCGCAAGCTGCGCGGCTCGGCCGTACAGATCATGGCCTTCCTCGTGATCCTCGGCGGTCTTATGCTGCTCGCCGCCTATGTCTCCGAATCCAGGCAGATCGGTTCCATTTTCGGCGTCGGATTGGCAGCGGTCCTGCTCGTGCTATTGGCGCTCGCCGCCGGTTTGCTGGCCCTGTTGCGCCTGGCCCTGCGGCGCACCAGCCTGCATCTACCCTCCGCGCTGCGGCATGGCCTCGCCAACCTTTACCGGCCCGGCAATCCGTCAGCCGCACTGTTAGCCGCGCTTGGCTTGGGCGTCATGCAGATTGCCACGGTCTACACCGTGCAGCATGCCGTGGTCAGCGATCTCTCCTCCACCACCCTGAGCCGCCTGCCAAACCTCTTCCTCGTCGATGTCAGTCCCACCGAGGTCGCCGGCGTGCGCGCCGTGCTGGCGCAGCAACGCTATGTCCGCGGCGCCCCGGAGATGCTGCCCGTCATCGCCGCACGGCTGGCCGCGGTAAACGGAACCTCCATCGAAAACCTGAAAGTCGAACACATCCCGAAGCGCTTTCTGCGCGCGCTGAATCTTTCCTGGCCGCCCACAGCCGACCAGCCACCGCCCGGCGACCGCGTCATCGCGGGTGCCTGGTGGACTGCCGCCCAGGCCGCCGCCGCAGCGCAACAACCGGTCATTGCCGTCGACCGGGGGTTCGCGAAAAACCTGCACCTTGACGTTGGCCAGACCATGACCTTTGTCGCCGAAGACAATCCCTTCACCGCGCGCATCGTCGCCATCTTTGAGCCCGATTCGCAGCACGCTTTTTCCCGCGCGCAACTCATGCTGCCCGAGCCCGCACTGCACAACCTGCCCGCCATCTGGTACGGCGGCGTCAATGCCGACCCCGCGCACACGGCCGAGGTGCGCCGCGCGCTCTACGAACGCTACCCCTCCATCACGGTCGTCGATGTCGCCGCCACTGTCGAAACCGTACGCGAAGCTGTCCTGCAGATCGTCTACGTGATCCAGTTTTTAGCCGCGTTCTCAACCTTCGCCGGCATCGTCATTCTCGCCAGCGCCATCGCGGGAACCCGCTACCGACGCATCCGTGAGGTCGTCGTGCTGAAGACCCTAGGGGCCACACGCTCGCACATCGCCGCCATCTTCTCCATCGAGTTCGCCACATTGGGACTGATCGCCGGCGCTGTCGGCCTGCTGTTTGCCAACATCGTCTCGCGCATCCTGCTGCACCGCGCATTCCATTTTGACTACCACTTCCAAGCCGGGCTCACGCTTTCCTTCTGGCTAGCCGCCGGCTTGCTAACGGTAGCCTGCGGATGGCTTGCCAGCCGCCGCGTACTTGGGCAGAAACCGTTGGAAGTTCTGCGCGAGGAGTAAACAAGCCGCCGCACCGCTGTTGACCCAGCAACGCTTTTCTCCGTACACTCGCAGAGGCGGTTGACGCTGCTTTGCTCGAAACGGCAAGGTGTTGTCCCGCATCCGCAGCACCTGTTGCCCCCTCGTTCAATGGTAGGACAGTCGGCTCTGAACCGATCAATCGGGGTTCGAATCCCTGGGGGGCAACCAAAGCCTGCTGGTCCACTCCCTTTCCTGCGTGCACCGTGTTGTGTTATCTCGACCGAAGCAGACGGCTTTATCGTCTGCGCAGTGGAGAGACCTGCAGGCTTGCTCATGTTGAAAGCACACTTTCAGGGACTGCAATCAGCCGCAGAAACGCAGATCCCCTACGGGGATGACAGCAAAGAAGCTCACCCCGCCAGCGCCGCCGACACCAGCGCCTTCGCTTCCTCCTGAATCCTCCGCAGATGCTCCTCCCCCGCAAAGCTTTCCGCATAAATCTTGTACACATCTTCCGTGCCCGAAGGTCGCGCGGCAAACCACCCATTTGCCGTCGTAACTTTCAGACCCCCGATGGCCGCATGGTTCCCGGGCGCTTCTGTCAAGATCGCCGTAATCGGATCACCCGCCAACTCCTTCGCCGAAACCTGCGACGGCGATAGCTTCGCCAGCTTGGCCTTGTCCTCCTTCGAGCACGCCGCATCAACCCGTTGATACACCGGCGAGCCGTAGCGCGCCGTCAGCTCGCGGTAGAGTTCCCCAGGGTCCTTGCCCGTTGCCGCCGTCATCTCGGCCGCGAGCAGCCCGCAGATCAGCCCGTCCTTATCCGTCGTCCAAACCTGCCCGTTACGGCGCAGAAAAGTCGCCCCGGCAGACTCCTCGCCGACAAAACCGAGCGTGCCGCCGATCAGCCCGTCGACGAACCATTTGAAGCCGACCGGCACCTCCAGCAACGGTCGCCCGAGCCCTTCGGCCACACGGTCGATCATCGACGACGACACCAAAGTCTTGCCGATGCCCACCGTCGCATTCCACTCCGGCCGATGCGTGAACAGGTATTGAATGCACACTGCCAAATAGTGGTTTGGATTCAACAACCCGGCAGATCGTGTAACGATACCGTGCCGGTCATGATCGGTATCGCAAGCCCAGGAAACATCGAATTTGTCTTTATTTTCGATCATGCTCGCCATCGCAAACGGCGAAGAACAATCCATGCGAATGCGCCCATCCCAATCAAGCGTCATGAAGCGAAAGGTCGGGTCCACATAGGGGTTCAACACCGCGACCGGCAGTCCGTACTGTTCGGCAATGCGCGGCCAATAGTCAACGCCCGCGCCACCCAAAGGATCGACGGCAAGTTGCAACTCCGTGCCCCGCAGCACTTCGAAGTCAATGACGTTTTTCAGATCGGAAACATACGCGTTGATGAAGTCATGCCGATAGATCGTTGGGGCCGTTAACGCCTGCTGAAACGGCATGCGCCTCACACCTGCGAGCTTGTTCGCAATCAGCGCATTGGCGCGGTCCTGGATCCACTTGGTCGTGCCCGTATCGGCCGGCCCACCGGTCGGCGGGTTGTACTTGAAGCCGCCATCCTCGGGCGGATTGTGCGAAGGCGTAATCACAATGCCGTCTGCCCGGCCCAGCGTGCGGTTCGCATTGTGCGACACAATCGCATGCGACAGCGCCGGTGTGGGCGTGTAGCGCAGATCACGGTCGATCATCACCTCAACGCGATTGGCCGCCAACACCTCCAGCGCCGTCGTAAAAGCCGGCTCGGAAAGCGCATGCGTATCCTGCGCCAAAAATAGCGGCCCCGTCGTGTTTTCCCCGGCACGGTACTCGCAGATGGCCTGCGTGATGGCCAGAATGTGCTCCTCATTGAAGGAAGCCTGCAGCGATGATCCGCGATGCCCGCTGGTGCCGAAGCTCACCCGCTCGGCTGCCTCGGCCGGGTCCGGATGCAGGGCGTAATAGTCCGTCAGCAGCCGCGGCAGCTGCACGAGGCGGTCGGGTGAGGCATGGTGGCCGGGGGTATTCAGCTGGTCGTTAGAAAGGGAAGCAGACATGCGCGCAAGCATACCGCAACTACGATGCGCAGGCGTGGACGTGGGGTGCTACAACGAGTATCTGCGGCTACACAAAATTGAAGCGTCATCCTTAGCGCAGCTAAGGACCTTTGTATTCCTCGAACTGCCGATCAGACCCAGGCAG